>NZ_PHUL01000001.1:318750-637500 GCF_002813425.1 Cellulophaga sp. RHA19
TGTGCGTCCGTCTCTCTTAGCATCCAAAATAGACTTTTGAGTCATTTGAATACACATAGAGCATTTCTCCATTACTCCACGAGAACGAACATTTACATCTGGATTAATTACCATTTTTCCTAAATCATTATTCATATGGTAATTAAACTCGTCATTGTTGTTATACAAGAACCAGTTAAAACGACGTACTTTATACGGACAGTTGTTTGCACAATATCTTGTACCAACACATCTATTATACGCCATATGGTTTTGACCTTGTCTACTGTGAGATGTTGCAGCAACAGGACAAACTGTTTCACATGGAGCGTGATTACAGTGTTGACACATTACTGGCTGAAAAGCTACTTGAGGATTAGCAGAAGGATCTTCCAACTCACCAAATCCACTTAAAGAACCTTTATCTCCAGTTAAACCATCAAATTCATCTTTCTTAACATTATCTCCTTCAAAAGTATCTTCAGAAGAATAATATCTATCTATACGCAACCAGTGCATATCCCTAGACTTACGCACTTCATCTTTACCAACAACAGGCACATTATTTTCAGCGTGACAAGCTATAACACAAGCCCCACAACCAGTACATGCGTTTAAATCTATTGATAAATTAAAGTGATGACCAACAGAACGATCAAAATCATCCCAAAGACTAACTGAAACAGCATCTACTTCGTTATGATTTAAAGATACCTGAGGAACTGGATTCCATTCTGCGTGATCTTTAGTATTAAAAATTTCTAATGTAGTTTCTTTGATAATATCACCTCTACCCATTAATGTCTTATGAAGCTGCACACAAGCAAACTCATGCATACCTTCTGCTTTAGACACAGATACAGATTGATTAGAAACACCTCCTTGATATAATGCATACGCATTAACACCAGTTTGCATTTCTGCTTGTAAACCAGATTTTCTTCCGTAACCAAAAGAAAGCCCAACAGAACCTGGCGCTTGACCTGGCTGAATAATTACTGGAACCTCTTTTAACTCAACATCTCCCACTTTAAGGTTTACCTTACTACCATCTAAACCACCGTTAGCCACATGATCATTAACAAGACCTAACTTTTCAGCATCAGCTTTAGATACAGTAACATAATTATCCCAAGATACTCTAGTAATTGGATCTGGAAACTCTTGCAACCATGGATTATTAGCCTGCTGACCATCTCCCATACCCACCTTAGAGTAAAAAGCTAACTCCATACCAGATGAAGATGCCTTAGATAACTTAGAAGCCGCCATAGATAAATCTACTAGAGATGACACTATCGACTCTTCTTCAGAAACAACTGAAGCAACAGTTTCCTCAACAACATCTACAATAGTCGCAGGTGCTTTATAAACACCATCATGTAACGCCTGATTCCACTTTCCGTCTCCTAACACAGAAGAACTCCAAGTTTCCTTAATATAATCATAATACGTCTTATCAGATCCCATCCAAACTAGCAACGATGATTGGAATTGACGCGTATCAAAAATCTCTTTAATTGTTGGCTGTATTAATGCATAATGTCCTTTTTTAATTTGAACATCACCCCAAGACTCTAAGTAATTAGGAGCAGCAGCAGCATAAGTAGAAACAGCTACAGTCTCATTATTACTTTGTGAAAAAGCAACAGACAAATCTACCTTAGACAATGCATCTGTAAACTCAGCCGAATTTGGCATTGTATAAGCAGGGTTTACGCCATCCATAATAAGCAGACCCACCTTACCGGCTTTCATATCTACCATTAATTCAGCAACAGCCTTAACACTACCTTGTCTTACATATTTTGGTGCCTTAGCATCAAAAGCAACACTAGACTGCTTTTCATTAATTGCCAACACAATCGCTTGAGCATCTTTATCATCTAAACCTGTTACAACAACAGCTTTACCTTTAGCCTTTTTAAACTCTTCTGCAGTAGCTAAAACAGCTTTTTCTACAGCAGCAGGCAACTCACCACCTACAGACACATTCATTACTTTAGCGTAAAATTTAGCTAAAGCAATTTTCTGCTGTGTAGGAGTCAACAACACTCTTTTATCTGCATTAGCACCAGTTAACGACATATTTGCCTCAAACTGAATGTGCCTTGACATTTTTCCATTTTTTGGAACACGACCAGCAGAATACCCACTATCATATCCACCACCTTGCCAATCACCAAGAAAATCTGCTCCAAAAGAAACAATCAACTCAGCTTTCTCAAAGTTATAATCAGCTAATGCTCTTTCACCATACTTTTCCTCAAAAGCATTTAATGCAGCATCAGCAGAAATAGCATCATAAGTAACATGATTTACATTTTCACCGTAAACCTCCTTAAACTCAGCAATCAATCTAGAAGTAGATGGACTAGCGTAAGTTTGCGTTAATAATGCAATTTGCTTACCAGAACCCTTCAACGCAGTTAATTTTGACTTAACCACACCATCTAAAGCAGACCACTCAACAGCCCCCCCTTTAGATACAGGACCCTGCAATCTCTTACTATCATATAATGACAAAACAGAAGCTTGCACACGAGCATTTGCGGACCCGTTTACTTTAGCATCTGTATTATTTTCAATTTTTATTGGCCTACCCTCTCGAGTTTTTACCAAAACACTTGCAAAGTCAAAACCATCTGCTATTGTTGTTGCATAATAATTAGCAACACCAGGTATAATTTGATCTGGCTGAACAACATAAGGTATTGATTTTACAACCGGCCCTTCACAAGCAGCCATTGTTGCAGCAGCAGTACTAAAACCTACATACTTTAAGAAATCCCTTCTATTAGTAGAACTTGCTGCTAAACCTTCCTTATCACCTAAGAAATCTTCAACAGGTATCTCCTGAACAAATTCGTTCTGTTTTAGCGCCTCAACAATGGAATCGTTAGGATTTAACTCCGCTTCGCTTTTCCAATATTTTTTGTTTGATGACATACGATATATCTGAAATTATCTTCTTTTACAATCAATTAATAGTGACACTTACCACATTCTAAACCACCTTGCATAGCAGCCGTAAGCTTCCCTACACCATACTTTTTAGAAAGCTCTTCATGAATTTTATCATAATAAGCATTACCTTCCATTTTCACATTTGTTTCTCTATGACAGTTAATACACCACCCCATAGTTAATGGAGCATGCTGACTAACAACTTCCATCTCCTCAATTGGACCGTGACATGTCTGACACTCAACTCCAGCAACACTTACGTGCTGAGAGTGATTAAAGTAAACAAAATCTGGTAAATTATGTATTCTAACCCATTCTACAGGCTTAGACTCACCAGTATATTTTTGACCTTCTTCATCCCAACCAACAGCAGCATAAAGTTTTTTAATCTCCTTAGTATAGAACTCATTTGTATAACCATTTTCAATATCAGACTGAGAAGGACCCTCTGGATTACCCTTGTACTCATATATCGATTTATGACAATTCATACAAACATTCAAAGATGGAATACCCGAAGTCTTAGAAACCCTAGCAGAAGAATGACAATACTTACAATCTACCTTATTATCTCCAGCATGAACTTTATGAGAAAAATGAATTGGCTGAACTGGCTCGTAACCCTGATCTATACCCACTTGCATAAAGTAACCATATACAAAGTAAGCACTAGTTAACAACAAGAATACAACAGAAACCAAAACCAAAAACTGGTTTTGAACAAACGCTTTCCAAATAGGAATTCGTTTTTCAGCTCTTTCTCTCTCAACATCAATACCATTAGCTTTAGCAATGTTACGCAAAGTCTTATTAACCATAAATAACATAGCAACCAACAACGCAAAAACCAAAGCCAACGCTCCTAAGATAATCTCATTAGAAACCCCACTAGAGGAACCACCTGATACATCACCTGAAACAGGAACAGCAGCACTAGCAGCAGGCTTTTCTTCTACTGCAGCTGTATAAGCCAAGATATTATCAATATCTCCATTACTTAATGTAGGAAAAGCAGTCATTGCAGTATTGTTATACTCTGCAAAAATCTTATTAGCATAAGAGTCCCCAGACTTAATAACACCTGAACTATTTTTAACCCACGCATAAATCCACTCACGATCCAAACCTTCTTCCTCTAAACGAGACTCCACATTCCTTAAAGCAGGACCAGTTCCTTTTCTATCCAAAGAGTGGCATGATGCACAATTTTGATTAAAGATCTGTTTCCCCTTTGCAGGATCAGCATTTTCTGATTGAGAAAATAGGGATACTGAAAATAGCATTGCAGCTATCAGATTGACACCCAAAAATTTAGAAAGTTGATTACGGTATAAAACCTTTTTCATATTTAAAATATTTCTATCGAAATCCTGGCACGATAATTACTATATAACAGGCACACGCCCTATATCGCTTCTTAAATTGAACGCAAAAATACGACATAGACTTAAATTTGGAAATGTTAAGGGATTGATAATTTATAATTTATAATTGTTCTAAATAATATTTATGCGTTATGTTTGATTTATAATAATTTACATTTGCATAAGCTTATTAATATTAACACGCACAACTAATGAAAACACTTTATACAAGCATAATATGTCTTACCCTAAGCACTTTTTGTTTTGCTCAAGAAGGAGACATTACTATAAAGCAAGACAAAAGCCTTGAGAAGCTTTTAGATTTATACACTGAAAGCAATAAAACATCAAAATACTACACTATACAAATACATTCTAGTCAAAGCCCCAGTAAAGCTAACAGCAAAAAAAGTGAAGTACAAGAAAGCTTTACAAACTGGTTTTCAGAAATTAGTTTTGACCAACCAAATTACAAGGTGAGAATAGGAAAATTTAACACAAAATTTGAAGCTCAACAAAAACTAATAGAAGTACACAAAAAGTATCCTAACGCATTTTTAATTGCAGACCAAAAGGAAAAATAATCTATACAAACACAATTAAAAGAGCGATCCAGAAATGGGTCGCTCTTTTTTTTATAACCTAATTGAACAAATTAAAAACTTACTTATATAAAACGAAATCACAAATTCAATGTTAAGCAAATAAAGACACCACACACCAATATTACACCTGAGTTTTTTTTTACATATCCAACCCAACCAACAAGAAAACACCAACAGCAAGCAACATAAGAATCTTAAAAAATAACCTATAAACACAGAAAGAGAGAGAAAGAGAGAGAGAGTAACAAATAAAATTGCAAAATAAACACCGGAAGCCCCAACAATAAGTTTTACCACACAGCTTACTAAGACACAACACAAACGAATACCATTTTAATAGCTAACCAGTAAGAAAAATAAAAAAACACAATCTAAAGCCGAACCACCTATTATACACCGATAAATAGACAACATTTTTATGCAACAAAATAAAACACTAATTTTATAAGAAACAAAACCCAATACATATGAAAACAACAAAGATCTACATCAGTCTATTTTTTCTGACTTTTTTCTCTACACTATGTTTTGCACAAGAAAGCGAAATATCAATAAACGAAGAAGAAAACAAAACAACAACAGTTAACCAAAACACATTACTAGCCCCTCCCTTTGCCATACAAATACACCAAAGCACAAACATAGCCGAAGCGAATAAAATAAAATCTGAAGCAAAAAGGAATTTCCCAGGAATGAGCACTAAGCTAAAAAGCAACCAAAACATACACAGCATTACGCTTGGCAATTTCAACAACATAAGGGAAGCCAACCAGAAGCTAAAGACAGTTAAAACAAAATACCCTTCAGCAGTATTAATATCTAATCAAAAGGAATAAATACTAGATTAACATAAAACAAAAAAGCGACTCATTTCTGAGTCGCTTTTTTTATATGATTTAGAAATTATTATTTCAATTTCTTTTTAACCGCTACCTCTTGGAAAGCTTCAACTATATCACCTTCCTTAATATCATTGTAGTTTTTAACCTGAAGTCCACAATCATACCCTTTAGCAACTTCTTTAGCATCATCCTTAAATCGTTTTAAAGAAGCAAGTTCTCCTGTGTAAATTACAACACCATCACGTATTAAACGTATACCTGCATTCCTAACCAATTTACCTGTTAATACCATACAACCTGCAATTGTACCCACCTTAGATATCTTAAAGGTCTCACGTATTTCTGCAGTACCAAGTATCTCCTCTTTCATTTCTGGGGAAAGCATACCTTCCATTGCATCCTTAAGATCATTAATTGCAGCATAAATAATAGAATACATTCTAATATCTATTTCCTCTTTTTCTGCAATTGCTCTTGCATTACCCATTGGCCTTACATTAAACCCAATAATAATTGCATCTGAAGCAGAAGCTAACAATACATCTGACTCCGTAATAGGACCAACAGCTTTGTGTATAATATTTACTTGTATTTCTTCAGTAGAAAGTTTCTGGAAAGAATCTGTAAGTGCCTCAACAGAACCATCAACATCACCCTTAAGAATAATATTAAGCTCTTTAAAGTCACCTAAAGCAATACGTCTACCAATTTCATCTAAAGTAATATGACGCTGCGTACGCACAGATTGCTCTCTTTGTAATTGAGAACGCTTAGAAGCAATTTGCTTAGCCTCACGCTCATCCTCTAACACATTAAACTTATCACCTGCCTGTGGTGCACCATCTAAACCTAAAATAGATATTGGTGTAGAAGGACCAACCTCTTGAACATTATTACCACGTTCATCTTGCATTGCCTTAATTTTACCACTACAAGTACCAGCTAATACATAGTCACCTATTTTTAAAGTACCGGCTTGTACTAAAATTGTAGAAACATAACCTCTACCTTTATCCAAGAACGCCTCTACTACTGTACCTGAAGCTAACTTTTTAGGATTTGCTTTAAGCTCTAACAACTCAGCCTCCAATAAAACTTTCTCTAAAAGCTCTTTAACACCAGTTCCCTTTTTAGCTGAAATATCTTGAGACTGAATTTTTCCACCCCAATCTTCAACCAATAAGTTCATCTGCGCTAAACCTTCCTTAATTTTATCTGGATTTGCAGTAGGTCTATCTATTTTATTTATTGCAAAAATTATAGGAACTCCAGCCGCTTGTGCATGACTAATAGCTTCTTTTGTTTGAGGCATAATATCATCATCTGCCGCAACAACTATAATTGCAATATCCGTTACTTGAGCACCACGTGCACGCATTGCCGTAAAGGCCTCGTGACCTGGAGTATCCAAGAACGCTATTTTTTGTCCATTATCCAACTGAACCCCGTAAGCACCAATATGCTGTGTAATACCACCACTTTCACCAGCAATTACATTCTCTTTACGAATGTAATCCAATAAAGATGTTTTACCGTGATCTACGTGACCCATTACCGTTACAATAGGAGCTCTTTCTTTTAAATCTTCAGGAGCGTCAACCTCTTCCACAATAGATTCTTCAATCTCTGCAGCAATAAACTCAACTTCGTATCCAAACTCTTCAGCAACTATAGATAATGTCTCAGCATCTAAACGCTGATTCATCGTCACCATAATTCCTAATGACATACAAGCAGATATTATCTGAGTACTAGAAACCTCCATCATAGTAGCAACCTCACCAACAGTAACAAACTCTGTTACTTTTAAGATTTTACTTTCTGCTTCTTGCTTCTCAAGATCTTTCTCTGTCTGTTGACGGTGCTGATCTCTTTTATCTCTTCTATACTTAGCTCCTTTTCCTTTTTTAGACTTACCTTGAAGTTTCTCCAAAGTTTCTCTAACCTGCTTTTGAACTTCTTCTTCAGTAGGCTCAACTTTTACAACTGGCGCATTAAATCTACCCTTACCTGGTCCAGATTTACCCCTGTTATTTCCACCTTGTCCACCTCTATTATTACCACCTGGCTTGTTATTACTAACAATTCTCTTTCGGCGTTTTTTCTTATCACCTCCAGCACCAGCAGCATTCTTAGGAGCTTCTTTCTTTTTAGGCTTATTAAACTTAGACAAATCAATTTTTGCACCCGTAAGCTTAGGTCCAGATAATTTTTGATATTGAGTAGTTATAACCGTATTCTCCTTAGCTTCTGCCTCAGTAGTCTCAGCTGGTTTTTCCGCTTCAACTTTTGCTTTTGGCTCTTCTTTTTTAACAGGAGCAGGCTTTTTAGCTGCAGGAGCAGACTTCTTTTTACCCGCATCTAAATCTATCTTACCAACAGTTTTAGGACCCGCTAACTCAACTTTACCCGTTTTTATGGTTGTAGATTCTTTTGCCACAGGTTTTTCAACCGGCTTAGACTCTTCTTTAACCACTGGCTTTTTAGCCTGAACAGGTTTTTCTTCTTTAGGAGCTACTTTTTCCTCAACAGGAGCTGGCTTCTTTTTACCCGCATCAAGATCTATTTTACCAACAGTCTTTGGGCCAGATAATTCTGCTTTAGCCTTAACAACCTCTTGCGCAGCTGCTCTTTTCTCTCTTGCCAAACGCTTTTCTTCTTGCTCTTTTTCCAATTGCAATCTAAGCGCTTCTTTTTCTTTACGTTTTTCCTCGCCAACTTCCTTAGAAGCAACTTTCTTGCTCTTATCCGTTTGGAATTCATCCAAAAGAATTTGATGCACCTCATTGGAAATCTTAGTAGTAGGCCTTGCCTCCACCTCATGTCCTTTGGACGAAAGATGGTCTATAGCCCTATCTAAAGAAATATTTAATTCCCTGAGGACCTTATTGAGCCTTATTGTTGCATTCTCTGCCATAAACAAGTATTCGTATTCTTAAATTTTTGCTAATATATAGCTTAATCTTCTAATTCTTCTTTAAGTATGCGCACAACTTCTAAAATAGTTTCAACTTCTAAATCTGTACGCTTTGCTAAATCTTGAGAATCTTGCTCTAATACGCTTCTTGCAGTATCTAAACCAATCTTCTTAAATTCTTCTATAATCCAGCTATCAATTTCATCAGAGAACTCTGTTAACTCAACATCCTCTTCTACTCCTTCACGGAATACATCAATCTCATAACCAGTTAATTGCCCTGCCAATCTAATATTATGACCACCTCTACCAATTGCTCTTGAAACCTCATCTGGTTTTAAGTAAACTTGCGCAGTCATTTTCTCATCGTTTAACTTAACCGATGATATTTTTGCAGGACTTAATGCTCTTGTAACTAACAATTGTGGATTGCTAGTCCAGTTAACAACATCAATATTCTCATTTCCTAATTCTCTTACAATACCATGTATTCTAGAACCTTTTACACCCACACAGGCACCAACAGGATCTATACGATCATCATAAGAATCTACAGCCACTTTTGCTTTTTCTCCAGGGATACGTACTGCTTTTTTAATAGTAATTAAACCATCAAAAACCTCTGGTATCTCTTGAAAAAATAATTGCTCTAAGAATTTAGGCGATGTTCTAGACATAATAATAGAAGGCTTATTACCCTTTAGCTCTACACTTTCTATAATACCACGAACATTATCTCCTTTTCTAAAGAAATCTGAAGGTATTTGCCTGTCTTTAGGCATTACAATTTCATTCCCCTCATCATCAACAAGAATAACCGCTCTATGCCTAATATGATGCACTTCCGCTGTGTATATCTCCCCTTCTAGATCTTTAAACTGCTTATAAATAGTAGTATTATCATGCTCATGAATTTTAGCTATTAAATTTTGGCGTAATGCTAAAATTGCACGTCTTCCTAAATCTATAAGCTTCACTTCTTCAGATACATCTTCTCCTACTTCAAAATCTGGTTCAATCTTACGCGCATCTGTTAATGAAATCTCTTCATTAGGTTCTTCTACTTCACCGTCTTCTACAACAACACGATTTCTCCATATTTCTAAATCCCCTTTATCAGGATTTATAATAATATCAAAGTTATCATCAGAACCAAATTTCTTTTTCAAAGCGTTACGAAACACTTCTTCCAAAATTGCCATTAACGTTACCCTATCTATGAATTTATCATCTTTAAATTCCGAGAAAGATTCTATTAGCGCAATATTTTCCATATTGATTTATTTATTAAAATTTTAATATAACTTTTGCTTCCTTAATATCAGAAAATGAAATTTCTTCCTTTTTCTGAACAGTAACTTTACCTTTACCTACGGGCTTCTGCTCTCTTGCTTTCCACTCTAGAGTAATAGTATCTTCCGTTGCAGCAGTTAATTCTCCTTCAAAATTACGACCTTCTATTGTTTTTACCTCTAATTTTCTGCCAATATTTTTTGTATACTGCCTAGGTAAAACCAATGGCGTAGAAGCTCCCGCTGAAGCAACCTCTACAGAAAAGTCTTGCTCTTCTCTATCTAAGTTGTGATCTATAGCTCTGCTAACCGCCACACAATCTTTAAGCGTAACACCATTATCACCATCTAAAACAATATTAATTTTATGATCTGGCGTTATAGTAAAATCAATTAAAAACAATGATGGGTTTTCTTTTAAAGCCCCTTCCAACAAAGATGTAACTTGCTCTTTAAACATAACTCTTTTTACAGAAATTTTATTAAACCAAAAAAAGTATAGTTAATAAAAGAGGGGACTATTAAGTCCCCTCATGAATACAGTATATTCTTTCAGCGATGCAAATATACATATTATTTTTCACAAAATAAAGCGATCCTCACTGTTGTTTAGGTAATTATGTATATTTTTAAAAACTAAACACAAACTAATATCCAAAAATGGAAATATTATCCTCTTACAATCTTATTATTGCCGCATCGGTTATCATTATTATCTCATTTCTTTTTAACGGAATTTCTAAAAAAACTAACATTCCATCTGTATTAATGCTTATTGTTTTAGGTGTTATTTTAAAATACGTATTAGAATTTATTGGAGAAGACAGCATTAATTTTTTTCCATCACTAGAACTACTAGGTATTGTTGGACTTATTATGATTGTGCTAGAGGCAGCGCTAGAGTTAAAACTTAAAAGAGAAAAATTAGTTCCTATTTTAAAATCTATGGCCATTGCACTAGTTGGCCTTATAGCCTCTGCATATGTTGCAGCCTTAATTTTACATCAGTTTATAGACGGTATGACAATGCAATCTGCTTGGCTATACGCAACACCCTTGTCCATATTATCTAGCGCTATAATTATACCTAGTGTTAGCGGGTTGTCAGAAAATAAAAAAGAATTTCATATTTATGAGAGTACCTTCTCTGACATTATGGGAATTATGATGTTTTACTTTTTAACTGGCAATTTAAACCCAACCGAAGGAGCTGGTAATGGTGCTGCAGGTTTTGCTGGCAATATTGGCTTAACAATTGTAATATCTATAATTGCTAGTTACGCTATAATATTGGTTTTTCAGCAGATAAAATCACAAGCAAAGCAATTTTTACTAATTGCAGTACTCCTACTTTTATATGCTTTAGGCAAAAAGCTTCACCTATCATCTTTAATTATTATTTTAATATTTGGACTTATAATTGCCAACATGAACTTGTTCTTTGGCGGATTCCTATCTAAATACCTAAATAAAGAGCGAGCAGAGCAAATTTACCACGAACTACATATTATTACACTAGAAACAGCTTTTGTAGTACGTACTTTCTTCTTTGTTATTTTTGGCATCACCATCGTCATCTCTTCTTTATTTAGCATTAACGTAGCAATTACCAGTATTCTAATAATTATATCTATATATCTAATCAGATTTATAATTCTACGTGTTTTTGTTGGTAGCGATATTTTACCACAACTTTTTATTGCCCCTAGAGGATTAATTACCGTTTTATTATTTTATGCAATACCACAAGAAGCACAAATAGAAACTTTTGATTCTGGAATTTTACTTTTTGTGATAATAGGAACTAGCTTAATTATGACCGGCGCTATGATTAAAGACAAACGTAAAATGAATACCATTTTAGACGAAATTGATGAGGATATAGATGAATTAGACAAACTACATGACGAAAATGCTAATGACGATTACGAAAGCATTAACAACAATAACACAGACTTAGAACTACCTGAAGAGGACAGCACAGACAGCGAAGATCACATAAACCATTAAAAACAAAAAACCCGATATCAAGTTGATATCGGGTTTTTACTTAACAGTGGTTGGCCCACAAGGACTCGAACCTTGAATGTCGGTACCAAAAACCGGTGTGTTACCAATTACACCATGGGCCAATGTTTGTTTTGAGGGTGCAAATTTATAATAAACTTTCGTTTACACAAAACATTTTTCAAAAAATTTTCGAAACTTTGTTAAACCTTTATAAAATTTTATCTTTCATATCTCAATTTATTACTAAATTCGCCTTAATTCATAAACAAAAAACTGTATGTTCTCTAAGAATTTTAAAAAATGGGATACTATCCTTGGCTGGGTAGCTTTTTTAATAGCATTTATTACTTACTTAATAACTGTAGAACCTACAAGTAGTTTTTGGGATGCTGGTGAATACATAGCAACTTCTGCAAAATTGCAAGTTGGTCACCCACCAGGAGCACCTTTACTACAAATGATAGGTGCGTTTTTTGCCATGTTCGCAACAGACAAAACTCAAATTGCAAGTATGGTAAACTTTGTTTCTGGCGCATCTAGTGCTTTTACCATTCTGTTTATGTTTTGGTCTATTACCAATTTGGCCAAAAAAATTATACTTAAAGAAGCTAACAGCGCATTAACCAATAGCAAAGCTATTGCAATACTAGGTAGTGGCTTAGTTGGCTCTTTAGCCTTTGCTTTTTCTGATAGCTTCTGGTTTAACGCTGTAGAGACAGAAGTTTACGCAATGGCAAGTTTTATTATGGCTTTGCTTTTATGGCTAGGTCTTAAATGGGTAGATGAATTAGACCACCCAAGAGGAAACAGATGGATTATTATGATCTCTTTTGTAGTAGGCCTTACTTTTGGTATACAGTTTATGGGCTTTTTAGCCATACCAACAATAGGACTATTATTCTACTTTAAAAAATACAAAGAAACCACGGTTAAAAACTTTTTAATAGCTAACATTGCCGTTATTGCTATTTTAATGCTGGTTTACAAATTCTCTTTAACATACGTTCTAAAATTATTTGGTTGGAGTGAAGTGTTCTTCATTAATAGTATTGGACTTCCTTTTAACTCTGGCTCTATAATAATGGGTTTACTTTTTATTATTGCTTTTGCCTACGGATTAAATTATACCAGAAAAAACAACTTTAAAACAGCAAACACAATTGTTTTATGTTTAATGTTTTTATTTTTAGGTTTTTCTACATGGCTAATGTTACCAATACGTGCCAATGCAGACGTTGTTATTAATGAAAATGACCCGTCTGACGCTAGATCTCTTTTAGCCTATTACAACAGAGAACAATACCCAGGAGTAGACAGCCCTGTTTATGGAGCATATTATTCTGATGCCTTTTCTTCTGGTGGAGATAAAATAGACGGCAAGCCGAAGTACGAGCAAGATGAAAAACTAGGAAAATACATTATTGTAAACAACTACAAAGAAGCAGAACAAGGCCCAGACAAAAAACATGTTGGACTTTTACCTAGAATGTGGTCTAGAGAAAATGCAGAAAACTATATGAAATATTATGGTGGTCTAGATTTTAAAATAAAACCAAAGTATTTAGGAAATTCACAATTAAGAAGCATATGCCAAGAAGTAAAGAGTGGTCATGCTAGCGGAGAAATAGCAACAGAACAATACATTGGATTTTTAAAAGAGGTTCTAGATAAAGATTACATAGAAGTAATACCTCCAAGCATATGGGACAACATTAGATACATGATGGATTTTCAGTTTGGATATATGTACTGGCGTTACTTTATGTGGAACTTTGTTGGCAAACAAGATGATTTACAAGGTAGATACAACAACCACGGTAATTGGATTAGCGGAATAAATTTTATAGACAACTATTTAGTTGGCAGTCAAGACAACTTACCAAGTGATGTTGCAAATAACAAAGGAAGGAACACTTATTTTTTCTTACCTCTTATATTAGGTATTATTGGTATTCTTTTTCAAATCAAAAGAGATCCTAAACAATTTTGGGCATTATTGGTATTCTTTTTATTTACCGGTTTAGCCATACAGTTTTACACCAACCCAACTATATTTCAACCAAGAGAAAGAGATTACTCCCTAGTTGGTTCTTTTTATGTATTTGCAATTTGGATAGGATTAGGTGTTGCTGGCTTATATGATGAACTTAAAAAACTAACATCAGCAAAAATTATAGCTCCAATTATAACAGTTGTTTGCTTATTAGCCGTACCAACACTTATGGCTTTTCAAAACTGGGATGACCATGATAGGTCTGATAGATTTACAGCAAACAGTACCGCTAGATCATACCTAGACTCTACAGAAGAAAATGCAGGAGCTATGATATTTACTATTGGCGATAATGACACTTTTCCTCTTTGGTACTTACAAGAAATTGAAGGTTACCGCACAGACGTACGTGTTATTAACACAAGTTTATTTGCTACAGATTGGTATATAGATCAAATGAAGAAAAAGGCATACACTAGTGATCCTATTCCGTCTCAATTAACACACAACAAATACAGGTTTGGATCTAGAGATGTGGTTTACGAGCAACCTTTACCTCAATTTAAAGACAAAAGGTTAGACATTAAAGATTTTATGAACTGGATTGCGAGTGACAAACCAACAAATAAAATAAGATACATATACAAGCAGCAAGGAGCAGATCTTAGTCAGTACCCAGAAAGCTTTTTAGACTTAATATACTACCCTACTAAAAAAATACGCGTACCCGTAAACAAGAAAAATGTTTTAGAAAGTGGATTAGTTAAACCTGAAGATGCAGATCTAATAGTAGACTATATAGATATTGATTTACCTAGCGCTTTGAGCAAGAATCGTTTATTAATGTTAGATATACTTGCAAATAATGATTGGAAACGTCCAATTTATTTCTCTGGAGGTAGTTTTGATAGTGGTGAATACATTTGGATGAAAGAGTATTTACAATTAGATGGTTTAGCATACAAACTAGTACCAATTAAAACAAAAAATGCAAGTCCGTATGAAATAGGCCGTATTGATAGCGACCTAATGTACAGTATTGTTAAGAAATGGAAATGGGGTAACTCTGGTAGTCCTGACATTTACCACGACACACAAACAAGATCACAGTCTATTAGCTTTAGAGGCAACCTTGCCAGACTTACAGAACAACTTATTGAAGAAAATAAAATAGAAAAAGCAAAAGATATTATAAATATAGCTGTGACAAATATGCCTGTAGACTACTTTGGCTACTACGCCTTTGTAGAACCTTTTGTAGATGGCTACTATAAAGTAGGCGAAACTAAAAAAGCAAGAGAACTTTTTGCACAGTTAAAAACTAAGTACCAAGAAAACCTAAGCTACTACAACACCTTAGACTTGGATCAACAATATGTTAGAGAAAATGACATTTTAGGTGACCTAGAGAGCTACTTTAGACTAATAGACATACTTAAAAGAAATAACGAAACAGAACTAGCAGAGAAAGAAGAATTAATTGCCACAGAGTTCTTAACTAAATTCTCTCACCTTAACAGATCTAGAAGGCTATTAAGAGAAGAAACTCCAGAAGAGCCACCAATGACAGATCCAGATTTACCAGACTCTAATACAGTAGACACAAGCGCTACTGTATTAGACTCTATAAATAACTAACACAAGGCTAACCTTGTGTTAGCTTATATAATTAGTTAATAGTATAAATTAAATAAAAAGAGTTTATATTATAAATACTCGTTAAGTAAAGTAATAAGAGTATTTGCGTCTTGTTCGCCGCTTTGGCGCCAAACCATTTCGCCATTTTTGTAGATCATCAATGTAGGTAAGCCTTTTACTCGCAATGCTTGCGCAAGCTCCTTATTCTTATCTACATCAATCTTAATAATTTTACCTTTATCACCTAGTGCCGCAGCTACATCCCTTAAAACAGGGTGCATTTGTGATGATTGCTCATTCCATTCTGCATAGAAATCTAGCAATACAGGTACTTGTAAATCTATTAGTTCTCCAAATTTAGACATAAATAAATCTTTGGGTTGTTAATCAAAAGTAAGAAAAATTGTTAAATTATATAGTTTAGCCCATCTTTTTACAACTATTTGAGTCATAAAACTATGCCAATTCTTTCTTTTTTAGTGTAATTACAGTTATTTCTGGCCAAATACCAACTCTGCCTGGATATCCTAAAAAGCCAAAACCACGGTTAACATTTATATACTGCCCCATTTCTTTGTAAATACCAGCCCAATAGCGGTACCTCCATTTAATAGGACTCCATTTAATCCAACCAGGAATTTCAATTCCAAATTGCATACCGTGTGTGTGTCCACTTAGCGTTAAGTGGTAATGATATTCATCTTTAATAACCTCATGCTCCCAGTGAGAAGGGTCGTGGCTCATCAATATTTTAAAATCGTCTTTTGCAATATTAGCACTGGCCTTTTTTAAATCTCCTGCTTTTTTAAATCCTCCTACACCCCAGTTCTCTACTCCAACTAAGGCTATTTTATCTTCTCCTTTTTGCAAAAATCTACTATCATTTAAAAGTAAATCAAAACCTATTTCTTTTTGAGTGCTCTTTAATTTATCTAAATTTTCTTCTTTTAGCTCTTCAGAATCCCAACTAACATAATCACCATAATCATGGTTCCCTAAAACAGAGTACTTACCATCTTTAGCTTCAAGCTTAGAAAATATTGTTTTCCACGGATCCATTTCTTCTGCTGTATTATTTACCATATCCCCGGTAAACAACAAAACATCACTCTTTTGCTCATTAATTAAATCTATAGCATATTTAATTTTTTCTTCATCATCAAAACTACCACTATGTATATCAGATATTTGTGTAATTTGATATCCATCAAAAGCATCTGGCAAATCATCAAAAGCCAATTCATACTTTAGAACCTTAAAATTATACTTCCCTTTAGCCATACCATAAAGCAAAGCTCCAAAAGGTAAAGAAGCCAAACCTAAACCTATTAAACTTAAAAAACGCCTACGGCTTGGCAGCGCAAACTCTTTAGACTCTCCAAAAAACTTAGTATAAACTCCTGCTAAAAAACGTATAATATCCTCAGAAAAAAGAAAAATAATAAGTACTAAATTAAAAGCCATTACACTTAATAGAAAACCAAAAGCATAACTCATAGGAATACTAATTACTCGTCCTTCATTGCCAACACTAAATTGATAAATAAAATTAAAAACAGCCAAAAGCGACACTGAAATATATAGGTAATGAAGCCAATTAATTCTAGTAGCAGTTTTTAATGCCTGAAAAGCATAAAAACCCAAAACGGAATAAACAAGAACAAAAATAACCCAACGAAGCATAATCTATTTTTTTTGCAAAGGTATTTGTTTAACAAGGAGAAATATCTATTTAAGACTTATTTAACAATGCAACTACCTGCTGTATATTAGCCACACTAGATATTGGCACTTGGTTTTCAACCAAAAAAGAACTAGAATTCATAGACAAAGGCACATCACCATCTAAAGTTTTATTAAAAGCAGCACCAGACATATGCAATGCTTTAAACCCTTCTTTTTTAAAATTGATAACATTATCTGCTCTTAATCCGCCTCCAGGCATTACCACACAGGTTGATGACTTTTTATTTAATTTAGAAAGTAAAGAAATACCCAGTAGAGCCGAAACTTTCTGCCCAGACGACAACACATAATTAACCCCCATACTTTGCAATGTTAAAAATACTTCTTCTGGATTTTTAAGCCAATCAAAAGCCCTATGAAAAGTGAATTGCAATTTTTTTGCTTCATCTATTAACAACTGAGTTCTTTCCTTATCTAAAGTGAAATTTTTATGCAACACGCCAGAAACAACACCTGCACAACCAAGCTCTACACATAAAGCAATATCTTGTTTCATTACTTCAAATTCAGAATCTGAATATGTAAAGTCTCCGCTTCTAGGCCTAATCAATACGTGCACGGGTATATTCACAGCATTTAGCACAGCTTTAACAAGACCATAAGAAGGAGTTACACCACCAACACCAAGCTCCATACACAACTCTATTCTAGTAGCACCAGCTTTTTCTGCGTTTAAGGCAGATTCCAATGAATTTGCACACACTTCTAAAATCATAATCATTATATTTAAAGCCTAAAATTAGTCAACCTACTATTATGAAACGAAGAAAGTTTTTAAAAAATTCATCTTTAAGTACAGCCGGCATCATCTCTGCTCCATTATTAGCATCTTGTGATAACAAAAAAACAATTGCTCCCGATTTAAAAGTAGAGACAATTAAACCAATTGCTATTTGTACTTGGAATTTTAAAAATGCCAATGATAAAGCTTGGGAAGTTTTAGCTAAAGGTGGAAACTCTTTAGATGCTGTTGAACAAGGTGTAATGGTTGAAGAAGCAGATGCTAACAATAATACAGTAGGCTTAGGTGGTAGACCAGACCGTGACGGAAATGTTACATTAGACGCATGTATTATGGACAAAGATGGCAACTGCGGATCTGTAGTTTATTTACAAAATATTGTACACCCAGTTTCTGTAGCACGTAAGGTTATGGAAGAAACACCACATATAATTTTAGCTGGCAAGGGTGCAGAACAGTTTGCTTACGAACAAGGATTTAAAAAAGAAAACTTACTTACAGAAAAATCTAAAAACGATTGGTTAGAGTGGAAAAAGACATCTAAATACGAAACCATTATTAATATAGAAAACCATGATACTATTGGTATGCTAGCTATGGATGAAAAAGGAGATATATCTGGCGCTTGCACCACTAGCGGTATGGCTTATAAGGTTGGTGGACGTATTGGAGATTCTCCAATAATTGGAGCTGGTTTATTTGTGGACAATGAAGTTGGCGGCGCAACCGCTACAGGTGTTGGTGAAGAAGTAATTAAAACAGTTGGTAGTTTTTTAATTGTAGAATTAATGCGACAAGGGAAATCACCACAAGAAGCTTGCGAAGAAGGCGTAAAAAGAATTATGACTAAAAATAAAGACCGTGAAGATTTCCAGATTGGCTTTTTAGCAATGAACAAAAAAGGAGAAACAGGTGGCTATTGTGTTCATCCTGGTTTTACCTATCGCAAAACAACCAAAGAGAGCAACACTAACGAACACGTAAATTCTTTTTACAAGAAAGACTAAATACAAAACAACAATTAGTAGTTTTGACACTTAATTAAGATTATAAGATGGCAGATCAAAAAAGACTTTTTTTACTAGATGCATACGCACTTATTTTTAGAGGATATTATGCGTTTATAAAAAACCCAAGAATAAACTCTAAAGGACTAGACACGTCAGCAATACTAGGTTTCACCAATTCACTATTAGATGTTATAAAAAGAGAAAGGCCAGACCATTTAGCAGTTTGTTTTGATCGTGGCGGAAGTGTAGATCGTGTAGAAATGTTTGAAGCCTATAAAGCCAACCGTGATGCCACACCTGAAGCTATAAAATTAGCCATACCATACATAGAGAATATCTTAAAGGCAATGCACATACCTGTAATTGTTAAAGAAGGTTTTGAAGCCGATGACATTATAGGAACATTAGCTAAAAAAGCAGAAAAAGAAAACTATAAAGTTTTTATGGTTACACCAGATAAAGATTTTGCTCAGTTAGTATCTGAAAATATTTTTATGTACAGACCAATGTTTGGTGGTGGTTATGAAACTTGGGGAATACCAGAAGTATTAAACAAATATGAAATTGAAAGACCTGAGCAAGTTATAGATTATTTAGGTATGATGGGAGATGCCGTGGATAACATTCCCGGACTGCCTGGTGTTGGAGATAAAACCGCAAAAAAATTCCTTGCCGCTTACGGTAGTATGGAAAATCTTTTAGAAAATACGCACGAGCTAAAAGGTAAAATGAAGGAAAAAATAGAAGCCAACAAAGAACTTGGCTTACTTTCTAAAAAATTAGCTCGCATAATGTTAGATGTTCCCGTAGAGTTTAATGAAAAAGAATATGAATTAGACCAACCAGATTTACCAAAGGTTACGGCTATTTTTGAAGAGTTAGAATTTAGAAGACTTGCTGACAACCTTATAAAAACATTTGCTACAGAAACAACTACCGCAGCCACAAGTAGCAATAATGATAAATCTACAAAAACAACAACCAAAACAGCTGCTGCCGGAGCTGGTCAGTTTTCATTATTTGGCGGTGGCGATTCCGCTTCTGCTACGCAAGTACAGCAAGAGTTATCTAGCAGAAAAACAAGCAAAGACATTCCGCACATATACCAAAGTGTAGCACCTGGAATGGCTATGAAATTGTTTTTACAGAACTTAATGAAACAAACATCTGTCTGTTTTTATACAGAAACAACAGGACTAAATCCGCTTACAGCAGAGTTAGTAGGAATTGCTTTTTCTTGGGAAGCCAGCAAAGGCTATTACATTCCTTTTCCTGAAGCAAGGGAAGAAGCACAAGAACTCATAGAGCAATTACGTCCGTTTTTTGAAGATGAAAACATTGAAAAAGTAGGTCAGAATTTAAAGTACGACATTAAAGTATTGCGCAAATACAACCTTATTATAAAAGGAACATATTTTGACACCATGCTAGCTCACTATCTAATAAATCCTGATATGAGACATAATATGGATGTGTTAGCCGAAACATACTTAAACTACACTCCTATTTCCATAACAGAATTAATTGGTAAAAAAGGTAAAAACCAGTTATCTATGCGCCAGGTTCCTGTAGAAAAACAAACAGAGTATGCGGTTGAAGATGCAGATATTACTTACCAACTAGCAAGCCACTTTAGACCAGAACTTAAAGACGCAAAAACAGAAGATTTATTTAACAGCATAGAAATTCCACTATTAAGCGTTTTAGCAGATATGGAGCTAGAAGGTATTAACCTAGATGTTGACTTTTTAAATTCTCTCTCTAATGAGTTAAACATAGATATTAAAAACCTAGAAACTAGTATTTATGAAGCTGCAGGCGAAGAATTTAATATAGCATCACCAAAACAATTAGGAGAAATACTTTTTGGAAAACTAAAACTTGTAGATAAACCCAAAAAAACAAAAACAGGTCAGTATTCTACAGCAGAAGATGTACTCTCTTATCTTGCACAAGATCATGATATCATTAAAAACATACTAGAATACAGAGGTTTAGCCAAGTTAAAAAGCACCTATATTGATGCTTTACCAGAACAAGTAGAAGAAAGCACCGGCCGTGTACACACAGACTACATGCAAACTGTTGCCGCTACAGGAAGACTAAGTAGCAACAACCCCAACTTGCAAAACATACCTATACGTACAGAGCGCGGAAGACAAGTACGTAAAGCTTTTGTACCAAGAGATGAGAATTACACACTATTAGCAGCAGATTACTCACAAATAGAGCTACGTATAATTGCTGCTTTAAGTGATGAAACAACAATGATTGAAGCATTTAAAAACGGAGAAGACATTCACGCCTCTACAGCTTCAAAAGTATTTAACGTTTCTTTAGAAGAGGTTACTAGAGAGCAACGTAGTAATGCAAAAACAGTAAACTTTGGAATTATATATGGTGTATCTGCATTTGGATTAAGCAACCAAACAGACTTAAGCAGAGGAGAGTCCAAAGAACTGATAGACGCTTACTACGAGACATACCCAAAACTTAAAAAGTACATGAGTGAACTGGTAGACTTTGCAAGAGACAATGGTTATGTACAAACAGTTTTAGGAAGACGTAGATACCTAAAAGATATAAACTCCAGAAACGCTGTTGTGCGTGGAGCAGCAGAACGTAACGCCGTTAACGCACCAATACAAGGTAGCGCAGCAGATATTATTAAAATTGCAATGATTAACATACACAAGAAACTTACTCAAGGTAATTTTAAAACCAAAATGCTTTTACAAGTACACGATGAACTTGTTTTTGACGCTCACAAAACAGAATTAGAAGAAGTAAGAACACTTATTAAAACAGAAATGGAAAATGCATACTCGCTTGCGGTTCCTTTAGACGTAGAAATAGGAACAGGAGATAATTGGCTAGTTGCTCATTAATTAAAATACAATAAAACAAAAAGGACATTAGATTTTTCTAATGTCCTTTTTTATTTTTTAAATAGAATGGTTTTAGTTTTTTGTAAAAACAACATCTAAACCTTCATAATTACCTTCATCAATATCTTCCCCTGCAATAATTAGCGTATTACCATTTAAGTCAACCGTAATAACAGTTTTTCCTCCTGTAGGATCTGTAATTGTTAATTGGTCGCCATCTAAATCCCAAGCACCAACTAAAGTATCTGTTTCTTCAGGACAATCAACTTCTATGCCCGCTCCATTAGATTCAATTACAAAATAATTTAATTTATCCTTACCAACAAATGTATCATCAGCATTAAAAGTATATGTAATTATTTTACAACCTTGATCTATAAGATTCTTTGCTATTTCTTGAGGTAAACTCACCTCAGAGGATTCTTCCCTTGTAACATCAGAAATCACCCAAGTACCCACCAAGCTGTTCTCTGAAAAAATTTCTTTATCACTATCCGTAGAACAAGAACTTCCAAACATACATACAGCAGCCATTACTATAAAACTCTTTTTTATCATCTTTTTAGTCGATTAGTTTTCTTTTTAAAAACGCAAAATAACACATAATAGTATATCTACCAGTTTTTTACTTAAAGTATAAATCTATAAGTGGCCTTAAGTAAAATTGTATTATCCTTTTTACGATCTAAAATCTGCCTATTTAAACTTCTACCTAAAGCATCATCAGGATTAACATTACCCGTAAGTCCTTGAGACCAAACTAAAAATATTTCAGAACCTGGTATATACTCCCAGCGCAACACTAAATTAGACCTAAATTGTACAAATGAAAAATCTGGATCTCCAAATTCATAATCTGTATTAGAATCTACATCTTCATCAATTAAATAAACACCATTATTTTCCGTTATTTGATTTTCATTAAACAGTGTTACTCTATTATCAATACTACCAGCAACGGGATTATTAACATAATTAAAATTAGAATATCTACCTCTAGAAATGAAAGGCTGACCATAATATTGTAAACTTAAATTAGGATTTAAGTTATAATTTAAACGTATAGAACTACTAAATGTGTTCTGATCTATTTCTCCTAAAATATACCTAGTTTCATCACTTGTTTCTCGCTTAGTTATGTATTGTGTTTTACTATTTTCTGTAGAAAACTCATTATCCATAGACAAACTAAAAGCATCTATCGGCTGGTATGTAAACCTAAACACATACCTATTATATTTAAATGTATCCTCTGCACCTTTATTACCAACATAACCAACAGTAGCATAAAATTTCCTTCTATTATCTGAACCTGCAAACAACGCAAAACCACCCTGTTCTGCAAAACGCCATCTTGGACCACCACGCAAGTTTGCATTGCTATAAAAAACAGGATCATAAGTAGCCTCTACCTCTGTCCACCAATTATTTTTATAACTTATATTACCATTAAACTGGTATGACATTCTATTATAATTGCCATCAAAATCAAACGTAGAGTACTGTCCTAATTGCAAACGTATGTTTCTGTAAAAATCTGTAGGTTTTAAAAACAAACGCTGCACTTCTGCAAACTGTGTAATCTTATCTGCCTGTCGTAAAAAGCCTATATCATTTAATTCTAATTCCGGAGAATACCAAAGTACACCGCCCTCATATCTCCAATCTCCACCGCCAGCTTTACCAAACTCCAGTTTACCACCTGTACCCGACAAAGAAGTTCTTGAATCGTCAAATTTTACATGACCAGCATCTACTCTGTTAAATAAATGCGCAATAGATTTTTGTGTTTGCGCAATAGCTTCTTTAGAACCATTAACAGAACTAGCTACAAAATTACCTTCTATATAATACTCTCTGTTTTTCCAATTATGCTTAAAATCTACGCCAGCAGAAACTGCAGACTTGCGTAAGAAATCTAAATTATCTTCTAGTCTTCTATTTGTTGATGTGAAAATTGCACCAACATATGAATTTCTATTATTAAAATCTTTTTGAGCTCTAGCAACTAAATAATTTGTAAGCGGCTCAACAAGCTCATCTCTTTTTTCTCCATTAGCATCTATCTCTGCATACATTTTACCTGTAACACTTTCTAAAAGCCCTAATGACCAACCGCTTTTAGTTTTACCCGAAAACTTAGCAGCCCCTAAAATTGTAGTGTTTTTTGGCACATCTACAAACTCACCATCCTCTAAAGCAGGTCTGCCGTGTGGATTACGACCAATACGCCTACTGTAAAATAAGTTATCTTGACCACTACCAAACTCATAATCAAAAATATTCTTATTCTCTATAAAAAATGGACGCTGTTCTTTAAAAAAGATCTGAAAACCATCTAAAGCTATTGCCCCCGGATCTGCTTCAACTTGACCAAAATCTGGATTTACTGTTAAATCTAACGTAAGATCATTTGTAATACCAATTTTAGCATCTAAACCTCCATTTAATTTATAGTCAGAGCCATCTCTATAAGGGTTACCAACCTCTTTTGGATAACTATCATATTGGTTTACTACAAAAGGCTGAATCTCTAATTGTTTTTGTGGCTTAATATTTAACAAACCTCTAAGCTCACCAAACTCACTCACATACCCAGAAGATTCTAACGGAATACGTTGCCAAATAGACCTTTCTTCAGCTCTAAAAATTCTACGTTTAACTTGCAAACCCCATACTTGTTCTGCTGCATCTCCAAACTTTAACTGACTAAAAGGTATTTTTAATTCTGCTGTCCACCCCTCTTCATCAATTTTAGAGCTGCCGTACCAAATAGGATTCCAACTACTATCCCAACTACTTCCGTTTTCAGATATAAACTCATCACCTTTAACACCTGCAACCGTAAACGTAAAAGAAAAAGCGGTTCTTTTATCATTATAACTATCTATATTTACTTCTACCCAATCTCCCTGAAAACCATCTCTCCTTGATAAACGTTTTTCAATCTTATCCAAATCAGCATCATAACATTTAAAGGCTATGTAAAGGAATTTGTCATCATACACAATTTTAAATTTAGTGGGCTGTGTAGGAGATGTATTTTCATCTGGCCTCCATTCTACAAAATCTCCTTGCCACTCGGAGTTATTCCAAGCATCATCTGTTAAATGACCATCAATTACAGGCGATTTTTTATTTTCTACACTATTTGTAGTGTACACCCTCTTTGGAACTTGTATATTTGCACTTTCTTGAGAAAAAAGCGCAGTAGTTAAAAATACTAGAGCACTTGTTATGTTAAATTTAAACATTAGTGGTTTTGGTTATTTTTTAAAAGAAGTTGTAAAAATAAGACTCCTGTTACAGATTTATAATTAAAAATGACAAATTTTTGTTAAAATCAAAAAAATTAAAGCTTCGCAAATCAAGAAAACAATAGCATTTAGAAAAAACAATAAAAATAAACGGAAATAAGCATTTGTATTTCAAGTAAATAATTGTACATTTGCACCCCGTTTATCGGGATTAAGTAAATAATAAAAATATATTAGTGTGGATACATTAAGCTACAAGACAATTTCAGCCAATAAAGCAACCGTTTCTAAGGAGTGGTTATTGGTTGATGCTGAAGGAGAAACGTTGGGTCGTCTTGCTTCTAAGGTTGCAAAAATCTTAAGAGGAAAGAACAAACCTAATTTTACACCACATGTGGACTGTGGGGATAACGTAATTGTTATCAATGCAGAGAAAGTTACTCTTAGCGGTAACAAATGGCAAACTAAGACTTATATTAGACACACAGGTTACCCTGGTGGACAAAGGTCTCAGACAGCTATTGAAATGTTGGAGAAAAACCCAGCACGTGTAGTGGAAAAATCAATAAAAGGTATGTTGCCAAAAAATAGATTGGGCGCTGAGCTTTTTCGTAACTTAAAAGTTTACGTAGGTTCTGAGCACAACCAAGAGGCACAAAAACCAAAAGCAATAAACTTAAAGGACTTATAATGGAGGTAATTCATAAGATAGGCAGACGTAAAACTGCTGTTGCACGTGTATATGTTTCTGAAGGAAAAGGTAACATTACAATCAACAAAAAAGATTTAAATGAATATTTCCCTACTGCTACTTTACAGTACAAAGTGAAACAACCATTTGCTTTAACTAGCAATGAAGAAAACTTTGACGTAAAAGTAAATGTTTACGGAGGAGGTATCACTGGACAAGCAGAAGCTATTAGACTAGCTCTTTCTAGAGCAATGTGTGAGGTTGATGCTGAAAACAGATTAGTATTAAAACCAGAAGGTCTTTTAACTAGAGATCCAAGAATGGTAGAGCGTAAGAAATTCGGTCAGAAGAAAGCCCGTAAGAAATTTCAATTCTCTAAGCGTTAAGAATATATTCCGGAACTTTGTTCCGGTTTTTTTACATCAGATTTTATCTGATATTTTATACCGTTGGAACATCACCAACAAAACAAGTTCATTGAGAAGTCTTTAGAAAAAATCTAAAGCATAAATTAAAACAAGTTGTCGTTGTTATTTATCACCATATAAATAACACTAGTTTAGCATCTAAATGTTAAAGACTGCATACGCACTACTTTAGCATTGCTAAGTAAAACGGAACGTAAACTATTACAAAAAAAATGGCAAACAAAATTGAAGTAAAAGACTTATTAGAAGCAGGTGTACACTTTGGACACCTTACAAGAAAGTGGAACCCGAATATGGCACCATACATTTATATGGAGCGTAACGGAATACACGTTATTAACTTATACAAAACTGCTGCAAAAATTGATGAAGCTAATGAAGCTTTAAAAAAGATAGCAGCATCAGGTAGAAAAATACTTTTCGTAGCTACCAAAAAACAAGCAAAAGACATCGTTGCAGACAAAGCAGGGAAAGCAAATATGCCTTACATCACAGAAAGATGGCCAGGTGGTATGCTAACTAACTTTGTAACTATTCGTAAAGCTGTTAAAAAAATGGCTTCTATTGATAGAATGAAAAAAGATGGTACTTTTTTAACTTTATCTAAAAAAGAACGTTTACAAGTAGATCGTTTAAGAGCTAAATTAGAGAAAAACTTAGGTTCTATCTCTGATATGACACGTTTACCAGGAGCTTTATTTATTGTAGATACAATGAGAGAGCACATTGCAGTTAAGGAAGCTTTAAAATTAAACATTCCTATTTTTGCAATGGTAGATACAAACTCTGATCCAAGACCAATAGATTACATTATCCCATCTAACGATGATGCATCTAAATCTATTGAAGCTGTATTAACACATGTTTCTGACGCAATTATTGAAGGTTTAGCAGATCGTAAGTCTGATAAGCAAGCTGAAAAAGAAGGTAAAGAAGCTGCTGCTCCAAAAGCAAAAGCTGCACCAGCTCCAAAAGCTGAGGCTACAACTTCTGCAGATGACTTAACTAAAGTAGAAGGAATTGGACCTAAAATAGCTGAAATTTTCCAAAACGAAGGAATTAAAACTTATGCAGATTTAGCTGCAAAATCTGTTGAAGATTTAAGCGCTATCTTAACTGCTGCTGGTTCTAGTTTTGCATCTAAAAATCCTGGTTCTTGGCCAAAGCAAGCTAAAATGGCTGCAGATGGCAAATGGGATGAGTTAAAAGTATGGCAAGACAATACTAAAGGTGGTATAGAGTAATCTAAACAACCTTTTATATAAATAAAACAAAATATTAATTTAACATCGTTCTAAAAAAATAATATTTATTTAGAGCAATATTAAAACATAAATAAGATGGCAAAAATTACAGCTGCAGAAGTAAATAAACTAAGAAAAGCTACTGGCGCAGGAATGATGGACTGCAAAAAAGCATTAGTTGAAGCTGAAGGTGATTTTGACAAAGCAATTGACGTATTACGTAAAAAAGGTCAAAAAGTAGCAGAAAAAAGAGCAGATCGTGACTCTAGCGAAGGTGCTGCTGTTGCTAAAGTTAACGCAGAAGCTAACAAAGGTGTTGCAATTGTATTAGGTTGTGAAACTGACTTTGTAGGTAAAAACGATAACTTTTTAGCTCTTGCAAACCAATTAGGAGAATTAGCATTAAACTACAACTCTAAAGAAGAGTTTTTAGCTGCTGATTTTGGAGGGATGACTGTTGCTGAAAAATTAGTTGAACAAACTGGTGTTATTGGTGAAAAATTAGAAATTAACGCTTTTGAGACTGTAGAGGCTCCTTACGTTGGTTCTTACGTTCACATTAACAAACTTGCTGCTGTTGTTGGTTTTTCTGCAAAAGTAGAAAACATAGAAACTCTAGGTAAAGACGTTGCTATGCAGATTGCATCTATGGGTGCAACTACATTATCTTACAAAGATTTTGATCCTGCATATGTAGCATCAGAAACTGAAGCAAGAATTGCTGTTATTGAAAAAGATAATATTGAGTTAGGTCGTTTAGGAAAAACTCTTAAAAACGTACCTCAGTATATTTCTATGGCTCAATTAACTCCAGAAGTTATGGCTACTGCAGAAGAAGATGCTAAAGCACAACTTAAAGCAGAAGGTAAGCCAGAGCAAATTTGGGATAAAATTTTACCAGGTAAAATGGAAAGATTTGTATCTGATAACACTACTCTAGATCAAGAGCAATGTTTATTAGACCAAAACTTTATTAAAGATGAAAAAATTAGCGTAGCATCTTACGTTTCTTCTTACGGCGATGTTGCTGTAACATCTTTTAAAAGAGTTGCTCTTGGATAATAAGACACAAAACTTTTAAAGTTATAAGTAAAGCCGTTTTCTATTTTTAGAAAACGGCTTTTTTATTTAAATAAACGGATACTAATACAACAAAATATTAGAATTAAATATAAGACATACTTTACCGTTCATTTTTTTCATTATTTTTGCTAACCATAAACAACACCAGAAAATGCAATACAAAAGAATACTTTTAAAACTAAGTGGAGAAGCCTTAATGGGTTCTAGACAATACGGAATAGACCCAATTAGACTTGCGGAATATGCTAAAGAAATAAAAGAGGTAACAGACAAAGGTATTCAAGTAGCAATAGTTATTGGTGGCGGTAACATTTTTAGAGGTGTTGCAGGAGCAAGTAACGGTATGGACCGTGTACAAGGTGACCATATGGGTATGCTAGCCACTGTAATTAATGGCTTAGCACTACAAAGTGCTTTAGAAGACGCTGGTGTACAAACAAGATTACAAACTGCCATTAAAATAAATGAAGTAGCTGAGCCTTTTATTAGAAGAAAAGCTATGAGACATTTAGAAAAAGGACGTGTAGTAATTTTTGGCGGAGGAACAGGTAACCCGTACTTTACTACAGATTCTGCCGCAGTATTACGAGCAATAGAAATTGAAGCAGACGTAATATTAAAAGGTACAAGAGTAGACGGTATTTACACATCTGACCCTGAAAAAGACAAAAACGCAACTAAGTTTGACAAAATATCTTTTCAGGATGTACTAAATAAAGGTTTAAAAGTAATGGACACAACAGCCTTTACTTTGAGTCAGGAAAACGAGTTACCAATTGTTGTTTTTGATATGAA
This sequence comes from Cellulophaga sp. RHA19, assembly GCF_002813425.1. Lineage (NCBI taxonomy): Bacteria > Pseudomonadati > Bacteroidota > Flavobacteriia > Flavobacteriales > Flavobacteriaceae > Cellulophaga > Cellulophaga sp. RHA19. Next base: position 348,242 of record NZ_PHUL01000001.1, read on the forward strand.
TACAAAAGGTAATTTATTAAAATTACTATCAGGAGAAAATATAGGAACAGAAGTAAATCTATAAGTGGTACAGTTAATGCTGAACCAAGATTAAATATTAACATGATGAACGAAGAAATTAATTTTATATTAGACAGTACTAAAGAGAGTATGAATGGCACAATAGACCATTTAGAAAAAGCATTTATTAAAATTAGAGCTGGTAAAGCTAGTCCTGTTATGCTATCTAGCGTAATGGTAGACTACTATGGCTCTTCCACTCCTCTTTCTCAAGTAGCTAATGTAAACACTCCAGATGCAAGAACAATATCTGTTCAGCCTTGGGAAAAAAATATGCTTCACGAAATAGAAAAAGCCATAATGAACTCTAATCTTGGTTTTAACCCTATGAACAATGGTGATTTTGTTATTATTAACGTACCGCCACTAACAGAGGAAAGAAGAAAAGATTTAGCAAAACAAGCAAAAGGCGAAGCGGATGATGCCAAAGTTGGTATTAGAAACGCTAGACAAGAAGCCAATAAAGAAATAAAAGCTCTTGAAAATGCATCTGAAGACTTAAAAAAGAATGCTGAAGCAGATGTACAAGAACTTACGAATGAATTCACAAAAAAAATAGATTCATTATTGGTGACTAAAGAAGCCGAAATAATGAAGGTTTAATTTATTTTTTAATGAAAATTAACTACAGAGAAGATTTAAACAAAGTTGAAATTATTGACAATATAAAAAGTCAAAAAAGTAACGGCAAAGTCTTCTCTGTACTTATTATACTAAGCTCCAGTTTAAATATTATTAACAACCAGAGCAACTTACTCTTCTACCTCTCCATAGCCCTCTTAATTGCATCAATAAGTTATGCAATTTATATGTTTACAAAAAAATCTTATAAAGAAACATATAACCTAAGCGAGATTGCACAACTCAAAACAATTAAAATATTTAGCATAACCTATTACAGGTTTCAACTAAGCAACAAAAAACACAGAGACCTAGAAGTTTCTAAACAAAGTACCACTGTCGCAGAACTTATAGATTTCTGCAAACAACACAAAATCAAAATAGAAGATTAAGTTTTATTTACTATTAACACGTATTTAAAGCCCATTTCTTGGGAACACTAATAATACTTCTTTACCTTTGCGCACCTTAATTACATATAATGGTTGCAAAGATTACGCAAGGTTTTTGGGCAAAAACTGCTCGGATAATTCTAAGAAATAGAATTCTCATTATACTACTAATAATAGCTTTTACCGTTTTTCTAGGTTTTCAATGGAAAAACATGAAGTTTTCTAACTCAGAAGCTAATTTATTACCAGATCATCATCCGGTTAATATTAAATATCAGTCGTTTTTAAAGTTATTTGGCGAAGAAGGTAATGTTATTGCTATTGCTGCAAAAGACAGTACACTTTATACTCCTGAAAAATTTAACAGATGGAATAAGCTTAGCAAACAGCTTGATGCTTTTCCGGAGGTTGATTTTGTTTTATCTACAGACAACCTTAAAGAGCTTGTAAAAACCGAAGACGGACAAAAATTTATACTTCAAAACTTTATAAAGTCTAAACCAAGAACCACCAAAGAAATAGATAGTCTAAAACAGCATTTATTTAACAATATGCCGTTTTACGAAAACCTACTTTACAATAAAGAAACAGGCACTATTAGAACTTTAGTGTATTTAGATAAAGACATTGTAAATACATCTGTACGTAAAGATTTTATACTTAAGGACTTTAAACACCTTACAGATACATTTGAAAAAGAAACAGAAATGAATTTGCATATATCTGGAATGCCATATATACGTACAATGAATTCTAAAAATATTATTGACGAAATAAACAAGTTTATACTTGCTGCACTTGGCGTAACGTCTTTAATATTCTTTTTCTTTTTTAGAAGTTTTAGAGCTACGTTTATATCTATGTGTGTAGTAATTATTGGTGTAATGTGGGCCTTTGGCATTTTAGGCCTTTTACAGTATGAAATTACTGTACTTACAGCTCTAATACCACCATTAATAATTGTAATAGGGATACCAAATTGTATCTTTTTAATAAACAAATACCAACAAGAAGTTAAAAAACACGGAAACAAAGCACTGTCTTTACAGCGTGTAATTTCTAAAATTGGTAATGCTACGTTAATGACTAACATTACAACAGCATCTGGTTTTGCCACTTTTATTATTACAGACAGTCAGCTACTTAAAGAGTTTGGTATTGTAGCATCAATAAACATTATTGGCATTTTTATTTTATCATTATTAATTATACCAATTGTTTACAGCTTTTTACCAATGCCAAAAGACAAACATTTAAAACACTTAAACACAAAGTGGATTGATACTTTTGTTAGCTGGATGGAAAACATTGTTAGAAACAAAAGAATATCTGTTTATATTGTTTCTATTCTACTATTAACAATTAGCATCATTGGAATTTATCAAATAGATATTTCTGGAAGCCCTATTGAAGATATGCCAAAAAAGGCTGAGTTTTTTAAAGACATACGGTTTTTTGAAAAAGAATTTAAAGGCATAATGCCTGTTGAAGTTGTAATAGACACCAAAAGAAAAAATGGAGTCTTAAAACCCGCTACTTTAAAAAGAATGGATAAATTTGGTGAAGTAATTGAAGAAATTCCAGAGCTTTCTCACCCAATATCTGTAGTTAATCTTGTGAAATATTCTAAACAAGCATTTTACAACGGAATTCCTAAATACTATCAATTACCAACCACACAAGAGAATAATTTTATTATGGATGTGGCTCGTAATTCTCAAAGCAATGGTAATTTACTAGAAAGTTTTGTAGATTCTACAGGACAAACCGCACGTATTACAACATTTATGAGAGATGTAGATACAGAGCGCATGCAGGATATAGAGAGTAGACTGCAAGAGAATTTAGACAAAATATTTCCAAAAGAAAGATACAACACATTTTTAACAGGTAAGGCTCTTTTATTTTTAAAAGGAACAAAGTACCTAGTTAACAATTTAGTACTTTCTCTAGCACTAGCCATTGCACTTATAGCCCTTTTTATGGCTTATTTGTTTAGGTCTTTTAGAATGATTATTATATCACTAATACCAAACCTACTACCGCTAATTATTACCGCAGGTGTAATGGGCTTTGTAGGCGTACCAATAAAACCATCTACAATTTTAGTATTTAGTATTGCTTTTGGTATTTCTGTAGATGATACAATTCACTTTTTAGCTAAGTACAGACAAGAACTAGTGGTTAACAAATGGGCAATTAAAAAATCTGTTTATGCCGCATTAAGAGAAACAGGAGTTAGTATGTTTTACACCTCTATTGTTCTATTTTTTGGCTTTTCAGTCTTTGTAATTTCTAACTTTGGAGGTACAGTTGCATTAGGCGCATTAGTATCTGCAACGTTATTATTTGCTATGTTAGCAAACTTAATATTACTACCGTCACTACTACTCTCTTTAGAACGTAGTATTGCAAATAAAGAAGTTCTAAAAAAACCACAAATAGATATTTTACCTAAAGACGAGGTTAAAATCAAGAAAAAAAATCAAATCAATAATCAAAACTAATTTGAGTATTTTAAAGACGATTTAAAAAAAGTTATCTTTATCACTTAAAATAAGAAGTATATTTTATAATGAACACAAACAGCATTAAGGATTTATTGTCCGGAAAACATCTTTTACAAGAAGTAACCGTTAGCGGTTGGGTAAAAACATTTAGAAGCAACAGATTTGTTGCCTTAAATGATGGTTCTACTATACAAAACATTCAATGTGTTGTAGATTTTGAAAAATTAGACGAAAGCTTACTAAAACAAGTATCTACTGGCGCTGCTATTAAAGTAAAAGGTACACTTGTAGAAAGTCAAGGAAAAGGACAGTCTGTAGAAATACAAGTTTCTACCTTAGAAATTCACGGTGGTGCTGACCCAGAGACTTATCCAATTCAGCCTAAAAAACACACTTTAGAATTTTTAAGAGAAAAAGCACATTTACGTGTAAGAACAAACACTTTTTCTGCAGTTATGCGTATGCGCTCTGCATTATCTTTTGCTGTACACCAATACTTTCAGCAAAATGGATTTTACCACGTGCACACACCAATTATAACTGGTTCTGATGCAGAAGGAGCTGGAGAAATATTTAAAGTATCTACTTTAGATAGCAAAAACCCACCTTTAAATGAAGATGGTACCGTAAACTACAGCGAAGATTTTTTTGGTAAAGAAACCAACCTTACCGTATCTGGCCAATTAGAAGCAGAAACTTATGCAATGGGTCTTGGTAAAGTATATACATTTGGACCAACATTTAGAGCAGAAAACTCTAACACATCTAGACATTTAGCAGAGTTTTGGATGATAGAACCTGAAATGGCTTTTTATGATTTAGATGCCAATATGGACCTAGCAGAAGATTTCATAAAAAGCGTATTATCTTATGTATTAGAAAATTGCAAAGACGATTTAGAGTTTTTAGAAAAACGTTTATTAGACGAAGAAAAATCTAAACCTGCAGCAGAACGTAGTGATATGCCTTTAATTGAAAAATTAAAATTTATCACAGAAAATAACTTCAAAAGAGTAACTTACACAGAGGCTATAGATATTTTAAGAAACTGCAAACCAAACAAAAAGAAGAAGTTTAAATACTTAATTAATGAATGGGGTGCAGATTTACAAAGTGAACACGAACGTTTTCTAGTTGAAAAGCATTTTAAATGTCCGGTTATATTGTTTGATTATCCTGCAAAAATAAAAGCATTTTATATGCGTTTAAATGAAGACGGAAAAACAGTAAGAGCAATGGACATTCTTTTCCCTGGCATTGGAGAAATAGTTGGTGGCTCACAAAGAGAAGAACGTTTAGATGTTCTTTTAGAAAAAATGAAAGCATTAGATATAGACGAAAAAGAATTATGGTGGTACACAGACCTACGTAAATATGGTAGTGCTGTACACAGTGGTTTTGGTCTTGGTTTTGAACGTCTAGTACTTTTTGCTACCGGAATGGGTAACATTAGAGATGTAATTCCTTTTCCAAGAACACCTCAAAATGCTGAATTTTAATAATTAACAAACAAAATCATAAAAAGAATTAACATTAATGCTTAAACAACACCTACAATTTAAGTTATCTCAAAAGTTGTCTCCACAACAGATTCAACTTATGAAGTTAATTCAACTTCCTACTCAAGCTTTTGAACAACGTTTAAAACAAGAGTTAGAAGAAAATCCTGCTTTAGAAACCGGTAAAGATGAAGCCGATTCTATAGAGGATGAATATGATGATTTGTACGATAATGATACTGAAAAAATTGAAGCTGAAGATATTAATATAGATGAATATCTTTCTGATGATGAAGTACCAGATTACCGTACACAAGCAAATAATTACAGTGCAGATGATGATGAAAAGAGTATTCCTTATGCAGCAGGAACCTCTTTTCATCAATATTTAATGACCCAGTTAAATACGGTTTACTTAGACGATAAAGATTGGTCTATAGCCGAGTTTTTAATTGGAAGTGTAGATGAAAGCGGATACATACGTAGGCCAATTACAGACATTATGGATGACCTGGCTTTTACACAAAATGTATTTGCCGAAGAAAAAGACATAATAAAGGTTTTAAATTTAGTACAAGAATTAGACCCTCCTGGAGTTGCTGCAAGATCTTTAGAAGAATGTTTAATTATTCAATTATCTAGAAAGGAACAAACACCAGAGATAGAATTAGCTATTCAGATTTTACAAAAGTCTTTTGATCAGTTCACAAAAAAACATTACAAAAAACTAATACAAAAGCACAACATTACTGAAGAAGAACTAAAAGGTGCTATTTCAGAAATTGAAAAACTAAACCCAAAACCGGGCGGATCGTATGCTGGCAACACAAGAGCTATTGAGCATATTGTACCAGATTTTTCTATAAAAATTGCTGAAGGAGAACTAGAACTTACTTTAAACGGAAGAAATGCTCCTGAGTTGCACGTATCTAGACAGTATAACAATATGCTAGAAGGATATAAAAACTCAAAAACAAAATCTAAATCTCAAAAAGACACTGTTTTCTTCATCAAACAAAAGTTAGATGCAGCAAAATGGTTTATAGACGCTATAAAACAAAGACAACAAACACTCTTTGTAACTATGAGTGCTATCATGAACTACCAAGAAGAATATTTTTTAACTGGTGATGAGCGCAAACTTAGACCAATGATATTAAAAGATATTGCAGATACTATTGGTATGGACGTATCTACAGTCTCTAGAGTAGCAAACAGTAAGTATGTAGACACACCATACGGAACCAAATTGATAAAAGAATACTTTTCTGAATCAATGAAAAACGAACAAGGTGAAGATGTATCTACTAAAGAGATTAAAAAAATACTAGAAAATGTTATTGGCGAAGAAGAAAAAAGAAAGCCTTTAACAGATGACAAACTTGCTGCTATACTAAAAGAAAAAGGATATCCTATTGCACGCCGTACAGTTGCAAAGTACAGGGAGCAATTAAACATACCTGTAGCAAGGTTAAGAAAACAAATTTAATGAAGGGATTTTACAAGATTATATCCTCTATTTTCCACCCTTTATTTATTCCCATAATTGGTTGTATTTGCTATTTTAAAATAACACCACAGTATTATACTCAAAATCATTTTTTAGGTAACATGTTACCTATTCTAATTTTAACTGTTATTGTACCTGTAGTGTGCTATATTATACTTAGGAGCATAGGTATAATCACATCCTACAGTTTACCAACCATAAAAGAACGCAAATACCCTTTATATATTAGCTTAGGATTATTACTACTTGTTGTTTATAAAGTTATACCTAACAATTACAGCGCAGAACTTTTCTTTTTCTTTCTAGGTATGCTTGCTGCTATATTTAGCTCTCTATTGTTACTTTTTATTCGTTTTAAGAGCAGTTTACACGCCGCAGGAATGGGAAGCTTACTTATGTTTTTAATAAGCCTTAGCGTGCATTTTGAAATAAATATTATTTATGCAATTGCTATTACTATTTTATGCACAGGTTTAGTATCTACAGCTAAACTCTATTTAAAAACAAATACTACTTTAGAAATAATTGTTGGTTTTGTAATTGGATTAACCTCACAGTTAATCACTATTAAATATTGGCTATAATATATAAAAGTTAAAACCTATTCGTATTGGCTTCATATTTAATTGCTCATCACCAACATAAGCATTATCCAACAAGCTATTCAACCCGTAATAAACGTGTATATTCCACGTATTATACCCAATGTTAAACTGTAGTCCATATCTAAAGTTAGATACATCTGTGTTTTTAAATACGTCTTTTAAATCATCAGAAACAAATTTAGACTTAGCGCTAAAAACATAACCCAATTTTGCACCTGCATAAATTCTAAAAAACTTATATTTAGTAGGTGTAGATCTTCGCCAACGAAACTCTATAGGCATTTCTATCAAATGAGTTTCTATTTTACTACGCGTATAATCAAAATCATCATCAACAAGAACATAACTAATAGTATTATCCTGTTTAGAAGCAACTAAATTAGAATAGTAATTATTTACTGCATAGCCCAAACCTAACCCAAAGCCAACTGTTCTATTTTTATTAATAGGTAAATCCTTAATAAAGCCAAGTTGTAAACCATATGGTAAGTTGCGTTGATCTAAATTAGCTGGCTTATCTGCAAAAGTGTTATAAGTAACACCTACATAGAACTGATCCTCTAAATAAAGACTATCTACTTCTTTATTTTGCGCATATACAGAACTACCTAGCAAAACAAAAAATAATAAAAAACTTAAACAACGCATAGCAAATAATAAAAGTTAATGTATAAAAAAACGCTTCAAATAGTTTTACCTATTTGAAGCGCATATAATAGTTTAACTATCTAAATTATTGTAAATTTTTAAAAGCATCACCTTCATAAGTGGTGTAATTTACTTTTAAAGCATTTACTTTTCTCAACTCTTCTTTAATATCCATAACAATACCCATATTGGCATTCTTATCTATTTTTAAAGCAGTTGTTATAGAACTTTGAACCTCTTGAGGCTTCTTAGCTATTTCTTCTAAAACGTAATCTCCTACTTCAGAAACATTAGCAAACTTATCGTTTAACTGTATCTTAGGCTCTTTACCAAAAGCACTTTGATATTTTTCTGTAGGTTGACCAACAAAAATATAAACTACCCTGTCTTTCTTTTCTAGCTTTTTGATTTCAGAAGCGTTTGGCAACTCGTTTGCTACCATTGGCTCGCTATCTTTCATCACTGTAACCGTCATAAAGAAAAACAAAAGCATAAATACAATATCCGGAAGAGAAGCCGTAGAAACTGGAGGTAATTCTCCGTCTTTTTTCTTTTTAAATTTTGACATATTCCTTTGTATTAATATTAATTTGTTGTCGTTTCAGCTTCAGATAATTTCTGAGGATAAAGATCTTGAATCTTTTTGATTCTAACCTTTAACTTTTCTTTAGTCTCATCTGGAGTTTCTTGGTTTGAGTATGCCGCTTCCATTTCTGTAAAAGACATATTGTAACCAAGTTTTTTAGCTGCTCTGTTACGTAAAGCGTTATACGCTGCAACTAGTTCATTCTGCACTGTAATGTAAACAGAATACTTAGTCTCACGATCGTTCTTTAACGATATAACCGCTTTAAACGGGTTGTCAGAAGACTCTGTGCTTCTTGCTCCTTCACAGTAATCACAGTAATCAGGATCTCCTTTTACTGCTCCACCGTTATCTAAAAAAGCAATTGCCGCATCTTTTAAATCCTTAAGATCCATAAGATCCTCTTCTACTAGCAACTGACCATCTTTACCAATTTGTACAGTAAAAATATTCTTTTGCTTTAGTACTATTTGCTCATCAGTAGGCGGCTCTTTAGGAGGCAACATACGATCTAAACCTGCATCTGTTTCTATAGTAGTAGTTACTAAGAAAAAGATAAGGAGTAAGAAAGCAATGTCTGCCATAGAACCGGCATTTACTTCTGGTGCTCCACCTCTTCTTGCCATAATTATTATTTTTTATTTACCAATTAGTTTTTTTACACTTGGTACAATCATTAGAACAACAGCTATCACTGCTAAAATTAAGAAAGTATAAATACCTGTTCCAATGTTTTTAACTGTACTAGTTGTAGCATTCATATCTGTTAAAAACTGAGGATCTAGATCGTCTCCGTTTGAAATAAAATACGAAATAATTACTACAAGTGCAAAACCAACTAAAGCAAATAAAGCTTTTTTAAGGTTTTCTGGAGTAGAAAACAAGTTCTTTAGTGTATAAACCAATGCTACAACTACTGCTACACCTAATAAAAGGTAAGTAATCATAAACATCATATTCATTGCACTACTGTTTGCTGCCTCAGCTGCTACCTCAGGAATAGTAAAATCCCCTGATGGTAAAAAATACCATAGCACAGCTGATATAACGCCTATTACAATTAAGGCTATTTTTATTATTTTTTGCATAATGCTTTTGTATTAAGGTCCGACTTATTTTTTGTGATCTACCAACATATCAATCAATGAGATTGATGAATCCTCCATATCATTTACAATACTATCAATTTTAGCAATGATGTAGTTGTAAAAAATTTGAAGAATAATGGCAGTAACAAGACCAAATACAGTTGTTAATAATGCAACCTGAATATCACCTGCAATTAAAGATGCACTTAAGTTACCAACTGCTGCAATCTTTTGGAAGGCCTGGATCATACCAATTACCGTACCCATGAAACCAAGCATTGGCGCAATAGCGATAAATAAAGACAACCAAGAAACGTTTTTCTCTAACTGTCCCATTTGTACACCACCGTAAGCAACAACAGCTTTCTCAGCAGATTCTACGCTTTCACCAGCTCTATCTAAACCTTGGTAAAAAATAGATGCTACAGGTCCTTTTGTGTTTCTACATACTTCTTTAGCTGCTTCTACACCACCAGATGCTAATGCGTCTTCAACTCTTTGCTTTAATTTAGCAGTGTTTGTGCTTGCCATATTTAAATAGATAATTCTTTCAATTGCCACTGCAAGACCAAGAATTAAACATAAAAGTACAATACCCATAAAAGCAGGTCCACCAGTAATAAATTGTTCTTTTAAAACTTGAACAAAACCTTTTGGCGCTTCTTTCTCCGCTGCATCTTGTAATAATGTAGCTGCATTTACTGTATTTGTACTAAAAACAAACAACCCAGCTACAGCTAGGATAGATGATAATCTTTTCATTTTCGAAACTTAATTTAGTTAGTTAATAGGGTTAAAGATAAAAAAAAAATGTTATAATAAAATTAAACGCAAACTTATCTGCAGAGAGGAAGGGATTCGAACCCTCGATACACTTTTGATGTATACACACTTTCCAGGCGTGCGCCTTCGACCACTCGGCCACCTCTCTCTTTATAAGTTTAACGGCGTCCAAATAACAAAAAAAATATTAGTTAAAGAAATATAATATGTTATTTTTATTGCAATTCTCCACGCAAAGGAGTTTCAAAAAGTGTTTTAAATAGCTTTGGAGACACTCCTGTTCCTAATAAATACATTAACTTAGTTACAGCCGCCTCTGTTGTAATATCCTTACCATTAATAATTTGCAAGCTTTGTAATTCCTCACTAGTTTCATACTGACCCAGCAAAACACTACCTCCAGAGCACTGCGTAACATTAACGATATACAATCCTTTTTTTATTGCATTTTTTAAGTCATCTAACAGCCATTTCTCTGTTGGAGCATTTCCTGCACCATAAGTCTCTAAAACCAATCCTTTCAAATCAGGAATATTTAACACACTTTTAAGTACATTTTTATTTAAACCAGGGAATAATTTTAAAATAGCAACATTGTCATCTAAGTTTTTATGCACTTTTAATGCTTTTTGATGCTTCTTTTTCCTTAAATACTCTTTGTTCACTTTTAAATGCACTCCAGATTCTGCCAATTCTGGGTAATTTAAAGATGCAAAGGCTTCAAAATGCTCTGCATTTATTTTTGTTGTTCTATTACCTCTATACAATTTATACTCAAAATACAAGCAAACCTCCTGTATTACTGCCTTATTATTTTTTTGTAATGCAGCCACCTGTATAGATGTAATTAAATTTTCTTTAGCATCTGTACGCAAATCTCCAATTGGCAATTGAGAACCTGTTAATATTACAGGCTTACTTAAGTGCTCTAACATATAACTTAATGCAGAAGCAGTGTAACTCATAGTATCGCTACCATGCAAAATTACAAAACCATCAAAGGCCTCATAGTTCTCTTCAATAATTGTTGCAATTTTTACCCAGTGCGTAGTATTCATATTAGACGAATCTATAGGCTCATCAAAAGAAACACTATCCACAGAACAGTCTAACTGTTTTAATTCCGGTATACTTTTCATTAGATTATTAAAATTAAAAGCCTTTAGTGCTCCTGTTTTATAATCCTTAACCATACCAATTGTACCACCAGTATATACCAATAATATTTTTGTAGTATCTGCCATCTTACCTATCACTTTAAACACCAAAAACGTCTATAGAATTTTTAGTAGTTATCTCTGCTATTTCCTTTACATCCTTATTATATATGTCTGCTAATTTTTCAGCAACATTAATAAGGTATGCACTTTCATTTCTTTTTCCTCTAAATGGTGTAGGAGCCAAATAAGGGGCATCTGTTTCTAAAACAATGTGCTTAAGATTAATTTCATTTAAAAACTTATCAATTTTGCCATTTTTAAAAGTCACCACTCCACCAATACCTAATTTCATATTATAAGATATTGCTAGTCTTGCTTGTTCTAATGTCCCTGTAAAACAATGAAAAATACCATATAAATCATCGCCTTTTTCTTCTTCCAAAATTTCAAAAACTTCATCAAAAGCATCTCTACAATGAATAACTATAGGCAACTTGTACTTTTTTGCTAATTGTATTTGATGTTTAAAAGCGTATTGCTGCTCTTTTAAAAACGTTTTATCCCAAAATAAATCTATTCCAATTTCCCCAACGGCATAAAACTTACGTTGCGCCAGCATTTCTTCAATATGCAACAACTCTACATGGTAGTTTTCTTTTACATGCGTTGGATGCAAGCCCATCATTAAAAAAACATTATCAGGATAAGCATCTTCCAGTGACAACATAGATGCTGTATATGTAGAATCTATTGCAGGAATAAAAAATCGTTCCACGCCTTTATCAATTGCATTTTGTATTGCTTCTCCCCTATCCTCATTAAAAGCTTCACTATATAAATGTGTATGTGTATCTGTAAATATCATACCGCAAAAATAGAATTATCTAGTAGATTTTATTGTTTTTAGGTTGATATAGTTTGTTTTTACTTTCTCTTTTAAAGATTGATATATATTTGCACAAAAATTAAATACATGTCTAGTTTAAAAAAATTCTTGCTTCATAAAGATTACACTAAAATTAATTTAACACTTACACCTACTAATCATTTTGAAATAAAAGCAAAAATAAATAATGTTTCAGGCAGATTTATTTTAGACACAGGAGCATCTAACACCTGCATAGGCATAGATAAAATTGAAAACTTTAAACTAACACCTGAAGATTCTGAAATAAAAGCTGCTGGTGCTGGCGCAACAGAAATGGACACTCAGATTTCAACTAAAAACACCATAAAAATTGGGGATTGGAAATATAAAAAATTAAAAATTGTTTTGTTTGATTTGGTACACGTTAACCAAGCCCTTATTAACCACAACGCATTACCTGTAGACGGTATTATAGGAGCAGATATATTAAAAAAGACTAAAGCAATTATTGACTACAATAAAAAATGTGTTTATTTTAAGTTATAATTAACACTTACCTTATATATACGTATTGTACCGATTTTTTAATGATAGTTTTTAGCAAACTTTCAATTTTGCCTATCAAATATCCTAATCATGTCAATATCAAAAATAAATACATACTGCTTACTAGTAGTTGGCATTTTATTTACAAGTAGTTGTTCTAATGACGATGACAACTACCAAAAAGCAGAAACTAGTGTTTTAGAAGACAAAATAACCTCTCTTTACGGATCTTTAGAAGCTTTACAATTACCTGCAGAAACCAACTTAAGCAAAATACCGAGCGACCCAAAAAATCCGCTTACAGTAGAAAAAGTTGCTTTAGGTAAATTTCTTTTTCACGAAACAGGATTAGCACTAAACCCTAAAAAAGAAATTGGAGCTAATACATATTCTTGTGCTAGTTGCCACCATGCTGCTGCAGGTTTTCAAAGCGGAAACTTACAAGGCATTGGCGAAGGCGGTTTTGGTTATGGGTCTAAAGGAGAAACAAGACATATGTCTATAGACTACCTAGAAGAAGATCTAGATGTACAACCTATAAAATCTCCTAGTATTTTAAACACTGCCTACCAAAAAGTAATGTTATGGAATGGTCAGTTTGGAGGAACAGGCGAAAATGCCGGAACCGAAAGCAACTGGACAGTAGACACCCCTAAAGAAAGAAATAACCTTGGTTTTGAAGGTATTGAAATACAAGCAATAGCCGGCTTAGGTGTTCACAGACTACTTATAGACACAGATTTTTTAAACAATAATGGTTACAAAAGCTTATTTGATGCTGCTTTTCCTAATGTACCCGAAGAAAATAGATATTCTACAATAAATGCTGGTTTAGCAATTGCCGCTTACGAAAGAACAGTGCTTGCAAACCAAGCTCCTTTTCAGGAGTTTTTAAAAGGAAATGAAGTAGCCTTATCTCCTAAAGAAATAAATGGAGCTAATTTATTCTTTGGAAAAGCTGAATGTTTTAAATGCCACTCTGGCCCAGGGTTAAACAAAACAGGTTTTTATGCATTAGGAATGAATGATTTAGACCCTAACAGCTCTCATATTATTATTGATGAAACTACAAAAAAAGGCAGAGGCGGATTTACCGGTAAGGAAGAGGATAATTACAAATTTAAAATTCCATCTTTATACAATTTAAAAGACGCAACAAACTTTGGTCACGGCGGAAGTTTTACTTCTATTAAAGACGTAATAGAATACAAAAACAAGGCTGTAGCAGAAAACAACAATGTACCTCAAAATCAATTAGCTTCAGATTTTGTTCCACTAAACTTAACAGAAGAAGAAATTAATGACTTAACAGCTTTTGTAGAAAATGCATTATACGACACTAATTTAAGCAGATACACACCAGAAAGTTTACCTTCTGGCAATTGCTTCCCCAATGCAGACAGCGAATCTAAAACAGATATGAATTGCAACTAGCAAAGCAATTCTCATAAAAAAAGGGCTAAAGTTAAAACTTCAGCCCTTTTTTATATCTATTAATTAAGATTACATTTCTAATGCTTTCTTAACATCATTGTTCATTAATAACTCTTCTGGGTTTTCTAGTGCTTCTTTAACCGCAACTAAGAAACCTACAGATTCTTTACCATCAATAATTCTATGATCATAAGATAAAGCTACATACATAATAGGAGCAATAACCACTTCACCATTTTTAGCAATTGGTCGCTCTACTATATTGTGCATTCCTAAAATAGCACTCTGCGGAGGGTTAATAATTGGTGTAGATAACATAGAACCAAAAACACCACCATTTGTAATGGTAAATGTTCCGCCTGTCATTTCATCTACAGTAATTTCACCTTCACGAGCTCTAATAGCCAAACGCTTTACCTCTGACTCAACTCCTCTAAAAGTTAAGTTTTCTGCATTTCTAATTACAGGAACCATTAACCCTTTTGGGCCAGATACTGCAATACTAATATCTGCAAAATCGTAAGAAATCATCTCCTTACCATCTATCATTGCATTTACAGAAGGATACATTTCTAATGCACGGACAACCGCCTTAGTAAAGAAAGACATAAAACCTAAACCAACACCGTGCTTAGCTCTAAAGTCATCTTTATACTGACTACGTAACGCAAAAATAGGAGACATATCTACCTCGTTAAATGTAGTAAGCATTGCTGTTTCATTTTTAGCTGAAACCAAACGCTCTGCTACTTTACGACGTAACATTGACAACTTAGAACGAGTTTCGCCACGGTTACCACCAGTAGTTGGTGTTCCCATAGACGGTACTGCTTTTACAGCATCATCTTTAGTAACTCTACCATCTTTACCTGTACCCTTTACAGCAGATGCCTCTATTCCTTTTTCACTTAATATTTTCTTTGCTGCAGGAGACGCTGTTCCTGTTGCATATGTTTTTGCTGCTTCTGCAGGCTTAGGAGCGGCAGCTTTTGGAGCAGCTTCTTCTTTTTTCTCTTCTTTAGCAGGTGCTTCTGCACCACCTTCTGGTTTTGCTGCAGATGTATCTATTAAACAAACAACGGCACCTACTGCAACAGCATCACCCTCTTCTGCTTTTAATGTAATTATTCCGCTTTCCTCTGCAGGAAGCTCCAAAGTAGCTTTATCAGAATCTACTTCTGCAATAGCTTGATCTTTCTCTACATAATCTCCGTCTTGCACTAGCCATTCCGCTATTTCTACTTCGGTTATCGATTCTCCCGGTGAAGGGACTTTCATTTCTAAAATCATCCTACTTTATTTGATGTGTTATTGTGTTTATCTTTTTGTCATATTGTCTTTGCTTTTATCAAAGACATAATCTATTACTTGTTGGTGTCTACGTTTAGAACGTACTGCACTACCAGCTGCAGGCGAAGCATAAAAACGTCTAGATGCAACCCTAAGCTTATTAGCGTTAGCAAAATGCATCATTATATGACTCCAAGCCCCCATATTTCTAGGTTCTTCTTGTGCCCATACAACATCATCTGCATTTGTATACTTAGCAATAATCTCGTTCATTTTTTCTGCCGGTAACGGGAACAGCTGCTCCACTCTTACCAAAGCAACATCATCTCTATCTTGAGCTTCCTTTTCTGCCAATAAATCATAATAAAACTTACCAGTACAAAAAACTAGAGACTTAACTTTACTAACATTTACAGTAGTATCATCTATAACTTCTTGGAAAGTTCCGGTTGCAAGTTCCTCTACGGTAGAAACTGCTTTTGGATGCCTTAACAAACTCTTAGGTGTAAATATAATTAAAGGTTTTCTAAAATTAACCTTCATTTGTCTACGTAAAATATGAAACATTTGTGCTGGCGTAGAAACATCTGCAATAAACATATTATCTCTAGCACACAATTGCAAATACCTTTCCATACGTGCCGATGAATGCTCTGCACCTTGACCTTCATAACCGTGTGGCAATAACATTACCAAACCGTTTTGAAGTTTCCACTTATCTTCTGCTGCAGATATATATTGATCTAACATAATTTGAGCACCATTACTAAAGTCTCCAAATTGTGCTTCCCAAACTGTAAGTGTTTTTGGACTAGCCATAGCGTAACCATAATCAAACCCAACCACACCATATTCTGATAATAGTGAATTGTATATTTGAAAATTAGCTTGCTCTTTAGATAAGTGATTTAATAAGATAATCTCTTCTTCACTTTCTTCGACTTTCATAACCGCATGACGGTGAGAAAAAGTACCTCTTTCTACATCTTGCCCAGACATACGAACACCAAAACCTTCTTGCAACAATGTACCGTAAGCCAGAAGCTCACCCATTGCCCAGTCTAACTTATCAGTCTCAAAGAACATTTTTTTACGATCTTTTACCAACTTTTCAACCTTACGCAAGAACTTTTTATCACCAGGCAATTCTGTTATTACCTTAGCAATTTCTGTTAATTTGTCTTTATCAAAAGTAGTATCAACAGATTTCATCATCTCCCATTCTCTGACAGAGTCAAAACCTTTCCACTCATCAGCCATAAAAGGCGTAATGATTGTTTTATCTTCTTTTCTAGAATCCTCTAACTCCTCCTCTAAAGAAGCCTTGTATTCTTTTTCTAATTCCTTAACAAAACCTTTTTCTATGACACCTTCTGATAACAAACGCTCTGCGTAAATATCTCTAGAGTTATCATGTTTAGATATTGCTTTGTATAATTTAGGCTGTGTAAAACGAGGTTCATCACCTTCATTATGCCCGTACTTTCTATATCCTAATAAATCTATAAATACATCTCTATTAAAACGCATTCTGTACTCCAATGCAAATAAAGAAGCGTGTACTACAGCCTCTGCATCATCTGCATTTACATGTAGCACAGGACTTAAAGTTACTTTAGCAACATCTGTACAATATGTAGACGACCTAGCATCTAAATAATTAGTAGTAAAACCAATTTGGTTATTTACAACAATGTGTATAGTACCATTTGTTTTATACCCGTCTAGGTTTGCCATTTGCACTACTTCATACACCAAACCTTGACCCGCAATAGCAGCATCCCCGTGCACAACAATTGGTAATACTTTTGAAAAATCTTCTGGAAAATGAGCATCTTGCTTAGCCCTTGCAATACCTTCTACTACCGCACCTACAGTCTCTAAGTGAGATGGATTTGGCGCAATATTCATTTTTATTTTATTTCCATTACTAGCCTTACGCTCAGATGTCCATCCTAAGTGATATTTAACATCTCCATCAAAAATTTCTTGCTCGTAATCCTTACCATCAAACTCACTAAATATATCTTTAGCTGCCTTACCAAAAATATTGGTAAGCACATTAAGTCTACCACGGTGAGCCATACCCATTACAAACTGCTCTACTCCCATTTCTGCAGCACGTTCTACAACAGCATCTAAAGCAGGAATTAAAGACTCATTACCCTCTACAGAAAAACGTTTTTGACCTACATATTTTGTATGCAAAAAACTCTCAAAAGAAACAGCTTGATTTAACTTTTTAAGAATATGCTTTTTTCTATCAGCACTAAACCTAGGGTGATTATCATTTACGTTTAACCAGTTCTGAATCCACTCTACTCTCTCTGGTTTACGGATATACATATACTCTACACCAATAGCATCACAATAAATACTTTTTAAGTGTTTTATAATCTCATCAAGAGATACAGCACCAATACCCAGGATTTCTCCTGCCGTAAACACTGTACTTAAGTCCTCATTAGACAATCCAAAATTGTCTAACTCTAATGTTGGTGTGTATTTTCTTCTTTCGCGAACTGGGTTTGTTTTAGTGAACAAGTGTCCTCTAGATCTGTACCCATCTATTAACTTAATTACTTTAAATTCTTTCTGTAAAGACTGTGGCATTGCAGCTTCTATTGCCGGTCCGTTTTCAGAAAACTCTTCTTGTGCTGTTTCTTGACCAAAGTCAAAACCTTGAAAAAAGGCACGCCAACTTGGCTCTACACTGTCAGGGCTAATTAAGTATTTATCATATAAAGTCGCAAAAAATGATGTATGCGCTGCGTTTAAAAACGAATATTTATCCATTGAAATTCTTCTCTGTCTTGTGAACAAAATTTATTCAAAAATACAACTTTTAGCTTTTATAAGCATATCTTAGTGCTTAATAATGAAAAAAAATAACAAGAATGAGAAAAAATAAGCATTTCCTTTCAAAATTATTGATTTTAAGTATCTTGATAACAACTTTTACTGCAAATAAAGCATTTAGTCAAGTTAGCACTACTGATTCTGACTTTTGGAAAAACGTACATTTTGGTGGCGGACTAGGTCTTAGTTTCGGGAACGATACTTTTAATGCCAGTGTTTCTCCTAGTGCAATTTACCAGGTTAACCAGCAATTTGCAATTGGCACCGGTTTAAACTTCAACTACTCTAAGTTTGGAGACAACACACTAACAGCATACGGAGCAAGTGCATTAACGTTATTTAACGTGATACCTGCCATACAATTATCTGCAGAGTTTGAACAACTGCGTGTTAACCGTAATTTTAGTTTTGATGGGGCTAACATTTCAGACAACTACTGGAGTCCTGCACTATTTTTAGGCTTAGGATACTCTAGCCAAAATGTTACTTTTGGTTTGCGTTATGATGTGTTGTATGATGACGAAAAAAGTATTTATACAGATGCTCTAATGCCTTTTATAAGGATTTATTTCTAATCTACTATTTGCATTTTTTTAAGTAAGAACGATGCATTCATATTTTTACAAATACCGTCTTTAAACTTATAATCAAAATGCAGTTCATTATCTATAATTTCTGCATCAAAATAATGATTTTTAACCCCTGGCAACTCATCCGCAGCCTTACACAAACTAAGATCGTGAGTAGCTATAATTCCGGTAGATTGTGATGCTACCAACTTCTCTACAAATTTACGAGAACCAATAGCTTTATCTGTACTATTTGTTCCTTTTAAAATTTCATCTAAAACAATAAAATAGCGATCGTTTTGTATTTCATCAACAATAAATTTTAATCGTTTCAACTCAGAAAAAAAGTACGACTCATCATCTGTTAATGAGTCTGTTGTACGCATACTTGTAATTAATTTTATAGGAGAATATTCCGCTGCCGCACCACATATTGGCAAACCCATATTAGCCATAACAATTTGTAATGAAACTGTACGCAAAAACGTACTTTTACCAGCCATATTAGCACCAGTTACTATAAAAAACTCTGCATTATTTATATCTATATCGTTTTTAACACTTTTAGTAGGATCTAGCAATGGATGTGCTGCGTTTTTAACCAATAACACTTTACCGTTATTATTAATATTTGGATACACATAATTTGCATTATTATAAGCAAAATTACCCAAGCTATTATACGCATCAAAAAAAGCAATAACGTTAAACCACTCTTCTACAGAAGACCCGTATGCTTTTATCCATTGTTCTATCTTATAAGATTGATGAATATCCCATAATAAAAAACCGTTACCCAAAAAGCCAAAAATCATATTATTACGTTGATCTAAAGCTCCTAAAATCCTTGAAAACTCGTGTAAAACAGCAGAAGTTTTTTTACTGTTTTTTACAATAAGCTCTCTTTTTTCTTTTAGTAGATTAGACGTAAACTCAACATTTTCTATCTCTACAATTAGTTTTTGATACTGCTGAAAAGTACTTTGAATTTTACCCATATCTGCAGCCAACTTACTTACTTTTTTAAAATAAGTACCCGTAATTAACAAGCCCATAAAAAACCAACCCGCTATTAAAAAACCAGATATAAAACCCAAAAAATACAAAACAAAAAGCGCAACACTTACTACAGTAAATACTGTTGGAACAAACTTCATAAACACAGGAACAAAAGCTGTATGTTTTTGCATCCACGCCACAATAGTTTTATAAGACACCTCAGCTTTTACAAGCGTTGCAATAGCTGCAAATTCTTGCCTCCATTTAGGCTTAGAAGCCAATTCTTTAACCGCTTCTTGCTTGGCCTCTATATCATCAATATTATTAGCCGTAAACTGTTTAGCCAACTCCTCACTACCTTGCTCCAAAGCTGTTCTATTGCTAAATTGATAAAAAGATCCTTTACCAAACAAATCTATATCTTGACTATAAAAATGAAGTGGATCTGCAAACTCTTCTCCATCCGGAAGATTATGAAACTTACGATGCAAAACATCTATCTCTATCTCGTTAATCTTAATAAGAGCTAAAAATTTATGATAACCGTATTGTAAGTCTGAATGCCTAGAAACTAAAAAAACAAAACCAATTATAGCTCCTAAAATAACAGCCATAATAGCTTTAGAATTACCCATAAAAAAGTAAATACCAAAACCTGCTAATAAAAAAACAGCCAACCTAAGTAAGCTAGAAACTAACAATTTAGATTTTACTTTTGAGGACTCCTCTTTATATGTAGTGATATTTTGAGTATAAAATTCGATAAGCTCTTTCATAACTATTGTAGTAGGGTAAAAATTTTAGAATTAGTAAAGATATTTGTTATTCTTCTAATTTTTCTAATTCTGCTTGTTGTTTTTTGGTAAGTTTAGATACTACCAGGTCATAGGAATGATCTATTAATTCTTTTAACACTACAGGAGAAACACGCTCTATTTCTATTGTATTCCAATGCTTTTTATTCATATGAAAACCAGGAATAATAACTTCGTCATACTCTTCACGCAATACCACAGCACGTTCTGGATTACACTTTAAGTTTACCTGAGGAGGTAATCTCTCTAAAGAAGTCAAGGCAAACATTTTTCCCATAACCTTAAAAACCAAAGTGCGCTCATCAAAAGGAAACTCTTCTGTAATTCCTTTTTTAGTTAAACAATACGCCCTAAAGTCCTCTATGTTCATATACCCAAAACTTAAATTGTTGTAGAATCATACACAACAACCTTATCCCACAAATGAGCAGACTCCTCTATAAAAGTTAAGTGAGCCTCTTCATCTTGGTATTTTTGTTGATTTTCTACCGATGTAAAAGACACTAATAAACTAAAAGTAAAACTACCATCTACAACATCTCTTGTTGCATTTGGTGCCACCCCAATAAAATTAGTGTTTGCATATTTTGAAGCATCTAAAAACTTACGTAAAGACGTTTTAAATACTTTTTTATCATCTTCACTATTTGGATTTTTTAACCAAAAATATACGTTATGCACAAATGTTGGCTCAAAATTATTACTATCAACCTTCATAAATATTTTATTTACTTATTTATCTCTTTTTCTATATGCTTAACCTCTTGCTTGTTTTCTATTTTTAAAGCAGAATAATCTAAAGACCAACCAATAGTTTGCACTATTGTCTCTATCAAAAGAATAGCTTCTATAGCTTCTTTACGCGCAGTATCCATCAATCCGCTCACAGGTATTTTGTGTAAAATATGTTCTTTAGCTTCCTTATTAACATTAGTTAAATCTTCAGGTGAAAACGAGTTAAATAATCCGTTTTTAATATCATAAAACTGAAGCTCTGGAGAAACAGACAACACTTCTGGTTCTGGAAAATTTGTAAGCACAATTTTCTTTTTTACATCATCTGCATTTAAAAGAATCTTTTTTAAGTCGTACCCAATTTGAACCTTAGCATTAATAATTACTAATGCCTTTTTTTTACTACTCACCAAGCTCATAAAATGCTCCTTGGTATTATGGTACTGATACACCTCTGCAAAATCTCCTTCTACAGAAATTAACTTGCAAACCCTTTTTATCTTTTCTAATAAAACAGTGGACTGTGTATGCGTAACTTCTTTTGTTTTTTTAGTTCTAAAAAAAGAGTACACCCAATACATAAGTATAGCACCCAAAATTAACCCTAAAAAAACCTCTATTAAACTATCCATTTTTTATTTTAAGTATTACTAAAAAGTACTTTGCAACATTGTACTACTCTTCAATTTTATACAAAACTGGCCTACTAGGGCTTGCATCATTCTCAAAAGGAGCTACTTGCAAATTTAAAAAATATGTACCATCCTCTATAGTATTAGCAACATATATAAATTCTGTTATAGTAGCATTCTCCCTAATTTTACCACTAAAGTTCCAAAAAGCCCTGTGCGAAACCAATAGTCCATTATCTTTTTCCTTGTCTACAGAAGGCAAATCTATAAGTAAATGCTCTACTCCTTTTTCCTTTAAAAACGCAGCTCCTTCTTCTAACATATAAGGCGGGTTTGTATTAGAGTACTGCGCGTTAATTTTATCTGACAAATTAGGAATTGTACGTATTACAACTGCCTCTCGCTTTTTTTTACCCAAAGCATATTGCAATTGCTTTTTAGAAATTACAAAATCGTCTCCCATTTTTTCTGGAGCTATAGTAATAACCTCTGCTAAAAAGAAAAATTGTTTTAATTTTTGATTTACAGACATAAATTTTTCTGTAATATGACCCGCACATTCTGTATGCGTACCGTGCGCATGCGGATTAAAACTTATATTTTTAAAGTTTACAGATGAACCCTCGCTTACCAAACCAACAAAATCACCATCTGTATGTGGCTCTATAACTGGCGCACCAACATACCAAGCGTTTACATTAGACTCATTACCTTTTAAGGGCATACTAATATCTAACGCATCATTTAAATTTATTGAATATTTTTTTGTTCTTACCGTAATAACTGCCTTCATAAATCTCTTTCTGTATTAATTTTATAAGTTAACAATAAATAAATCTGCTGCTATACCATCACTTAAAAATTTACCTTTTGCTGTTACTAAAAGCGTATTGTTTTTAAGTTGCAACAAACCTTTTTCAATTTTTTTATTTGCTTCTTTTTCTAAATAAACCACATATTTTAACCCAAAATCTTCCTCTACCTTTTGCAGAGAAACTCCCCAAATCGTTCGCAAACCGGTCATAACATACTCATTATACCTATCTACAACAGACAATTCTTCTACTTCTTTAGGCAAATCATTTAAAGCAATGGCTTTAATATATTTAGGATTATTACTCACATTCCAACTTCTACTTTCCCCATTAAAAGAATGTGCAGACGGGCCAACACCTAAATATTTTTTACCCAACCAATATGCAGTATTATTTTTAGAAAAATAGTCTGGTTTTCCAAAGTTAGAAAACTCATAATTTACAAAACCCTCTTTAGCCAATTCTTTTACCAATATTTTATGGTGCTCTTGGGCAACACTATCTTTAACTGGTGCTATTTCTCCCTTTTTTATAAATTTCTCCAAGGCTGTTTTAGGCTCTACCGTTAGCGCATAACTAGAGATATGTGGCAAACCAAAAGACAGAGCTTTATCTATATTTTGCTTCCACTTATTATTACTCATCCCAGGAATACCGTAAATTAAATCTATAGTAATATTAGAAAAATGCCTTGTCGCTTCAATTATACAATCTTCTGCTTCGTTAGCATTATGCGCCCTATTCATCAGTTTTAAATCATCTTCAAAAAAAGACTGCACTCCAATACTAAGTCTATTTACCTTAGAAGCTGCTAATTGTTCAATTTTTAAGGTTGATAAATCATCCGGATTAGCCTCTAAAGTTATCTCTGGATTACCAATAACATTGTAATTAGCATAAACTGTTTTTATAAGTTGATTTATTTCTTCTGTATCTAAAACAGACGGTGTACCTCCACCAAAATAAATAGTCTCTACGTTAGTATTTGCAAACTCGCTTTTGCGTAAAATAAGTTCTTTAGAAATTGCCTGAAGCATTTCCTCCTTTTTACCCATTGTGGTAGAAAAATGAAAATCACAATAATGGCAAGCTTGTTTACAAAAAGGAATATGAATATAAATACCAGCCATTTTGTTATTTTTTTACTCTGCTTTGGTTTTGCTTCACAAAAGAATCCCAACCAGAATAACTTTTACCAGTATCTATTTTATTGCTATTGTAATAATGACAAACCGCAGCTGCCAAACCATCTGTAGCATCTAAATTTTTAGGTAATTCTTTTAATCCCAACATATTTTGCAACATACCAGCCACTTGCTCTTTACTAGCATTACCATTACCTGTTATTGCCATTTTTATTTTTTTGGGCATATACTCTGTTACCGTTAATTGCCTAGACAAACCTGCCGCCATAGCAACTCCTTGTGCGCGACCCAACTTTAGCATTGACTGTACATTTTTACCATAAAACGGAGCCTCTAAAGCCATTTCATCTGGGTGATACGTATCAATAAGCTCTATGGTACGCTCAAAAATAAGTTTTAATTTAGTGTACGGATCCTTATATTTTTGCAATAAAAGCTCATTCATTTGCAAAAATTCCATTTTTTTTCCTACCACTTTTATGATGCCAAAACCCATAATTGTAGTTCCAGGATCTACTCCTAAAATAATTCTCTCTTTAGACACTAATTTGCTATTTGGTATTTATTACTAACGGAATTCTAAACTTAGCTTTTACAGGAATTCCTCTTTTTAGAGCTGGTTTTAACTTTGGTAGGCTTTTAATACCACGAGTAATTATACCATTAAAACCTGGTATTTGACTATTAACAATAGAGTCTTGTTCTATATGCAAAATAGAAATTAAACCCTTGTTATCTATTAATACATCTATGCGTATGGTATCTTTTATTTTTCTATCTAAAACAAACTCAAAATCCCCTAAAATCTCCGAGTAATGTAACAACAACATCTCCTCAAAACACTTTTTTTGAACTTCTTTTGAAGCGAGTTCATCACACCCTTCAAACAACGGAAATTGATCTATAGCATTCCAATCTATACCTCCCATTTCTTGTTCTATTATCTTCTGAGTTTTTTCGGCTCTAGAATCAAAAAAATCGCAAGAAACACAAAGAAATATCATAAGAATTAAAGCTGCTCTTTGCATAAAAACTGAATTCTAGGCGAAATTTACAATTTTTTAATCAAGTGAACAGCATAGTCACTAAATTAGAATCGCAATACAAGCTCTCATTCACAGGCAACAAACAAGTGGCAACACCTTTTAAACACCCTAAAGAATAGTTTTTTCTAGTTAAAACAACATAACAAATTACCACACCTAACCACCTAACACTATTTTACCTAAAATTTTAATTTTTAAATTATTTAAGGTTAATTTTCTATATTTATGATCTAATCAAAAGAAAACAACCTCCTGTTTTTTAAGATTTTAATACTATCTTACTATGAAATTAACGTATAAACAAACAGAGAAAAGACCCGAAAATTCTTTTCTTGCTCGCCAAGACAGAATGCCTTGTATAGAACAAAATTGGCACTTTCATAAAGAGCTAGAGTTAATTTATTTTATTAAAAGCACAGGCACTAGATACGTAGGTAACTCTATTGGAAATTTTGCCCCAGGAGAACTATATTTAATAGGAAGCAACGTTCCTCATCTATTTAAAAATCATAAAGAATATTATGCGGACAAACTAGAAGATGAAGCCGTAGATTTAATTGTTATTAAATTTGAAAACGATTTTCTTGGTTCAGATTTTTTAGATTTAGCAGAAGCAAAAAGACTACAAACTCTTTTTCAGAAAGCAAATATGGGACTGCAATTTTCTAAAGCTGCAACCTACCTTGTACACAACCACATCCTTGGATTAGTAGGAAATCAAGGTCTTTCTAGAATTATTGGATTACTAAAAATACTAGATATATTATCTGTTAGCGAAAACTACAAACCACTATGCACAGAGGTTATAACAAACACATACAACAAAAACGAAAAAGATCGTATGGCAAGAGTAATTACGTTCTTAACTGAAAATTTTGACAAAAAAATAGAACTAGAAGAGGTATCTTCAATTGCTTTTATGACTCCAAATGCATTTTGCAGATACTTTAAAAAAAGAACTAAAAAATCTTTTACACAATACCTTAATGAAATTAGATTAAGACACGCTTGTAAATTATTAATTGAAGGAGAAATGCAAATCTCTACTGTCTGCTACCAATCTGGCTTTAATACTTTAACAAACTTTAATAGGCAGTTTAAAACCTTAATGAAGGTTACACCATCTGAATATATGGAAAAATACAACCAAAGAATATCTGCATCATAAGCTAATAAAAGCACACACTTTAAAAAGGTATAATAATGCTACTATTAGGTAAGAGTGCGATATCAAAAATCATTTCTTGCTATTATATTTGATCCATTAAAAAACAAACATCTTACTTATGTCTGCCCTAATTATATTAATAATCTGCATTATTTTATTAATTGTAACTGTTACCGTTTTTAAAGTACACCCAATACCAGCGTTACTTGTTTTTGGACTCATATTGGGGTTAGCAACAGGAGAATCTGTTACCGTTGTAACCGAAAGCTTACTAAGCGGATTTGGCAACACATTAAAATGGATTGGTTTAATTATACTTTTTGGAGCTTTACTAGGAGAAATATTATCTAACACAGGCGGGTCTGACGTTATTGCCGATAGTATCATTGGTTTATTTGGCACCAAATACCTACCCTTAAGTATGGCTGTTATAGGTTTTTTAATAGGAATTCCTGTTTTTATGGACGTTGCCTACTTAACTTTACTACCAACATTACATGTTTTATCTAAAAAGTCTGGACACTCTATTTTAGTACTTGGCTTATCTTTAGCAATAAGTCTAACAGTTGCTCATGCACTAATACCCCCTACTCCAGGACCACTAGCAGTTGCAGCAGCTTTTAACATTAATGTAGGCACAATTATTCCACTAAACGTTATAGTTGCTATTGCTGCAATACTAGGAGGCTTAGCTTGGCTAAAATTTAATAAAAAAAACCTTCAAATAACTAACAAAATAGATAACAGCAAACTAAATCAAACTAAAAAAAAGGTTCTAACAGGCTATAAAAAAACACTCCCTTTTGCCGCATTATTAATTCCGTTACTTTTAATGTCTATTGGCACTATTTTCAAAGAAGAAAACCAATTAATATCGTTTATAAAAAATCCTATTTGGGCCTTACTAATTGGTATTTTATTTGCATTACCATTACTTGGAAAAAAGAATTTTTCAACCAAGCTAAACAATTACTTTAATACTGCAGGGTCTAAAACCGCTATTGTTATTTTAATTACAGGAACTGGTGGTGCATTTGGTCAAGTTATAAAAGATACTGGTATTGTTAGCGACCTATTTACAAGCACAGACTCAATTTCATCTATGGGTATAATTGTGCCATTTGCACTAAGCATGCTGTTTACAACAGTTACAGGATCTATAACTGTTTCTTTAATAACAACAGCATCTATTGTTGCCCCATTAATTAGTAACGGTACTTTAGAACCTGCCTTTACTACAGCTGCAATTTGCGCAGGCTCTTTAGGAATTATTCACGTAAACAGCAGCTTCTTTTGGTTGTTTAAAGAAATACACCAAGTATCTGTACCAAAACTCCTAAAGTCATTTAGCTTACTTACTGCTATTGTTTCTTTATCTGGCGGATTAATGGTATTTATTGTCTACATACTTACTAGAAAATAAAACAATTGTCAATTTTGTGCTTATAGGGTAAAATAATGCTGCTCTAAGGTAAAATTCTTCAATATGTACGTTTAATATTAGGGTTTCTTTGTGTAACAAGGATGAAGAACCTATTACCAACACACACTTCATCCAAATCAACTAACACAAAAACCACATAATAATGGACACATACACGCTAGCAATTATACTTGTTGTATTTGCAAGTTTTTTCCAAGGAACCTTTGGATTAGGAATGAAATATATAGCACCACTAAAATGGGAAGCTTGGTGGTTAGTACAAGCATTTATTGCTATGATTTTTGTTCCTGTAATTTGGGCATTAATTGTAATTCCTGATTTATTTAGTGTATTGGCCAATGTAGACGCTAGCACTTTTTGGACAGCCTCTCTTTATGGTTTTTTATGGGGAATTGGAGGTATACTTTTTGGAGTAAGTGTAGAAAAAACAGGAATCTCTATAACCTATGGTATTGTAATGGGATTAGCAGCATCTATGGGATGTATTATTCCTCTATTTCAAATTGACGGCGCTTTCTCGCAACCATCTTTCCCAATTATATTAGTAGGCGTAGCTCTGCTATTAGTAGGCGTAGGTATTACCGCAATAGCTGGCGTTAAAAGAGATAAACTTAAAGGCAATAATGAGTCATCTACCAATAAATCTATAAAACTAGGCGTATTAATTGCTGTAGCTTCTGGCGTATTATCGGCTTTTTTAAACGTAGGTTTTTCTAATGCTGCTCCTGTTGCAAAAATAGCAGTAGACAGTTATGGTACTAGTGCACAAAATGCAAGTTTAGCGTCTTGGGTAGTTGTTTTAATTGGAGCATTTGCTATGAACGGCGGTTATGCTATTTACAGACTTGCTAAAAATAAAACTTGGAATTCTTTTAAAGTAAAAAATAGCAAAAAAGCATATATGTGGGCTATTGCCACAGGTATATTTTGGTTTGCCGCTCTTGGTGTTTATGGCCAAGGAGCTGCTTTAATGGGAGATTTAGGTCCTGTTATTGGATGGCCAATTTTATTAGGTTTAGCATTAATAATAAGTAACATTTGGGCATATAGATCTGGAGAATGGAATAATGCCAAAGGCCCTTTTAAAATTCTTTTAGGCGGACTAGCTGTACTTATTTCTGCTATTTGCATTTTAGGATACGCAAACTACTAAAACAAACCAATTAACTATAAAACACAGTTCTAAAGCCGTTCTGCTTTTTTACTTGAAAAAAAATCCAATTTGGTATGAAAATTAAACACATAGAACCTTACGTAATCAGCCACGAGTTGGATACTCCTTTTTACTTTTCTCAATGGCAATACAATACAAGAAAAATTTGTCTTGTAAAAATAACCTTAGAAGATGGCACCTATGGCTGGGGAGAGGGTTATGGCCCAGCAGGTGTAATTAAAGCCGGTATAGAATTTTTTACTCCTTTTCTTATAGGAAAACAAGCCATTGAAAACGAAGTTTTATGGCAAGAAATGTACCGAAGATCTATGGATTATGCCCGAAGCGGAAGCTTACAAGCCGCATTAAGTGCAATAGATGTAGCGCTGTGGGATATAAAAGGTAAACTACTAAATAAATCTGTAGCCGTTTTATTGGGCGGATTAAAAAACCCTACCATACAACCTTATGCAACTGGACTATATTTTACAAGAGTAGACAATTTAGAAAAAGTACTTACTGAAGAAGCAAAGCTTTATAAATCTCAAGGTTTTAAAGCCATTAAAATGAAAGTAGGCTTAAGCATTGAGGAAGACGTAAAATATGTAGCAGCCATACGCAAAGCAATTGGTAATGATGTTAGACTAATGATTGACGCAAACCACGCATATAGCTACCAAGAAGCAATAGAACTTTGCCGAAGAGTAGAAAAATACAATATCTCATGGTTTGAAGAACCAGTTTCTCCTGAAGATTATAACGGCTACAGAAGATTAAGAGAAAACACTACAATACCAATTGCTGGTGGCGAGTGTGAGTACCTAAAATTTGGATTTAAAAGGCTACTAGAAAAAGAGTGTGTAGATATTGCACAACCAGACATTTGTGCCTCTGGAGGACTGACTGAAGCAAAAAGAATTGCAACCCTAGCCCAAGCATTTAACAAAGATATTGTACCACACTCTTGGGGAACTTGGATTGCCATTAGCGCTGCTGCACATTTTGTAGGCAATCTAGATAAAAATCCGGGAAGAATGTATAACGACCTACCAACTATGGAATTAGACAGGTCTGAAAATGCATTGAGAGATATAGTTACAAAGTGTGACCTTACCGTAAACAACGGACTATTGTGCGTTCCTAACACCCCTGGTTTAGGCGTAGATGTAAATATGGATGAATTAGAAAAATACCTTGATAAAGAAATACATCAAAATGAAAAAAGATTTAAAATTCGGTAATAAAAAACTATATATAAATGGCGAATTAAAAGATGCTTCTAACGGAGCGTCTTTTGATGTAATATGTCCTGCCGATGAAAAACCAGTAGCTAATATTGCTTGGGCTAGTAAAGAAGACACAAAATTAGCGCTACAGACTGCCGAAGAAGGATTTAAACACTGGTCTAAACTACCATTAAAAGAACGTTTAAACTGGATAGATAAGCTAAGAAATAAAATACTAGAAAAAAGCGACTTACTACGCAGTAGTATTATGCATGAAATGGGGAAAACTTGGGAAGGAAGCGAGGAAGACCTTACAAGTATCACCAATTCTCTAGAATATTACTCTAAGGAAATTACTAAACGCCATGACATAAAAATTGAAGATAAAGAAGGTTCTCACGAACATAAAATTGTTTCACAACCTCTTGGTGTTGCTGTAGCCTTTTTGGCTTATAATTTTCCTTTACTAAATTTAGGTTTTAAACTAGGTCCTGCGTTAGCTGCCGGTTGCAGCATTATACTTAAACCATCTGAATTTTCACCTTTATCTGCATACATTATAGGAGAAATTTGTCACGAGATTAATTTTCCTAAAGGTGTTGTTACTGTTATTTGTGGTGATGTATCTGATGTTGGCATTCCGCTATGCGAAAGTAAAATTCCACGTTTAATAACAATGATTGGCTCTACAGAAACTGCACAAAAATTAATAGAGCAAAGCAGTAAAACTTCTATAAAAAGATACAGTATGGAGTGCGGTGGCAATGCTCCTTTTATTGTTTTTGACGATGCAGATTTAGAACTTGCAATAAATATTGGTGCCGCATTAAAAGTTGGCAATACAGGACAAATATGTGTTGCTCCAAACAGGTTTTACATTCACACTTCTGTTATCAAAAAATTTACAGAAGGCATTGTAAACAAATTTAAAAGTACAACCATTGGTTTTGGCAAAGAAAATAAACCACAAATGGGCCCCTTAACCAACAAGCAATCTGTAAACAAAGTACAAAGCATAGTTACAGAAGCTGTTAACCAAGGGGGAGAAATACATTATGGCGGCAAAGCAATAGACCAACCCGGTTATTATTTTGAGCCTACAGTAATAACATTTAAAGACTCTAACCCAGAAATTTTACAACATGAAATTTTTGGTCCTGTAGCACTAATTGTTCCATTTACAACAAAAGAAGAAGTTATAGAATTAGCAAACAATACAGATGCCGGTTTGGCATCTTACGTATTCTCTAAAAACGATGAAACTCTTGCTTATTTTTCTAGCAAATTAGAGTTTGGAGAAGTACAACTTAACGGTGTAAAATACGATATTTATTTACCTCACGGCGGTGTAAAAAACAGCGGAATTGGTGTAGACTGCTCTACATATGCTCTAGATGATTATCTAATTAAAAAAAGAGTTTCTAAAGCACTAAACTAATGGCAGCACCAGATTATTTTATTAGTTGTGATTGGGGAACATCTAACTTTAGGTTACGTGTTGTAGAAACAGCTACGCTTAGTATTGTTGCTGAACATAAAACAGACTGTGGAATAAAATCTCTCTATGAAAAATTCTTAAAACAAAGAGATAAAGAACAAACACAGTTTTTTGCAGACTACCTTAAAACACAAATTTTACTTTTACCCAAAAAGTATCAAAACTATATTATAATTGCGGCAGGTATGGCCTCTTCTAACATTGGTTTATTTGAGCTTAATTATGCCGACTTTCCTTTAAATACAAATGGCAAAAATTTAATTTGGAAACACCTAGTTTTTAACAACAACTTAGAGGTATTGTTAATCTCTGGAGCCAAAACAAATTTTGGGATGATGCGTGGTGAAGAAGTACAAGCAGTAGGGTTAGAACAACAACTAAACCCTTATAAAAAAGGAATTCTGTTATTACCTGGTACGCATAGCAAACACCTAACATATGATAACGGAATTTATACGCATCTAAAAAATTATATGACAGGTGAGTTATTTGAAGTGATCTCTAAAAAAAGCATCTTAGCAAACTCAGTTAATCTAAACTCTTCAACTTTAATAATAACTTCTTTTTTAGAAGGTGTACAACTTGGGCTAAAAGGACAATTAAGCGCTAGTTTATTTTCAATTAGAGCAAAGGATTTACTTCAAACATCAACCAAAGAAGAAAACTTTTATTTTTTAAGCGGACTCCTTATTGGTGATGAAATTAGCTATCTAAAAAATAATGAAGAAAACATATTTTTAGTAGCACCCGATCCTGTTTTTAGTTTATATAAAATTGCGTTACAACAAATTATAACACAAGATCAATTAATTCTTTTTAATGATAAAACATTAGAAAATGCACTTTTAATTGGCCAAAAGAAAATACTACTTCAATATGAAAACTAAACATCCTTTTAATTGGAAATCACATAGTAAAGCACCAATTGTAGGTATTGTACGAGGATTACCCTTAGATACTGTTATTAGCATTGCAAACGCATATGTTTTGGCTGGTTTATCTACTATAGAAATTACTATGAACACCATTGGAGCTTCAGAAATAATTACAGAAATAAGAAACAAGTTCCCAAATTTAAATGTTGGTGCCGGTACAGTTTGCTCTGTAGAAGATTATAATAATGCTATTGCAGCAGGTGCGCAATTTATTGTAACCCCTGTAATTAATGAAGAAGTTATAAAAAAAGCTGTAGCAGATGACGTTCCTATTTTTCCGGGCGCTTATTCTCCATCAGAAATCTACAAAGCTTGGTCTTTGGGAGCTTCTGCCGTAAAGATTTTCCCTGCAACGCAGCTAGGTCCTACTTTTGTTAAAGATATACTAGCACCTTTAAATAATATAAAAGTACTACCTACTGGTGGTGTTACTAAAGAAAATATTGCTTCGTTTTTTGCCGCAGGTGCTACTGGTGTTGGTATGGGAAGCTCCTTATTAAACAAAGAACTTATTAAACAAAACGATTTTAATGGTTTGGCAGAACATTTTAAAAACATTAAAGCAGAGATTAAAGCATATTTATAATTGAGAACTATAAAAACCAAACTATGAAAATTATTGAAAAAATACTCTTAACCTGTGCTATCCTATTGGTACACTCCAGTTTTTTACACGCTCAAAAAGCAATAACACTAGAAGATAGCAACGTAAAAATTACCGTAGATGGTACTACAGGTAACTTTACTGTAATTGAAAAAACTTCTGGTCAAATATGGAATCCAGATCCTTGGGAAAATGCTGCTGGTTTACTAACACTTACAGATAGTAAAAAAACTAAGCAAACAGTAAATATATCTAACAGTAAAAAAATAGAACTTACCAAAAAAGATAAAAATACGGTTGTAATAACATTTACCAATCCTGCTTTTAGAGATGGCTCTATAGCTAAAGATGTAACACTACAAACTAAATTAAGTTTAGATCCTAAAACATCTAAACTAAGAGCAGAAATTATAAGCTACAAATCTAGCAATCATAAACTAATAAATCTAAGGTATCCATCTCGCTACTTTAGCTTAAAAACAGATAAAGATATAGGTGCCGCTGTCATACCACAAAAGCAAGGCATCATCTGTCCGTCTTATATTTTCCCTATGAATGGTGGTCGTTTTTGTAAATGGGATGATACCACATATAATAATAAATCTATAGGTACTTTAGAGCTTTTTAATAACGGTACAGGCTTATCTATGCCATGGTGGGGAACCTACAATAAAAAATCTGCAGTAGTTGGTATTATTGACAAAGACGTAAGACCAAAATTATTTTTTAACATTAATAATAACGGTCAGTACTTATTTAATGCAAAGGGTAAAATGTCTAACTACCAAAGAGTACAGTTTTTAGATCCCGTATGGGACATATCAACACCTAACCAAACAATTGGAGGCATAACTTACTCTTTTATTCCTAAGGGAGATTATGTAGATATGGCTAAAGAATACAGAAAAGAAGCTAAAAAACGTGGTCATTTTGTTTCTTTAAGAGATAAACTAGCAAGAAATCCAGATGTAGATAAACTGCCAGGCTCTATCTACTTTGGTATTTATGGTGGCTACCCTCATTATGTAAATATGCCAGGTATGGCTTTTACTTTTGATGATTTAAAAAATATGATTACTACAATACACGACACTCTAAAAGTAGACAATGCTTTTATACACGCCTGGGGAACTTTCTCTAACTACGTACCTAACAACTGGCCAATAAGTGAAGAACTTGGTGGTGTTAAAAAACTTAAAGAAGCGGTAGATTTAACTAACAAATATGGTTACTTATACTCTTCATACCACTCCTACTCTGCTCTATTAGAGAACGATCCAGATTTTTCTACCGAATTTATGTGGAAAGATGCTAACGGTAAATTACAAGAAACTAATAGCAGATGGGCACGTGTAGATAGTAAATACCAATTAGGTTTGGCAAAAAAACACATCACTGAAGAAATAAAAGCATTAAACTTAAAAGCAGATATTACAGATATTACGTTTGCTGCATATAGAGAAAAAGGAAAAGAAGGGCGTATTGCTCTTGCCAAATACATAGACTCTTTAAACCTTGTAAACGGAACAGAACACGGCCAAGAAGCTTGGATTCCTTATTTTGATATGTTTGAAGGCTTAACTTATCTTGGCAATCCTCCACTTTCTACTATTTCTAAAAAGGCTCCACTTTTTAATCTTGTATACCATGATGCTATTGCTGTTTTTGGAAAAATACAAGATCCAGATAACGAGGTTACTAACAATGGTGATTTTAGAATAAAGTCATTACGCAGCATACTTTTTGGTAGAGGAACAACTATTTTCTTTGCTCCGTATGAGTTTGACGGTATGTCTAGTATGATTAAAATGGCTAACAAATTAGTAGCTCCAATACACAAAGAAACATTTTATGCCGAATTAGAAAGTCACGAATACTTAAGTAAAGATTTTAAAGTGCAACGTACAAAATTTTCTAATGGAACTACTGTAATTGTTAACGTAGGTAATGTAGACCAAAAAATAGAAAACGGACAAACAATTCCTGGTTATGGCTATTATGTTACCAGAGAAAACGGAGAAATTAACAAAGGAAGCTACCAAGTTAGTTTGTTAGAAAACTAATTACTAAGGCATTTTAAGCATTTTTATGAGACACGGATTAACACTTGTGCTTTTACTTTTTGTAGTTGCGCAAAGCGTAACAGCGCAAAATGATTGGGAAAACGAGCATATTTTTGAAATAAATAAAATGGAGGCTCGTGCTGCTAGCTATTCTTATAATAATGAAAATGATGCCTTAAAAGGTAACAGAGAAACAGCCAAAGTAAAGTCTCTAAATGGTATCTGGAAATTTAAATACACAGCTAAATCTATAGATAGACCAACAGATTTTGTTGCTACAAATTTTAAAGGTGATGACTTTGTAGATATCCCAGTTCCATCTAACTGGGAATTAAAAGGGTACGGGCAACCCATTTACACAAATATTACGTACCCTTTTACACCCAACATACAAGACCCTAACTTAAAGTATGATTGGAAAGGACCACAACCTCCAAAGCCTCCTAAGATTTATAGAGATAATCCTGTTGGTAGTTATTATAGAGATTTTGAGGTTCCTAAAGAGTGGAATAATCAGTCTATAATATTACACTTTGGTGGAGTTTCATCTGCATTTTATGTTTGGGTAAATGGTAAAAAAGTAGGCTACAGCCAAGGAAGCCGTTTAGCTGCCGAATTTGACATTACTAACTACATAAAAAAGGGAGTTAAAAATAGAGTTGCCGTTCAAGTTTTTAGGTGGAGTGATGGCAGCTACTTAGAAGATCAAGATATGTGGCGACTAAGCGGCATACACCGTGAGGTTTTATTATTAGCACAACCAAAAATTGCTATTAATGATTTTTATATAAAAACCAAGTTTGATGCTAATATTGAAGATGCAAAATTACAAATTAGACCTAAAGTTTGGGTTAAAGAAAACCAAGATAATTTAAAAGGCTATACTGTTACAGCTATGCTATATAATACAGATAATAAAAAAGTACTAAACAAAGACTTATCTGTAAACGTAGACAAAATTTACAACGAACGTTGGCCACCTAGAGACATCCCTAAATTTGCTTTGTTAGAGGCTAACATTAAAAGGCCTAACAAATGGTCTGCAGAAAACCCGTACTTGTATACCGTTGTTTTAACCGTTAAAGATCCTAGTGGAAATGTAGTAGAATCTAGAAGTCAAAAAATAGGATTTAGAACTGTAGATTTTAGTGCTAAAAATGAGTTATTAATTAACGGAAAGCCTTTAAAGATTATGGGTATAAATAGACATGATCACCATCCAAAAAATGGAAAAGCACTAAGCAGAGCAGATTTACGTAAAGACGTAGAGCTACTAAAACAGTTTAATTTTAATGCAGTACGCACATCCCACTACCCAAATGATCCTTATTTTCTAGAACTTTGTAATGAGTATGGCATTTACGTAATGGCAGAAGCCAATATAGAATGTCACCATTTAGGCAGTTTTATACCGTATTCACCTTCTTGGGCAGCTCCTATTTTAAGCAGAGTGTACCGTATGGTAGAGCGCGATAAAAACAACCCTAGCATTATTTCTTGGTCATTAGGTAATGAGTCTGGTACTGGTCCGGCTTTTGCAGCAGCAGCATCTTGGGTCAGAGATTATGATTCGTCTAGGTTTATTCATTATGAAGGTGCACAAGGAGACCCAAATAATTCTGCCTATATAGAAGACGCTGGTTACAAATCTAACAACTGGCCATCTATGGCAAACCCAACA
Source organism: Cellulophaga sp. RHA19 (assembly GCF_002813425.1). NCBI lineage: Bacteria > Pseudomonadati > Bacteroidota > Flavobacteriia > Flavobacteriales > Flavobacteriaceae > Cellulophaga > Cellulophaga sp. RHA19. The sequence goes on from NZ_PHUL01000001.1 coordinate 385,229, forward strand.
GACCCTGCATTTGTGGATGTCATTAGTAGAATGTACCCAGATCAATCTCAACTAGAAAACCTTGCAAACAGTGCATACATAAACAGACCTATAATTATGTGCGAGTATATGCACGCTATGGGAAATTCTATGGGCGGTTTAGGTGAGTTTTGGGATATTATTAGAGCTAAACCAAACTTAATTGGCGGTTTTATTTGGGATATGGTAGACCAAGGATTAGAGAAAAAAGATCCAAATGGCAATACCTTTTACGCTTATGGCGGCGATTACGGAGAAACTCCTAATGACCATAACTTTTGTATTAACGGTGTTTTTGCCTCAGACAGAACTCCAAATCCACACGCTTGGGAAGCAAAATATGTTTTTCAACCGGTTGCTTTTGAGGCTGTAGATTTACAAAATAAGCAAGTACGAATTATAAATCGTTTTGCCTTTACAAATTTAGACAAGTACGTTATTAAATGGGCGTTATCAGAAAACGGAAAAGAGCTTCAATCTGGAGAACTTCCAAAACAAGATATTCCTGCATCGTCATCAGCAATAGTCACAATACCATTCAACAATAAAAAAACTAACCCTAATTCAGATTACTGGCTACGTATATCACTTCACGAAAAAGCAGATCGCTTATGGGTTAAAAAAGGGTATGAAATAGCTAAAGAACAACTGCTATTACAGGCTAAAAAATCTATTCAAAATTACACATCAACCTCTAACAAAAATATCAACGCTTTAGAAAGCAACGATGCTTTTACTATTACTGGTTATAATTTTACAGCAGTTATAACCAAAGACAAAGGGTTGTTAACATCGTACAAAATTAAAGGTATAGAACAAATAACTTCTCCTTTAAAACCTAATTTTTACAGACCACCAATAGATAATGACATAAGAGGAGCCAGCAATAAAGTTTTAAAAAAAGGGCGCCAATTTTGGAAAAACATAGCAGACAATATTAAAACCTCAGAAACAAAAATTAGCTCTAAAAACAAAAAACGCATTACAGTTACAGCCAATCAATTTGTGAGTAATAAACTTAGTTTTAACACCAATTATACATTTTATAGTGATGCAACAATAGCCGTGAATTTTAATGTAAAAGCAGACACAACTTTACCAGAACCAGTTAGAATTGGCTTAACAATGGGCATTAATAAACAACTGAAGAAAACCGCTTATTATGGCAATGGCCCGTTTGAAAATTATAGTGATCGAAAACGAAATTCTGAAGTAGGAGAATACCAATCTAAAACAGATGCTATGTTTACAAATTATGTTTTACCACAAGAAAACGGAAACAGAACAGAAACACGCTGGCTAAAACTAACTAACAACCAAAAAACAGGCTTAGAAATTACAGGAAATCCTGAATTTAGTTTTTCAATTTGGCCGTACTCTGCAAATAATATAGAGATGGCAAAACATCCATTTGAATTAAAAAAAGAAGATTTCTACACACTTAATATAGATTATAAGCAAACAGGATTAGGTGGCACTTTATCACATTTACTAACAGAATACAGGCTTAAATCTGGTGAATACAGTTTTCAGTTTTTAATTAAATCGATTAAATAACATTTATAAAAAAAATATGGAATACAAGTTTAGTCATATTGGAATACCAACTACAGAAGAAAAAGAATGGGACGGTTTTTACGAACCAGGAAAAATACACTACACAGAGTTTGATAAAGACGAGTACAATATAGAATGGGTAAAATTTGATGCTGATAGCCCAATGCCAAAGTTAATGCGCACCATACCACACGTTGCTTATTTTGTAGATAATATGGAAGATGCCTTAAAAGGTAAAGACATTTTAGTTGATACTTTTTCTCCTGGAGAAGGTGTACGCGTTGCTTTTATAAAACACAACGGAGCTCCTGTAGAATTTATGGAGGTAAAAGAATAACTCTCTACCCGTAAATAACTCCATTTTAATAAAAATCTATTACTGTAGAGTTAAAATAATGTTACAACAAGGTAATTTGCTTTAATCATTTTACCTTTTTTTTCTTTTAATTTGTTGTAATTCACTCATTACTAATAGTGAAACACATACAAATGAAGAAAAGTATTATTTATCTATTATTAACTTTTATTGCTGTACACCTACAAGCGCAAAAACAACCAAACATTGTTTTCTTATTTTCTGATGATGCTGGTTATGCAGACTTTGGTTTTCAAGGCAGTAAAATAATGAAAACTCCAAACCTTGATAAGCTAGCAAAGTCTGGAGCTAAATTTACCCAAGGCTATGTTACAGATGCTACCTGCGGACCATCTAGGGCCGGCTTAATTACAGGTAAATACCAACAACGTTTTGGATACGAGGAAATTAACGTTCCTGGCTATATGAGTGCCAATTCTAAATTTTTGGCAGATGACATGGGCTTACCATTAGACCAGTTAACAATTGCAGATTACCTAAAAAAATTAGGGTACAAAACTGCTATGTATGGCAAATGGCATTTAGGCGATGCAGACCGTTACCACCCAACTAAGAGAGGGTTTGATGAGTTTTATGGTTTTAGAGGTGGTGCGCGTAGTTACTTTGGCTACAATGATGTTTCTAAAGCCAATTTAGACAACAGAATGGAAAGAGGTTTTGGCAACTACCAAGAGCCAACCAAATACGTAACCGATGCTTTGGCAAACGAAGCTGTTTCGTTTATTCAGAAAAACAAAGACAATCCTTTTTTTATATACTTAGCTTTTAATGCTGTACATACACCAATGCAAGCAACAGCAGAAGATTTAGAAAAATTTCCTAATTTATATGGCAAACGAAAAGAGCTAGCTGCTATGACATTAGCACTTGACAGAGCTTGTGGCAAAGTAATAAACAAATTAAAAGAACTTGGTTTAGATAAAAACACAATTATAGTTTTCTCTAACGACAATGGCGGACCAACAGATAAAAATGCATCTTTAAACTTACCATTAAGTGGCACAAAATCTAACCATTTAGAAGGCGGAATAAGAGTGCCTTATTTAATAAGTTGGCCAAAACAAATAAAGTCTAAAACGGTATACAATTACCCAGTTAGCACTCTAGACTTACTACCTACTTTTTACGCAGCAGGAGGTGGAAAAACTGAAGACTTAAAAGACATAGATGGCGTAAATCTTTTGCCATATATAAATGGTGAAAATAATGCTAGACCGCATAATACCTTATTTTGGAAAAAAGAAGTAAGACTTGCCTATAGAGAAGGCGACTGGAAATTAATACGTTTTGCAGACAGACCAGCAGAGTTATATGATTTATCTACAGACACTGCAGAACTAAATAATATTGCTTTTAAACATCCAGAAAAAGTAAAATCTATGTTTAAAAAAATGTTTGAATGGGAGTCTACATTACAACGACCACTTTGGATGCTAAAAAGAAGTTTTGAAAATTACGACATTGACCGTATGGATAGGTACAGAACTCCCGAAAAAGTAAAAAAAGAGATGCAACAGTACAACTCTCCAATAAAAGAGAAACGTCAATTTGAAAAAAACAACAAATAACAAACTAACTTATACTCAATTTTAAAATATGAAACAATTTACACTTATAGCCTTTAGCGCTCTGGTTCTTTCCTCTTGCGGACAGGATAAAAAAGCAAAGATTCCGGAAGCAACTGCAAATACAGAAAGTAAAGATCTAGCTCTAAACTTAGATCCTAACGCAGGTATTATAAATAATGCCAATAGTCCGCATGTTGCTTTTAAAAGTATAGATATGGGAGATTGCCAATGGACAGAAGGTTTTTGGGCAGATAAATTTAAAATTGCCGAAACAAAAATGGTTCCCTATATGCGAAGTTTACTAACTGGTGATACTGGCCACGCATTAAACAACTTTAAAATTGCTGCTGGCTTAAAAGAAGGTGAACACAAAGGTATGCATTGGCACGATGGTGACTTTTATAAGTTTATGGAAGCCACAATGTATGTTTATGCACAAAATAAAGACGAAGCTTTATTAAAAGAAATAGATAGTTATATTGACATCATTGGAAAAGCACAAGAAAAAGATGGCTACCTACAGACTCAAATTCAGTTAAAAGATGATCGTTCTAGGTATGAAAACCGAAAGTTTCATGAAATGTACAATTCTGGACACTTATTAACTAGTGCTTGTATTCATTACCGAATTACGGGTCAGACTAACTTTTTAGATATAGCTGTTAAACACGCAGATTTGTTACACTCCTTATTTATGACAGATGATGAGCGATATGGTCGTTTTGGTTTTAACCAAACACAAATTATGGGCTTAGTAGAATTGTACAGAACAACAAAAGACAAACGCTATTTAGAGTTAGCAGAGAAATTTATTAACAACAGAGGATCTTATAAAGTTGCAGAAACACCAGAAACAAAAGGATATCCTATTGGAGATATGGTGCAAGAGCGCACACCTTTACGTAAATCTGATGAAGCAGTTGGCCACGCGGTTTTAGCCTTGTATTATTATGCCGGAGCTGCAGATGTTTATGCAGAAACAGGAGAACAAGCCTTAATTGATGCTTTAGATAAATTATGGATGAATGTTGCACTTAAAAAAATGTACGTAACCGGTGCTGTTGGTCAAACTCACTACGGAGCATCAACTAATAGAGATAAGATTGAAGAAGGTTTTATAGACGAGTACATGATGCCAAATATGACTGCATATAATGAGACTTGCGCCAATGTGTGCAACTCTATGTTTAGCTATCGTATGCTTGGCGTACACGGTGAATCTAAATATGCAGATATTATGGAAACCGTATTATACAACAGTGCATTATCTGGTATTAATTTAGAAGGAGACAGGTATTACTACGCTAATCCACTTAGAGTAATTCACGGCTCTAGAGACTATGACAAAATGAACACAGAGTTCCCAACAAGACAAGCTTATTTAGACTGTTTTTGTTGTCCTCCAAACCTAGTTCGTACAATTGCAAAAGTATCTGGCTGGGCATATAGCAAATCTAAAAATGGTATTGCTATAAACCTTTATGGTGGTAACACATTAAAAACAACACTTGCTGATGGCTCTAAGTTAGAGTTGAAACAAGAAACAGCTTACCCTTGGAATGGAGATGTAAAAATAACAATGCAAGCCTGTAAAAGCACTCCTTTTGATGTGCTTGTTAGAATTCCGGATTGGGCAGAAAACACAAAAGTACTAGTAAATGGCAAAGAGATTAACGCTACTGTAAAAGCTGGTGAGTTTACTACTATTACCCGACAATGGAAAAAAGATGATGTAATACGTGTTGCAATGCCATTAGATATAAATTTTGTAGAAGGTCATGAACGTATTGAAGAAGTACGTAACCAAGTAGCCATAAAAAGAGGTCCTCTTATATATTGTGTAGAATCTGCAGATTTACCTAAAGACACTAGTATTTTAGATGTATTTATTAAAGGTGATGCGTCCCAACTAAAATCTGAGTACAGGCCAGACTTTTTAGGTGGAGTATCTGCAATAACAGGAAACGTTTTACTACGTAAGGATGCTAGTAAGGCAGATAAAATGTATCACAAAGTAAAAAAACCAGAGTGGAACACTTACAATACAACCTTTGTTCCTTATTATGCTTGGTCTAACAGAAACAATGAAAAAGAAAGTGAAATGACTGTGTTTTTACCAGTTGTTTGGGAATAAATAACACGTTAGTTTTTATTAAAAAAGGGGATAAGTTGTACAACTTATCCCCTTTTTATATTTTAATTAAATATAGGTAATTACACTAACTTATGATCTTTTAATGGTAAACTTCTATACCTATCTCCTGTTGCTTTAAAAATTGCATTAACAATTGCTGGCGCAATAACAGGTACTCCTGGCTCACCAACACCCGTTGGTTTTTCATTATTTTCTACTATTTCTACATGAATTTTTGGTGCTTGTGGCATACGTAACATTTGATAATCACCAAAATTGGTTTGTTCTATGGCACCATCCTTAGCCGTTATTTTACCATAGAAAGCTAAAGACATACCAAAAATAGCAGCACCTTCCATTTGTGCAATAATTGTATTTTTATTTACAGCCAAGCCACAATCTATAACAGAATGTATGTTGTGCACTTTTACTTTATTATTTATAACAGACACCTCAACTACAGAAGCCACATAAGATAAAAAACTATAATGTACAGCAAGTCCCATTGCATGACCTTCTGGTAACTTTTTACCCCAATCTGCATTTTTAGCAGCCTGTTTTAGCACGTGTTTTAAACGAGCAGTATCATATTTATATTCATTTTTTGTATCTTCAATACGGTCACTACCAATTAAATTTAACCTAAACTCTAACGGATCTACTCCTGCCTCATTAGCTAATTCATCAGCAAAAACATTTATTGCAAAACCGTGCGGAATATTTATAACAGAACGCATCCAACCTATTCTAACGTGTGCTGGCGCTTCACCGGTTTCTACTTGCATATTAGGAATTTCAAAAGGTACATTAGTTGCACTTGAAGCTTCAAACGGAGCAGGATGCAAAATACCAGGAGAAAATGTAGAACCTATAGATGGTAATGCAAAACGATGCAACCAACCTGTTACTTTTCCGTCTTTATCTAAACCACCTTTCATATATTGTGCAGCTACGGTATGGTAATATCCGTGTTTTACATCATCTTCTCTTGTCCAAACAACCTGTACAGGAGCATTAATTGCCTTAGAAATAGCTGCTGCTTCTACCACATAATCTGGTTTAGATTTTCTACCAAAACCACCACCTAAAAATGTCACATTTACAGTAACATTCTTTTCGTCTGTATTTAAATAAGCACTAACCTCAGTCCTTGTACGTTGTGGCTCCTGTGTTGGTGCCCAAATTTCACAATTATCACCTTGCACCCAAGCAACAGCATTAGGCACCTCCATTGGCGTATGTACCAAATGTGGCAGTTGGTAGGTACTTTCTATTGTTTTAGATGCTTTTTTAAATGCATCATCTACATTACCAACAGACTTAGCAACCTTACCTTTTTTATGTACGTTAGCTGTTAACTCTTCCATATAAGCATCTGAGTTATAACCTTTGTTATCACCCAAATCCCACTCTACTTTTAAAGCCTCTTTACCTTTAAAAGCTGCCCAAGTATTTGTAGCAACAACAGCCACACCACCTAAAGGACCAAAAGGTTTTTCTACTCTAGGAATTTCTACAACATCTATAACACCTGCAATTTTTAAGGCTTCAGTTTTGTCAAAAGACTTTACTGTACCAAAAGTAACAGGACAACGTTTTATTGCCGCAAATTTCATATTATCTAAACGCTTGTCTAAACCAAAAATAGCGCTTCCGTTAGATAAGTTTTCTACATCCTTACTTGGTAAATACTTACCAATATATTTAAAATCTTTAGGATCTTTTAAAACAACATCTTTGGGAACCTCTATAGTTTTTGCTACCTCTACAAGTTCTCCAAATCCTATTTTTTTACCACTATTACTTATAACAAAATGGTTTTCTGCTTTTAATTCTGATGCAGGAACCTCCCATTTTTTAGCAGCAGCAGCAATTAAAACTGCTTTTGTAGCAGCACCAATTTTACGCATTTCTTCATACAAAAGACGTACACTTTTAGAGCCATCTGTATTTTGATCGCCATATTTAGCATCACCTACAGCTTGTTTAATACTTACTCTATCCCAATCTGCCTCCATCTCATCTGCAATAACAGACGTTAGAGAAGTACGTACACCTTGTCCCATTTCTGATCTTGATGCTACTAAAATTAGGTTACCATCAGAATTAAGCTGAACAAATAAATTAGGATTAAACTCTATTATTTCTTTTGGCTCACAACCTGTAAAAAGCGTTGTACCAGAAGCTATTATTAAACCTCCTGAAGCCAAACCTAGACCTTTTAAAAAACTTCTACGACTCACATTTTTAACATCCATCATAACTAGCCTTTGTTTTTTAATTCAACAGAATGGTTTATTGCCTTTTTTATACGCGGATATGTACCACATCTACATATGTTACGCACCATTGCATTATTAATATCTTCATCAGACGGGTTGCTATTACCATTTAACAAAGCAGTTGCAGTTATTAATTGTCCAGATTGGCAAAATCCACATTGTGGTACATTATGTTCTGCCCAAGACTTTTGTAATAACTGAAGGTTTTCTGTTTGCCCCTCTACTGTAATTAATTCATTTTCTCCCACCGCAGAAACAGGTAATTGACAAGAATTTACAGCATTGCCGTCCATTAAAACCATACAAGCACCACAAAAACCTTTACCGCAACCAAATTTGGTTCCAGTAAAACCTATAATATCTCTTATTGCCCACAACAAAGGCATATCCGGATCTACATCTATAGTATGTATTTCTCCATTAATTTTTAGCTTGGTCATAAATCTTAATATTTAGTTTTGTAAAGATGTCTATGTTTTAAATTTACACAAAAATAAGTAGAACAATGCAGCGTAAAGACTGTATTAACACTTTATTTTAACACAGATAAAAGATACTAATTTATAGCAACAAAGCTTTTATTACCTCTAAAAACTAAACATACACCCTAAAGCACTTACAAAGAACATAAAAAAGGTAAAATAGTGTATGCTATAGATAAATTATAAGCATATTAAATTGCTACTTTTAAGTTCTTTTGATAGTATCAAATATTAACTTTTCTGAAGCAAATAATGAAATACGCACCAATAATACTTCTACTTTTTATTATTAGTAGTTGTCAATCTCAAAAAGAAAACAAAAAGCAAGTAAAGCAAAAGCCCAACATTTTATTTATTGCTATTGATGATTTACGCCCAGAACTTGGTACGTATGGCTCTAAAATTGCACAAAGTCCAAACATAGATGCCTTGGCAAATACAGGCTTACAATTTAACAATGCCTATTGTCAAGAAGCTATTTGTAGTCCGTCTAGAGCTAGTTTAATGACAGGAGCCAGACCAGAAAGCATTAATGTAATAGAAAACTTTACCTATTTTAGAGATGCCAATCCAGATATAGTAACACTACCCCAACAACTATGGGCTAATGGATATGAGACAGTGCATACTGGTAAAATTTTTCACGGAAAATATAATGATCCTAAGTTATCATGGAGCAGAAAACCAGTACCGCATAGCGTATTGAGCGGTGAAAAAAAGCCAAAATTTGGCTTTAAATTACCCGAAAATATAAAAATGCAAAAAGAAAATAGCGCAGCTATGATTGCTAAATATGGCAAAAATGCATTGCGTAATGGACTAGGAAAAGGTCCTGCTTATGAATTTGCAGACTACCCTGATAATACATATGAAGACGGTTATAACACAGACTTAGCAATTGCTACATTAAAAGATATGCTGCGTAAAAACCCAGACAAACCATTTTTTTTAGGTTTAGGAATGAAAAAGCCACATTTAGATTGGCAAGCTCCAAAAAAATATTGGGATTTATACAATGAAGATGATATAAAGTTAGCTGCACAAAAAAATGCTCCAAAAGACGGTGCAACTATGGGTTTACACGCATCATTTGAATTAAGAGCAAGAGCCGATATTCCTAAAAAAGGTGGTATTAGTGACGAGCAAGCTATAAAATTAAAGCATGCATATTTGGCTTGCGTTAGTTACATAGATGCACAAATTGGACGTATGTTAAAAGCGTTAGATGAATCTGGACAAAGAGATAATACCATTATTATTTTATGGAGTGATCACGGTTGGCATTTAGGAGATATGGGCATTTGGGGAAAAGCAACTAATTATGAAATTGCCACTAGGGTACCTTTAATTATCTCTGCTCCTAGTATGTCTAAAAATATTAGAGGTACAAAAACAGATGCCCTAGTAGAACTTGTAGATATGTACCCTACTCTTTGCGACTTGGTAGATGTTGCAGTACCTAACACTGTAGAAGGACAGAGTTTTAAACCTCTTTTAACCAACCCTAAACAAGACTGGAAAACAGCCGTTTTTAGTCAGTTTCCTACGCCCGCATTAAGAGAATGGGCTGCAAACCCGCTGTCTAAAGGAATGAAAGAAACTTCTTTTGGTCCTTTAATAGAAGAAGTAGAGGCTAAAATTAAAAAACAGCAAGGAGATAAATGGAATAGAGACCTATTTGAAAATAAATTAATGGGCTACTCTATGCGCACAAAAAACTACAGATTTATAGTATGGAAAGATTATACTAACAAAAATGCTGAGCCTATTTTTATAGAATTATACGATCATATAAAAGACCCAACAGAAACTATAAATATTGCGAAAGAAAACCCTGAACTAGTAACTAAGTTATTAGCTCAATTTAATAAAGGTTGGAAAGGAAACTTAGCACAACTTAACTAATCTTAATTATGATTTTACTTAAAAACTCTAAAACTATTTTTTTTGCAGCATCATTGTTGGTATTAAGCTGTACTAATAAACCAAAAAAAGTAGCGCAAATAACTCCAAAAGTTGACACAAACACAAAGCAACCCAATATTTTACTTGTGCTTTGTGATGATTTAGGCTATTCTGATGTTGGTTTTAATGGCAGTACAGATATTAAAACTCCTGAGTTAGATAAATTAGCTAGTAATGGCACAATGTTTACCTCGGCTTATGTTGCACATCCGTTTTGTGGCCCAAGTAGAGCAGCATTGTTAACAGGTAGGTATCCGCATACAATTGGCTCACAGTTTAATTTACCTGCTAACGGAGAATCTTTGGGCAAAGGTATTTCTACTAACGAGCAATTTATAGCAAAAACACTACAAGAATCTGGCTATTACACAGGAGCTATTGGAAAATGGCATTTAGGAGCAACACAAGAGTTTCATCCCAACCAAAGAGGTTTTACAGATTTTTATGGTTTTTTAGGTGGAGGACATAACTACTTTCCTGAAGAATACCGTCCTAAATATGAAAAACAAAAGAAGGCCAACAAAAAAATAATTAGAGATTACATACTGCCTTTAGAACACAATGGCAAAGAAGTTAAAGAAACAGAATATTTAACCGATGCCTTTTCTAGAGAAGCTTCTCGTTTTATTAAAGAGGCTTCAAATAAAGAGAAACCCTTCTTTTTATATTTAGCCTACAACGCACCACACGTACCGCTTGAAGCCAAAGAAGAAGATTTAAAAATATTTTTAGATATAAAAGACAAAGACAGAAAAACCTATGCGGCAATGGTCTATGCTGTAGACAGAGGAGTTGGCGCCATTGTAAACACATTAAAAGAAACAAATCAATTAAAAAATACTTTAATTATATTTTTAAGTGATAACGGCGGAAATACAGACCATGGCGCAACCAATTTTCCATTACACGGAAGAAAAGGAGATACTTGGGAAGGTGGTTACCGCGTACCAATGTTTATGTATTGGCCAAAACACATTGCCAAAGGAGAAAAAAATAATTTTCCAATTAACAGTTTAGACCTCTACCCTACCTTGGCTCATTTAGCAAAAGCAAGGATTCCCAACAATAAAATTTTAGACGGAAAAAATGCTTGGGAATCTATATTAACTAATAAAGATCTACATAAAAAAGAAACTTTATTTGCTATGCGCCACAGAGAAGGCTACACAGATGTATCTGCAAGAAAAGACGAATGGAAAGCACTAAAAGTTAGCAAACAACCTTGGAAGCTTTTTAAAATAACAGAAGACATTGGAGAAGAAAATGACTTAAGTACAAAACACCCAGACATATTAAACTCACTTGTTAGTGATGCAGAAAAATGGAGTAAAACACATACAGAACCACTTTGGTTTGACCCTACGTATTTGCAAGAAATGTGGAAAGACAGCACAATGGCTACTTTTAATAACACATTTCTTATTCCTAAATAACTAGCTATTAAAATTACAATACACTAAACTCCTTATTAAATACAGTAAGGAGTTTTTTTACACCTCATCTTATTACCTACTAACAAGCCATTTAGACCTTAAAACAACTACAATCAAGGGTCATTTACCCCTATTTACATCTCCTTACCTTAAAATAAGCCCTTTTTAATCAAAAAGGTTAAAATAATGTTATCGAAAGGTAAAATTGATAAATAGACACCCTGTTTTTTACGTTTCTTTTGGGATATGAAACTAATTTTTATGATGTCCGCATTTTTTTCAATAACACTTTTTCTTTGTAAAAGAATAAATGCAATTCATCTTAAAGAAAATGAACTACAAAAACCACGTATTAATGTTCAAGTATTTAATGCTTAGCATACAAAACACTATGTAACTAAAAAACTCCTAACGTAACAACTCAGAATTATGAAAAAACCAAAAAATGAACAAAGTAGAAATTACTTTTCCTTATTTAATAAGTTGTTTTTATTGCAACTTATTTTATTTAGTTCATTAGCAATACCATTACAAGCTAGCGCTAATGACAGTACAACTTTAAACACACAAGAAAAAACAATTACAGGTAGCGTATCTGATGATATGGGACCAATGCTTGGTGTTAGTATTGTTGTAAAAGGAACAACTAACGGAACAACAACAGATTTTGATGGTAATTACAGTATAACAGTAGATGGCAATGATACTGTTTTAGTATTTACATATATTGGCTACAAAACACAAGAAGTAACTGTAGGCAGTAAATCTACCATTAATTTAAAAATGGAAACAGATGCTGAAAACCTAGAAGAAGTAGTTGTTTTAGGATATACAACAAGAAAAAAAGGAGAAGTTACTGGCTCTGTTAGTGCTATTAAAAGTGAAGATATAGAAAAAACATCTAATAAAGATTTAGCCAAATCTTTAGCAGGTAAAGTGTCTGGTTTAATTGTGAATGATAGAGGTGGTTATCCTGGATCTACAGGAGACGTATCTTTATTAATTAGAGGTAAATCTACCTTAAACAATAACTCACCCTTAATATTAATAGATGGTGTAGTATCAGGGTCTTTTTCTCAATTAGCTCCACAAGATGTAGCATCTATTACAATACTTAAAGATGGTGCTGCAGCAATTTATGGTGCAAGAGCAGCAAACGGTGTAATTTTAGTAACTACTAAAAGAGGTAAATCTGGAAAACCAAGAATTAACATTTCATCATCATATAACTTATCATCATTTTCTGTAAGACCAGATCTTATGTCGTCAGAACAATATGCAATTTATGAAAATGAAATTACAGATAGGTTAGGACAAGCTCCTCGTTTTACACAAGAACAAATAGACAATTACGCAGCAGGAACAGATCCTATAAATTTTCCAAGTACAGATTGGAGCGATTTAACTTTTGCTAAAACATCTCCAGAGTCTAGAAACTCAATCTCTATTTCTGGTGGTAGTGAAAATGTAAAATATTTTGTTAGTGGTGACTTTATAAAGCAAGTAGGTTTATTTAAATCTGGCGATTTAAAATTTAGACAAAACCAAGTACGCTCTAACTTAGATATTAAAATTACAGATGATATTAAATTAGGTGTAGATATTTCTGGAAGATTTGGAAACACACAAGAACCTGGTGTAGATGCAGGTTTTATTTACAAGCATATTTATACTAACGAGCCTACAGAAGTTGGCATTTACCCAAATGGTTTACCTGGTTGGGGTGGCGAAAACGGAGCTAACCCATATGTAATGTCTAGTAACGAGTCTGGCTTTTTAAAAAGAATAGACAATACTTTACGTGGACGTTTTTCTTTAGATTGGGACTTAAAAAAAATAACTCCAGGATTAACGTTTAAAACCTTTGTTGGTATACGCAGACAAAATAACGATCAGAAATCATGGTACACACCATGGACTGTATACACTTACCAAGGAGACACAGGAGAATATGTACCATCTACTGGTAAATCTCAAAGAGGTGGAGAAAGAATACTTAGAGAAGGTTTTTGGAAATTTGATGAAGTACAAGCAAATGCAACATTATACTATAAGAAAAAGCTAGGAGAAAACCATTCTATAAGCACCTTTGTAGGTTATGAGCAAGCACAATCTGAACAAAGACAGTTTTGGGCTCAACGTCAAGGTTTTCCAACAAAAGAGCACACAGAATTATTTGCTGGTAGTGATGATGGGCAACAATCATATGGAACATCTCAAGAATGGGGAAGAGTCAATTACTTTGGGGCTTTCTCTTACGATTACAAAAAGAAATATTTTGTAGACTTTACAATTCGCCATGACGGTTCTAGTAACTTTGGACCTGGCAAAAGATATGGTACCTTCCCTGGTGTTGCAGCATCATGGGCAATTAACAAAGAATCTTTTTTAGACAATGCAGATTGGTTAACAGATTTAAGACTAAGAGGATCTTGGGCAAAAATGGGTAACGATCGTATTGGAGCTTTCCAATACTTAACACGTTTTGATTATGGAGGACCAACTAATACTGCTAACCCAAATTTTTATGTATTTGGAGCTCCTGGTGTTAGCTACAATGGTTACACACCAGACAATGTACCAAACCCTAACATTACATGGGAAACAGCTTATATGAAAAATATTGGCTTGGCTTTCTCTATGTTTGACAGTAAGCTAACAGGTGATTTTAATTATTTCTATCAAAACAGAGAAGACATATTGGTTACAAGAGCAGCTGCTATACCAGATGCAGCAGGTTTAACTTTACCTGCAGAAAATATTGGTAAAGTAGATAACTTTGGATGGGAACTAGAACTTGGTTGGAGCCAGCAAGTAACAGATAACTTTAGCTATAATATTGGTGGTAATGTTACCAAAGCAAAAAATGAAGTTGTTTACTTAGCAGAAGCTGAAGACGTACCAGAATGGAGAAAAAGAGAAGGATACTCTATAGACTCTTATATTACATACCCAACTGCTGGTATTTTTAGAGACCAAGCACAAGTAGACGCTACAGATGTTAAACTTAATGGTACTGTAGAAGGTGAGCCTATTTATTTAGATACAGATGGCAACGGAAAAATAGACGCTAATGATAGAGTAAGAGATTTTAGCTCTAACATACCACAAATACAATATGGCGTATTTGGAGGATTTAAATACAAAAATTTTGACATGAGCTTCCTTTTTCAAGGGCAAGCAGAAGCTAAAATGTTAGTGTTTTTTGATCAGGCTGGAGCAAAACCAGAATATGTATTTAACCAAAGATGGACACCAACAAACAGAGACTCTAAATACCCAAGAGCTTTTGGGCAAAGTGATAGTTTTAGCGGAAACCAAAGTGGTAATTCTGCTAATTTTCAAGGAGCAGATTTATACTTAGAAGATGCATCTTTCTTAAGACTTAAAGAAATAGAAGTTGGCTACACCATACCTAAAGACAAAATTAAATTTTGTGACATTAAAATATTTGCTAAAGGCTTAAACTTATTTACAATGTTTTCTGATGTTTACAAGCTTGGCTTAGATCCAGAGGCAGCAGGTTACAACAACTTTATAGGTAGTACATACCCATCTTTAAAAACATATACGTTAGGTGTAAACTTTAGTTTCTAATATAAAAAAATACAGATATGAAAAATTTAAAATTAATATACGCGTTATTGACAATTGCCGTATTTAGCTTATCTAGTTGTAATGATGTATTAGATGTAGAAGCTAGAGATGCTTTTGCAGAAGATCTAATATACAATGATCCAGAACAGCTAGAAAGACTAGTATACACTGTTTACAACAGTACAGAAAGCTGGGGAGTAAACAAAAGACAATGGTGGGGACGTAGATTTAATTTAGAAGTAGGTTCTTACGAGGCTATTTTTAACTTTAAACTATTAGACCAGTTTAGATTAAGAGCAGGTATGACGCCTGGTACTGTTGGTATGCTAAACGGAAAATGGGATAATTATTGGGATTATGTGCGTTTAGCTAATGAGTTTTTAGACAAAGTAGATGATAGTGCTGCTATGGAAAAAGACCCAGAAACAGTAACTCTTTTAAAAGCCGAAATGCGTTTTTTACGTGCTAATATCTACAGTAAGTTAATTCGTTTTTATGGCGGAGTACCAATTTTAGAAAATGCTTTAGGTTTAGATGATGATTTTGCATTAACACGTAACAGTTATGAGGAGTGCGTAGATTTTATTGTAAGTGAACTAAATGATGTTGCAACAGTTTTACCTGAAACAAGACCTGGTGGAGAATTTGGTAGAGCTACCAAATTAGCAGCTTTAGCTGTAAAATCTAGAACATTATTATATGCAGCTAGTAAATTACATGACCCTGCATTTGCACCTAGTAACGATCCACTTTATGTTTACACAAAACCTAACAAATGGCAAGATGCTGCAGACGCCGCAAAAGCAATAATAGATATTGTTGGCGCTAGAGATTTAATTGCCGTAGCAAATGCAAAAGAATATCAGAACTTATTTTTATCACCAAATAACGATATTCTATTTGCTAGACCATACAGTGCACTTTATTACGATTTTGGTACCGATACCAATTCGCTTCCAGACCAGACTTTTTCTCCTAGCGGATATAGTGGCTGGGCATTAGCCGCACCAACACATAACTTTGCTTTGCAATTTAATATGGCAGATGGTACCACAACTAATGATGCTGGTTTTGATCCTAATAATCCTAATGATGGTAGAGAAATGAGATACTATGCAGACCTTAATTACAACGGTGCAGAATTTAGAGGTCGTAAAGTACAATATTTTTTATCAGAAGACGTAACTGCAAACCCTCATGGGTTAGATTCACCTGAAGGATTAGGAAACAAACAACACTCTTCTAAAACAGGATACAATATTAGAAAGTTTCAAGATGAAAGTGTTGGTACATTAAATGAAGAAGGTATGATTGATGGCTTAACTGGTATATCTCCAGAACGCCCATACATTTTATACAGACTAGCAGAGGTATATTTAAACTATGCAGAGGCACAATACCATTTGGGTAATGAAGGTGTTGCTACAACTTATTTAAACAAAGTTTCTAGCAGGGCATTACAGCCAGCAATAACTGCAACAGGAAATGATTTATTAGAATCCATAAAAAGAGAAAGACGTATAGAACTTTGTTTTGAAGGTCACAACTTTTTTGATGAAAGAAGATGGATGAATGAAGACCACTTAGGTTTTGATGTAAAAGGACTACAGTGGACAAAAGCAACAGACGGCACAGAAACAAGCCAAGAAGTAACAGTAGTAGAAAGACCATGGTTAACACAACATTATTACTTGCCACTACCAGCATCTGAAGTAGAAAAGGCACCAACAATGTCACAAAACTTTGGATATTAATATAAAAGTTAGTTTAGTTCTCAATTGTTTGAGTTAGTTTATTTGTAAACTATAAAGAGTCGTACATACAGTACGACTCTTTTGTTTTATACAGTAATTTAAATAGAGTTTATATAATTAACCAAATTTACATCCCTGTCTATCTTCATTTTTTTACGTAACCTATGCCTTGCTACGTGCACACTACCAATAGAAATGCCTAGTAAATAAGCCATTTCTTTTCCACTAAAATTTAACTTAATTAAGGCACACACTTTTAAATCTGCAGAACTTAAATCTGGAACTTTATGTTTTAAACGCTCATAAAAGCCTTCATTCTGAGCTAAAAATCTATTATTAAAAGACTCCCAAAGTGTAACAGAACGTTTTCTTATCAATTTTAAAATTGCTGGTGCTTTAGTAGTTGTGTTTTCTTTTTCTATATAATCACTTAGTTCTTTTATTACTTTTTCACGTTCTATTAATTGTAACGTATTAATCATTAACTCACTATTTTTAATTGCAATCTGCTCATTAGAGTCCTGCTGTTTTTTCTGGTGTTTTAAAAACCGTACCCTAGACCTAATTACTAATG
This sequence comes from Cellulophaga sp. RHA19, assembly GCF_002813425.1. NCBI lineage: Bacteria > Pseudomonadati > Bacteroidota > Flavobacteriia > Flavobacteriales > Flavobacteriaceae > Cellulophaga > Cellulophaga sp. RHA19. The sequence goes on from NZ_PHUL01000001.1 coordinate 402,969, forward strand.
CTGCTATTATTAATAAAAACACAATTACAAAAAACAAGATTCTAAAACGCAATATTTCTTGTGTCTGGCTAGCCAACTCTAATTTTTGTTGGTTTAGTATTTTATTCTTTTCGTTTAGTTGAACATTGTAATGATCATGAATTGTTAAAAAACCCTGATTGCTATCGTTCCTAGGGTTAAGATACTCATCATTAATATCATTAGCTTTACGTAAATTAATATATGAATTTTTATAATCTTTAAGTTTATATAATATACTTGCATATTTTGCATACACATAGCTCATATAAAAAGTTAATTCCCCCTCAATGTCTTTTATAACTAGTGCTTTTTCATAATACTGTTTTGCTAATTCTAGATTGTTTTTCTTTCTGTAAATTTTTCCTAGTCTTGCGTAAAGCACAATTAAAAAACTCTTGTGTATAGATGCCGGACTTTCATCAATAATTTTTTCAGAGCTTATTAATAATTTTAAGGCTTCATTTAAGTTATTATTCTTTTCTAATATAGATGCTTTTTTCTCATTTAAATAAGCCTTATAAATTGGGTTTATTTTTGTCTTAACAGCAATCTCTTCACAATTAGCAATATATTTTTCTAGCATTTTTGTGTTAGATTTTCGCTGATAATACAAGGCTAAATTATAATTAGCACTATACATATCAGAAAGCTGAATTTTATTTTTATAAAAAGAAATTCTATAAAAAGTATTTGCTTTTTTAAAGTTATCTCCCGCTAAATCATCTTGCTTAAAAAGGTAATTTAAGTATCCTAATTCTTCATTTGATTTGGCCATTAAAAGAGTATCTTTTATTTCTTCTGCCATTAATAAAGCATCACCTCCGTACCTAAAAGCATCACTATAATTAAGATTAACACGCTCTAAAAAACATAAATTTAGCAACCTATTAATTGCTTTAGAAGAGTCTTTATTTTTTAAAGCAGCATCATACTCTTTTTTAATATCAGTTACACTACTGTTATAATAAACAGCACGCTTTTTAACATCTACCTTAAATGCATGAAATTGTTGCGCCTGTAAGGTGCTTATAAGCGACGCATTAAGTAATACAAAAAAAATAATAACAATATTTAAGCGCAATAACCCCCTGTAAAACATAAACTTAAACACATTTTAAATAATTAATAACCTTTTTTAAAGTTAAGTAAAAAAAGACAGTAAAATAGTAATGTTAAGTTTTTGTAAGGTGATTTTTTAGTCCTTTTATAAGAGTTTGTTCTAGATTTGAGAAGACTCACCAACTCAATTTAGAATGAAAAAATTAATTAAAATAATCTGTTTTATTTTGATAACAATTAGCTGTTATTCTCAAAAAAAAACTAATATACTTTTTATTGCAATAGATGATTTAAGACCAGAATTGGGTTGTTACGGATCTAACATTGCCATTACTCCAAATATAGACAAACTAGCAAGCGAAGGTTTATTGTTTAACAATGCATATTGCCAACAAGCAATCTGCGGACCATCTAGAGCAAGTTTGCTTACAGGCATACGGCCAGAGACAAGTGGTGTTTATCATAACTACATAAAGTTTAGAGACGTAAATCCGGATGTAGTTACTCTACCACAGCAATTTAAAAATAACGGTTATGAAACTGTGTATTGTGGTAAAATTTTTCATCATGGAGATTTAGATGATGAATTGTCATGGAGCAGACAACCTGCAATAGATAGTATGCTTGTAAAAAACATTAAAAGACCTGGCGGTTTTGCTTTAGAAGAAAATAATAAAAATAGAAAAGAACAAAGAACTAAAATGATTGCCAAATATGGTGAAGTAGCCAAATACGGATTGGCAATGGGTCCGGCTTATGAAAATGCAGATGTAGAAGACAATGAATATTTAGATGGATACAATACCGAATTAGCCATTGCAACTATGAAAGAAATGAGCGCTAAAAGCAATACCCCCTTTTTTCTTGGATTAGGATTTAACAAGCCACATTTAAACTGGACATCTCCAAAAAAATACTGGGACTTATACAGCCCAGACAAAATTAAATTAGCATTAGAAAAACAAGGACCAAAACAAGGTGCAGAAATGGGCTTACACGCTTCTTTTGAGTTAAGAACTAGAAGCGGCATACCAAAAAAAGAAGAAATTAGTAGCGAGCAAGCTCTTAAATTAAAGCACGCATATTTAGCTTGTGTAAGCTATGTAGATGCTCAAATAGGAAAAATAATAACTGAGCTAGAGAAAGAAGGTTTAAGAGAAAACACCATTATTATTCTTTGGAGTGATCATGGCTACCATTTAGGAGATATGGGAATTTGGGGCAAAGCCACAAATTATGAAATTGCAACTAGAGTTCCTTTAATTATTTGGACACCAGATATGCCTAGCAAAAATAAAGGTAAAAAAACCAATGCTTTAGTAGAGTTGGTAGACATTTACCCTACCCTATGCGACTACGCAAATATACCAGTGCCAAATTATGTAGAAGGGTATAGTTTTAAACCACTAATAAACAACCCTGCACAAAAATGGAAATCTGCTGCTTTTAGTCAGTTTCCTACTCCTGCATTAAGAGAATGGGGAGCATACCCATTAAGACCCGCAATGAAAGAAACTTTTTTTGGGCCGCTAATTAAAGATGTTGAAGACAGAATAATTAACCAGCAAAAAGAAAATTGGGATAGAGACTTGTTTGAAAATAAACTTATGGGATATGCAATGCGCACAAAAAAGCATCGATTTATTGTATGGAAAAATAGAGACAACCCACAGAAACAACCTCTTTTTATAGAATTATATGATCATGATAATGATCCGTTAGAAACCACAAATATTGCCAATATTAAACCAAAACTAGTAAAAAAACTAATGACAAAGTTTAATAAAGGATGGCAAGGAAATAGACCAAAAAAATAAACCAAGCTACTTATTATACAAAATACTGAATTATGGAAAGAAGAGATTTTTTTAAAAAAGGAACTAAAGCTGCTGTTGCTGCTAGTGTTATTCCTATGATAACAACAGCACACTCTGGCCCAGAAGATATTGTTTACAATAGAGATACTGACAAGTGGTATCATTTAGGAAGCGGCAAAACAGGTATGCCAAACAGAAAAAAGACAGCAACCTATGACGTAGTTGTTATTGGTGGTGGAGCAGCTGGTATTAGTGCCGCAGTTTCATCTGCTCGTAACGGATCTAAAACCGTACTTGTACAAGACAGAGCTGTATTAGGCGGAAATGCATCAAGCGAAATGCGAGTGCATTTAAACGGTGTAAACAGATTAAAAAGTGGCAAAGCAGAAAGAGAAACGGGTATTATTGAAGAAATGTTGCTTTTAAACAGGTTTTATAATGAGCAAGAATCTTTTCCTGTTTTTGATCATGTTTTATACGAGTTTGTAACCCGCGAGCCAAACTTAACACTAATGCTAAATACACAAGCAATAGAAGCTGTTATGGATGGCAACAAAATTACGGCTGCAATGTGTTGGCAATCTTCTACAGAAATGCTGTACACACTTAATGCCTCTATTTTTATAGACTGTTCTGGAGATGGCTTACTTGCAGCAACCGCAGGAGCAGAATACAGAACAGGAAGAGAAGCTGCATCAGAATTTAATGAAACCTACGCGCCAAAAGTTGCAGATGGATGGCAAATGGGTGCCACATTATTAATGTCTTCTGTAGATATGGGAAAACCTATGAAATATAGTCCACCGTCATTTGCAATAAAGTATGATTTTGAAAAAGCACATCCTAAACGCAAATTTGCTGGTTTCCAAGACGGACTTTGGTGGGTAGAGCTTGGTAGTGATAATGATATTATTGCAGATTTTGAAAAAAACAGACATCGTTTAATGGGGTATTTGCACGGAGTATGGGATTTTATTAAAAATTCCGGGAAATTTCCTGAGGCAGAAAACTTAGCTTTAGACTGGGTTGGTTCTTTGCCTTGCCGTAGAGAATCTCGTCGTTTTATAGGTGATTATATTGTGTCTGAAAAAGATTTAACAGAGCACAAACATTACCCAGATGCAGTTGCTTTTGGTGGTTGGCCAATAGACGAACACATTCCTGGAGGCATAGATAATATCTCTGAACCACCAACTCATTTTCATTATCATTTTCATAATATTTATGAATTTCCGTTTAGAAGTTTATACTCTAAAAATATTTCTAATTTAATGTTTGCTGGTCGTAATGCTAGTCAAACCCACATAGCATTATCATCTAGCCGTATAATGGCAACTTGTGCACTAATGGGGCAAGCTGTTGGTACCGCAGCCAGTATTTGTACTAAAAAGAAAATATTACCCAGAGAAGTAGGCAAAAACCATATAAACGATTTGCAAGAACAATTGCTTAGAGATGATGTTTACATACCTAAAAGACCTGCAAATGACCTTAAAGACTTAGCAAAAAAAGCAAGCTTAATTTTTGCCTCTACAACTTCTTCTGGCGATGCCAAACTACTTACCAACGGAATTTCTAGAGATATAGATGGTAAAATTAACCATTGGATGTCTAAAGGCTTACCTGCAGAATTACAATTAGAGTGGGATGCACCTACAGCATTGTCTGCCGTAGAAATAAAATGCGACACAAATGTAAACCGTAATATTATGATGCGTAAAGACAGCAGAAATGATGAGTTATTTACAAATGGTGTACCAAAAGAAATGGTAAAAGCTATTAAAATTGAAGGTAGGATAAATGGTAAATGGACAGACTTAGGAGCTATTGACAATAACCAAACTAGGCTTATTAAATTTAAGTTTAACAGTAGCAAAGTAACCGCTGTTAAAATAAAAGTAACAGAAACCTACGGAGCTAATGATGTAAAACTGTTTGAGGTTCGTTGTTATAAATAATTATGCTAAATAAACTACACATACTTATTGTGATTTTCTTCTTGATTTTTTTTCAAAAAGAGAATCACAATAATCTTAACTACATAGAGCACAAGGTTACTATTCATCATCCTGGAGAAAAAATGCCTGTTAATACGGTATTAACCCAAGTAAAAGATAAAGCCGGTTTTACTACAGGGTATTTTATGGATGTAGAATCTGTAATATGTTTAGAAAATGTGTGTAAAATAATTCCTGTACGTTTACATTGGGATGACATAGGTAATTACCAACGTTACGAGCTTGAAGAATTAGCTACCCTAGAAAAATACGAAGCAGATGTGTTTACTGCTAACGACTACAAAAAACTACACCGTATTCTTTTAAATAAAAACTCGCCATTTAAAGAGGTTTTTATAGACGATATATTAACCGTAGAAAATGAACTTAGCACTAATGTAGACGCAATATCTGGTGCCACAGCTTTAGAACTAGACACCAAAGATACAGTGCCCGGAGCTGCACTTACCTGTTTTACTCTATGGCATTGGGCAAACGGAGATGTAGTTACTACCATACAACACTTAACCGCTAAAACTGCTTCTGCAAAACAATTAGCAGCTTACATAAAAACCAAAAAGCCTACGTATTACGCCTTAGCTTTAAAAGAACTAACCCACAGAAAACTATATAAAAAAACGTATTTAGAAGCTATTTTTAAACATATTAATAATACAACAGCAATTGCAAAACCAACAATTACTTATTTTGAAAACGCTACAAAAAACATCTATTTTAAAAGCATAAAAAAGTTATTTATTAAAGGAAATTCTGAGCAAAAAATAGCGGCTTTAAAATCTATTACAACAACAAGTAAACAAGCAACTCCCACTTATTTAGAAAGCATTAGCAGCTATGCAAATACATTACAAACTTACCAAGAAGTAGATGCTTTAATACATATGCTAGAAGAAAAACAATACTTCTCTAACCAAACGGCAAACAACCTAACTCCTTTACTAAACGGAGATTTTTTAACTGCAAGGCGTGTATACTGGTTTTTATCAAACAAAAAGCTAAGCAACACACAAAACCAAGCAGTTATTAAGTTTAAAAAATTATACAAGAACAAAATATAAACTTCTTCCCTACAGTTTAAACCATCCATTTTTAGAAAAAAAATACAAACTTAAAGTTATGTACTAATTAAACTTTAGATACATTTATTAGGTTATAAAATGTGACCATATAACTAACATACTTAAAAAACTAGAAACAACTACTAAAACGTTATATGTTAATTAATTAGAAAGTTTTTTTAGATTTGAGAGAATAACCTTATTTTTGTGACCTAAATAACTTACCTTTAAGGTGGTAAACACCCAGTTATTAACTAATAAAAGATTGTAAATGAAATAAAATTAAATGTTCTTTTTAACCGTTCTTCTTTTCCCCAAAAGAGGTTTTATAATATTTGAACACTATTATAGGTAAAAAAGAAAATATACAAACCTAAGAACTTTAACCTATGAAAATGAAGAACTTACTACAGATTTCTGTATTTGTGCTTCTGTTAACTAGTTGCTCCCCATCTAATGAGTCATTAGCAGACAAGTACAAACAAAACGGAGAAACCGAAAAAGCCATAGAATACTACAAATTGGCTATTGAGGACGGCAGCACTAGGTCTATGAACAAGTTAGCCCTACTCTACGTTAACAACCACAACCTTAGCGAAGCTAAAAAATACTATAAGATGAGTTTTGAGCAAGGCAATAGTTCTGCTGCTCAGATATTAGCATCTTTGTGCGCCAGTAATGAAGATTATGAAGGCACTATAAAATATAGTAAAAAATTAGCAGATAACGGAAACTTAGATGTGGTATACAATTTAGGAAATGCTTATTTAAAATTAAAAAAGTACGACCAAGCTATTAAATACCTAGAGTTAGACTCTACATCTGTTTTTACTAAAAACCTATTAGGAGAAGCATATTACAAAAAAGGAGATTTAGCAAATGCCGAAAAAGTATGGAAATCTGCTGTAGACAACCATAAAAAAGGACGCGCAAATTCTCATCAAAAATTATTAAAACTATACCTAAAACTAGGCAAAACAGAGCAATACAATAAATACAAAAATATATAGTGTAATTGTAGTTGGCAAGCTATTGACTATTGTACAATATAATGCACAAATCATCGTTTAAAGGTATGTAAAGTCCTGTGAAATACGTTTTTTTCGTTTTTTACAACCTACTGTAAGTAAAAAAAGCTACTACCTATGATAGCACCAAAAGAACATATTAAAGAACGAGAAAGGTTAGATTCTCTACAATCTTACTCTATATTAGATTCCTTACCAGAGTCTGACTACGATAACATTACAGCTATAGCTGCAGAAATCTGCAATATGCCTATGGCCATGATAACGTTTATAGATAAAGATAGGCAGTGGTTTAAGTCTAGCTATGGTATAGATGTAGATGAAATGGACAGACAAATATCGTTCTGTGGGCACGCCATACACAAAAACAATCAGGTTTTTATGGTACCAAATACTAGTGAGGACGAACGTTTTCATGATAACCCATTGGTAACCGGAGACACTAGTGTAATGTTTTACGCAGGCGTACCATTTACTACAGAAGAAGGTTTGCCACTAGGCACATTATGTGTTGTAGACCAAAAACCAAACACACTTACAGAGCATCAGCAAAAATCTTTACAAGCACTATCTAAACAAGTAATGAACTTACTTAGCCTTAGAAAAAGTAAAAAAAGATTAGAAGAAGAGCTACAAAAGCAAGAAGAAAAAAATGTAGACCTAGAACGCTTTGCCTTTATTGCTGCACACGATTTAAAGTCTCCTTTAAACAACGTATCTAGTTTAACAAGTATGTTTTTAGACATATATGAAGCTAAAATAGATGATGAGGGCAAACAAATTTTAAAGATGATTATAGACTCATCAGACAAGTTAAAAGGCTTAATAGAAGGTTTGTTAGATTACAGCAGAAGCGAAAGTATTTTAGGTAAAAATAAAGTAGACGTAAAAGTAGAAACTGTTAAAAACACCATTTTTGGACTCTTTTCTTTTGAACAAAATATAGATTTTACTTTAAAAAATACAATTACAGACTTGTACCTTAATGAAACTGCATTAGACCAAATATTAATAAACTTGGTAACCAATGCCATTAAATATAATGATAAAGAACAAATAAAAATAGAGCTAGGTGTATCTGACTCTGATACTCATTACTATTTTTATGTATTAGATAATGGCCCAGGAATACCTACAGAAAAGCAAGAACAGATATTTAAAATATTTGAAGTTAATGCCAACCAAGACAAATACGGCGTACGTGGTAATGGTATAGGTTTGGCTACAGTAAAAAAAATAGTAGAAAAATCTGGTGGCAGCATTTATGTAACCTCTAAAGTTGGCGAAGGAGCAAAATTTAGTTTTAGCATAAAAAAATAAAAACTTTAATTATAAGTAAAGTTGTAGCCATACAACAAAGGCCTTGGTATTTTACCAAGGCTTTTTTTACATACAAACTATACACGTATTAACACCAAAAAAGTAATAAAATGGCACAACCATACATTTTATTTTTTGCTGTAAAAAAACATTTATAAATTGTAAGAAAAATAAACTAAAAACCAAAATGTGCGTTTACACAGCCATATTGGAGGAATAAACGCAATTAATTGTGTTTATTTATAGTTAGCATTAATACCGAAAAACCAATCTGAATGGAAAACGAATTTGCGAAAACAATGTCGGAACGAACCGATGAAGAGTTAGTAAAGATTGTAACAGCCGAAAGAGATAAATATAACCCAATTGCAATTGAGGCTGCTGAATCGGAAATCGCAAAACGGAATATTGACACGAATAAATTTGAGGAAATAAAAGAAAAAACAACTAAGGAAAGAATTGAGAAGGATAAAGTTGACTCGAAGGTAGTTGGTTCTGGAATACGGTTTTTGAATTTAATAATTGACTCAATTATTTGGTATATTCTTATTGTTATTACCTATTTCCTTTTTTGGATAATTATTCCAACTAGTGTTTCAACCAGCAATGGCTTTATTGTTGGAATTATTAATCTAGTAATAATATTTGTCCCTTTTTTCGCATATCATTCATTGATGGAAATTAAATTTCAAAAAACTATTGGAAAATTTATTACGAAAACACGAGTTGTGAAATTGAACGGAGAAAAGCCTGAAAGTGCTGATATAATTTCTCGAACTTTTTGCAGATTAATTCCTTTTGACCGAATTTCATTTTTATTTATGAAAAATGGAATTCACGATTTTTTATCGAAAACAAAAGTGATTAAAGACAAAAGTGAATAAAGTACTAATGCTAACAATGTATAAGAAAACATAGGGCGTTTGTGCTAAATTGAAAGGTCTGTAAATATTTACAAAGTCCGCTAAATATAAAATTTGGCGTTTATAGAACAAAAGATAAAAGCAAAATATTTATATTTAGCTAAGTAATAAATCGAAACGATAGTGCTTATCACCTGCCCTACGTTTCTTATACTTAACGTTAGCCACAAGCTGAAAAAAAATGACGATAAAAGATTTAAGAATAGAAATTAACCAATCTGAACATAAAGACTTTTTTAAAAGTTGCACTGTACATATAAATTATCCTCATATAGATTTCACTATTGACTTAAAAGGAATTGATGCAATTTATGGTTTTGTACTAAGGCAAAATAAAGGATGGAATAGCACAGAACTTCCTTCTTATCTTAATAATTCTAAAGAACATTTCAAAAAATTAAAATCTCAATTACTTGATTTAGTAAATGGAGGTCATTACAATATTGAAAGTAAATGGCAACAAATTAAAGCTCTAATCCAAAAACAAGAAACAAATAATAGAACGAAAGTATTTACATCTGATTCAAGTATCACAAAATTTCTTGAAGAACTACATAAAGAAAATCCAAACTATGTAAAAGGCGCATATAACTTTATAATAGGTCAAAATGAAACAATAAACACAAATGATTTATTAACAGGTTTAATAAGAGCTTATGAGTATAAAAATCAAGGAAGGACTGATATTTCAAAAAGACGTTCAAATGAAAGAGCTGCAATTTCAACAATAAGAAACTCATTTGAAAATTACGTTTCCGAAACTGAAGGAGAGATTAATGAAGTTCTTGACAAGTCTAAAGAAAATTTAATTGGTCAAACAGCAGAAATAGACGGATTACTTGAATCTAAAAAAACTGAATTTAATGAGTGGTTAAAATCTTCTCAAAATGGTTTTTCCGAATTTGATGTTGACTCAAAGAAAAAAATAACAGATTTAGAGGATACATATCGTAAAAAACTACAATTAGAAGCACCTGCACGATATTGGAGAACTAAATCCAATAAATATAGAGAAGATGCAATTAAAGCGAGGAATATATTATTAACTATGGTTGCAGTTTCTGGAATATTCTTTGCCATAATCTTAATCACTTCACCTGATTGGATATTTAAGACAGTATTTAAAGGAAATGCAACAGCAATAGTTAGATGGTCTATTGTTTTTATTGCTTTAATTTCACTTTTAGCATTTGCTGTCAAGGCAATAACTAAAGTTATGTTTAGTTCTTTTCACCTTGCAAGAGACGCAGAAGAAAGACACACTTTAACTTTTTTCTATTTAGCTTTACTCAAGGATACGAATATAAATGACGATGACAGAAAGTTAATTTTACAATCTCTTTTTAGTAGAGCGGAAACAGGATTACTTAAAGATGATTCGGGTCCAACAATGCCGAATGATTTAATAGGAAAAATAATTGGAAAATAAAGCCAGATGGCTAACACCGTGTATAATTCATTGCTAGTTATAGCCTACTTACGAAAGTCCTCGCGGACTTTCTATCTGTGATTTATTTGCTAACTTTAGTGCTTAAACACGCAGCAAACCATATACAATTACGTTGGCCACAAGTTGAACAAACTGCTATGAAAGAAACATTCATCGGACATAAATGTAAATTATTGAATTCCGAAAAGACAGGAATTACTCTTGAACTGAATAGTTGGAGTTCTGAAAATATGGCGGAAAAATATTCTGTCAGTTTCGATAAAGAAAATAATATTGAGCGAATAACTGAAAACCAACTTTCTTTTGGAGAAAAAATCTCAAAAACTGATTTTTTTAAGCGGTTAATAAAAGATACTCAAGCATCAGAGGAAAAAACAAGAGAATTTGCATCTGCAATTCTTTGTGATTTTCTTGAATTTGACATTGCCGATTTTGACTTAAACATATTGAAACTCGGAATTGAAAAAATAATTGAACAATTAAAAACCGAAAAAAATGTTAATGCTGAACAAAAGTTAGCAGAAGGACTTTTTGAATTTATTTGGTCAGAAAAATTAAATAAAAAAGAGGAATTAAAACTGTTGGAAAGATTGACTGAAATTGACTCTTATCAAATATGTAAGTATTTGGATGACGAAGATTATTTGAAAATTCCGAAAGTAAAAAAATATGTAGAACTGAATAAAACCAGTGGCTAACACTGTATATAATTTATTGCTAGTCCTCGCCTACTCACGAAAATCCTCGCGGATTTTCTATTTGGTTTGTATTTGCTAAATTAGTTGCTTAAACACGCAACTAACCATATACAAACACGTTACCACAATTATGAAAAAAACTTTTTTGCTTATTTTATTATTTTGTTTTGCAATCGTTAGTTCTCAGAATATTTATGATTATGAAAAAGAAATTAGTAATAAAGAATACTATGATTTTAAAGAAATTGACTTTGAAAATACAAATGATAATTTAAAACTTTCTGGAACCTTAATAACACCAAAAACTGTTTTTGAAAAAATAGTAATTATCGTACCTGGAAGTGGACGAGACACAAGACACTCTCATTTTGTGTTAGCAGAAGAATTTTTAAAAAACAATATTGCCGTTTACAGATTTGACGAGCGTGGAATTGGGAAATCTGAAGGAGATTATTCTGAGTTAGCGGGAGATTTGTCAACTGATTTAAGCTACGCATTAAAGGAATTACAAAAACAATTTCTCGATAAAAAATTTGGCATAATAGGACACAGCCTTGGTGGAATTGCAACTCTTAATGTTATTAACAATGATTTAGATTTCGTCATTTTAATTGAAACACCAATTATAAAAAATGGAGCTTTTCTAGTTAACCAATTTGAAAGGAATTATGAAAATAGTATTCCAGAAGTAATGCGCAAGGAAAAAACCAAAACAGAAATTACGTCATTTTTGAAAGGATATATAGACTTAATAAGTAAAAGCACACCTAATTCTTGTAAAAAGGAAATAAAGAAGTATATCAGAGAAAAAGGATTTAATAAAAGGTTTATAGTATTGTTAAAAGACACTTTTTTAGTAGAAATGGCTAGAACTAATTTAGAAGATACAGTTAAGGATCTTTCTATAAAAACTTTATATCTTACAGGAACAAAGGATAAAATTATTAATCACAAGCAAGAAGTTGATTTAGTAAAATCTTTTAGAAATCCTAATATTGAAATAAGAGAATTTGATAGTCTGAATCATTATTTAACCAATAGAAATGGTAAAGTTGGCTCATCACTTTACGAAATGGATAAAGAACCGCTCAATATGATTATTAATTGGATAATAGAAAAATAACTGTCTACAACATTTTACTAAAAATCAAAAACCCTCTTAAATTGACCATTAGAAAAAGAAATATTGGATTAAAAAAACAGAACGCAGATGGACTTTTCATTCAAACACAACTGTTACGCAGATGGACTTTTGCCTTAATACTTTTCATTTCACTAATTTCTTGTAAAAATGTAAAAACAGAATCGAGTTGCGGATTTGAGTTCTTTGAAAAAACAAGCGGATTTAAGTTTCCAAAAAATATTTTAATAATTGACTGTTACGATAGTTTAGAAGGAATGATATGGGTGCATCTAGAATTTGACCCGAAAACCGCATCAGAGTTCATTATACAAAACGAAATGCATCAATATTCTGATAAGATAGAAAACGAACTCTTTAAACTACATGGCTCAGAGGATGACCAAATGATTAAAAGTTTAACAACTTTTATGAATGACAGTATTCAACCGATTACTAAAAATCAACATACATACTTAAAGACAATTAAAAGAGAGCATCAGTATGTAATTTATATTATTAATAAAAATAGCGGATATTTTTGGGGACTAATACAATATCCTGATTGGGGCGGAGAATAAAAACGTTGGAAAAAAAAGTCTACACGTAATGCAGGTTTTAGTACTTAACTCAAAGTTTAGTGTATTTTTATAAAGTCTACCAAATCTTTTGTTTTGGCTTTTAATAATGAAAAGATAAAAACAAACAAAAACATTTGGCTAATCACTTAAACGGAAACAAAAGTGCCTTTTTATTCCCTTACTAATCATAGCCAAAGCCGTTAGGGGCAATTCCACTCATTTCCAAAAAGAATCGGTTATTTTGAGGAAACGTTTTACAAGAATTAAAAAATTTACAATAATCAAATTAACAAAAAGTTACTCAAGATTTGAAAAACCAATTAAAAAATTAAACACAAAATGAAATTAATAGTATCAATTTTTTTATTATTCTTAACAACAAATTCTTTTTGTCAATCTCACTCATTTTATTCTAAGCCAGATACCTTAATCATAAAATCTAAAATATTTGATACAGAACGAAAAATAACGGTTAGTTTACCATTAGATTATGAAAAAATAAAAGAACCAAAAAACCTTATCGTTTATGTAGATGGCGATAATGAGGAAATTACTGGAACAATTTTACAAGCAACGAATAATTTATATCTATACGATGATATTCCTCAAAGTATTTTAGTAGGTATTTTTCACCAAGACAGAAATGAAGAATTGGTAGAAAAAAAGAAACTTTTTAAGTTTTTAGATAGTGATGTCATTCCAATGATAGCCAATAAGTACAATATCAAAAAGAAAATTACTATTGTGGGACATTCCTTTGGTGGTTATTTTTCAACTTACTGTTTCTTGAAAAATAATACAGTTTTTAATAATTGCATATCTATAAGTCCAGCGTATTGGCCAAATGATTCCGACATTTATGACATTGTAAAAAAAGAACTTGGAAAAGAATCAAAACTAACTGGTAATCTCTATCTAGCAATTGGCGACAAAAGATGGGATGACATTTCATTACGTGAAGATTTTTTCAAATTCACAACCATTTTAGAGAAAGGAGACAATAATATCAACTTTCAATACAATGATTTGGTTGGTTTTAATCATAATTCTTCACCGACTGTTGGCTTTGGTTTAGGTTTAAATTTTTGTTTTGATCAACTAGAATGGAATAGCGTTATTATCGACCAAAATAATCGAATAAAGTCATTTCCCGATTTCTGGCAACATTACGAACTAAAAGCTGACGCACTAAAACACCTCGAAAAATATAAAGAAGCAAACGAAGCCTATAAAGTAGCTTTAAACAAACTAAAATTAGATAAAGAAGTTTCAGTTTCCGACAAAGAAAAAATTGAAAATAGATTACAAAAGAAAATGAAAAAATAGCAGAAAACTACCTCTAACAGCGTATATAATTTATTGCTAGTTCTAGCCTAATTACGAAAATCTTCGTGGATTTTCTATTCGGTTTTTATTTGTTAATTTAGTTGCTTAACCACGAAACAAACCATATACAAAACCGTTGTGTGTAATTTAACAAAACCTATAGAAAACTAATGAGCGAAATAACTTTACCATATCACTTAATAATTCCAAGCCTGATTTCAATAATAGCTTTGGGAGTAATATTTCTTAAAAGAAAAAAGTTATTCGCGAATGGGAAATGGAAATGGTTTTGGATAAGCACAACTGTATTTTTAGGACTTTATCTTCTGATTGTTGGAGGAGCGACGTATTCTGACTTTACATCGGAACTGACTCTACAAAAATTTGACTTAAATAAAGACGGATTTTTTAGCGGAAATGAAATTACGCCTGAACAGCAAGAAGCAATGAAAAATATGACAAGTGATACTGGAAGAAATTTTTCATTTATAACTGGATTAATTTTTTCTGGAATTATTGCGCTCTTTGTTTTTGGAATTGGAAAAATAACTGAATTAATAAAAAAGAAAAAAATGATGGCATCTTAATTCAACTAAATAATGATAGCGGTAAAGAATTGAATCTACTTTTTATAAAAACGGATAATAAATTAGTATATAAACTTAAAGTAATTGGTGAATTTCCGCATAATTATATTGGTGCTAGAGTAACTGATTATTTCACTTTTAAAGAAGACAAATTTGAATTTGAAGATTGTGGTGACTTTGAAGGGTAAAACATTTTATAAAAATGATTATAAAACATAAAGCGGTTTAAATTTAATTGCCTAAAACCTATACAAACAACCGCTAAACAAAAATAAATGAACAGAATAGCAATACTATACCAAGCTCAAATTACGCCTGTAAAAGATGGAATTCAAAAACCTATGAAACCAGGAGGTTATTCTGATAGCGGAGCTGATATTGCCTTTGAATTAATAAAAAACAATATTAATGTAATTACACCTGTGGAAAATCCAAATCAAAACAATGATAAAGATTGGGTTTTTCCTGATACAAAAATAGGGATTGAAGCGGCATTACAAAAGGGTGCAAAAATCTTTTGGCTAAATACCGTTTTATATAAACACCATAACATAGAAAATTACTTTAACAAAGGGTTAGAATTTGTAGGACAAACAACTAAATTAGTTGATGTTTATGATGATAAAATGTTTACTAATAGTTTATTAAAATCTAATAATATTCCTATTCCTAAAAATGAATTAATAACTATAGAGAACTACAATAATTTATTGCTAGAATTAGAGTTTCCGGTTGTTCTTAAACCTATTAGAGGAAGAGGTAGTCAAGGAGTTACTAAGATTGAAAACAGTAAAGAACTCACAAACAATCTTAACAAGATATTTAAAAAAAGTAGTTACGGAAATGCTGCCTATGTAGAACAATATTTATATGGACAAGAAATTACAATTACTGTAATGCCTCAGGGGAATTATGTAATCAATAACAAAAAAGAATATTTTAATAGACCTTGGTGTTTGCCTGCTGTTAAACGATTTAATCACAATAATGGAATTGCACCTTACAACGGAACCGTAGCTGTGATGGAAAACAGTGAAGTTTTGAGCGATAAGGAGTTGCAAACAACTGAAATCCAAGAAGTATATGAGCATTGTATTAAGTCGGCCCAACTAATTGAAATAAAGGCACCAATTAGAATAGATTGTAGAGCTAACGATGAAGGAAAATATTTTTTATTTGACCTAAATATGAAACCGAATATGACTGGACCTTCTAGACCTCATAGAAAAAAACAAGACAGCCTAACTCTACTTTCTGCAAGAAAAATAGGATGGAATTACTTTGATTTATTAAGTAATATCTTGAATCAAAAATGGAAATTCAACAGCTAACAAAGTTTAAATATAATAGCTAGTTGTAGGCTGCTTACAAATCCCGAAACGTAGGAGTTAGCAGATTTTTTATTTGGTTTGTATTTGCTAAATTGGTTTATGAAACACGCGATAAACCATATACAAACACGTAAACAATTAAAAAACTAACCTTACAGAATATGAATTGGATTTTAGGAGTTATTATCATTTTAATTTTACTCTATCTTTTAAGTAATTACCGAAAGAAAAAAAGAAGAAAAAAAACTCTAAATAATTTAGTAAACAATTGGAGTAAACAAAAAAGCAAAGATGAATTTCATTTTGTGTCAATAGAAAAATATTTTAATAATAACAACGAAAAAAAAGATGCCTTTCATACCATATCTGATAGATGCGCAACTGATTTAGACATTAATGAAACTTTTAAAATAATTGACAGAACTTCTTCAAAAATTGGACAACAATATCTGTATTACAAATTAAGGTCAATTAAAAACAAAGATAAATTAAAGGATTTTAGTAATTTAACACTTCTATTTGAAGAAAATGAAGATTTAAGATTAAAAGCTCAATTAAATTTAACGAGTTTAAATTCTAATGATTCTTACTCACTTGAAAGTTTAGTTACATCACAACCAATTGAAAAACCAAAAATTATTTGGTTAATTTATACATTATCTATTTTATCAATATCTTTTATTTTTTTAGGTTTTTTCTTTCCTATATTTTTCATTTTCCTTATTCCTATACTTGCAACAAATATGGTATTTCATTATAAGAATAAATGGGAAGTTTCAAATTATATTGATGGTGTAAGCCAACTTTCTAAAGCACTTGTTGTTTCGAAAAATCTTGTCAGTTATCCAAAAATTAAAAATCACTTTAACAACACTTCATTTATAAAAGAAATTGAAGCAATTAGTTTAAAAACAGCTTTTATAAGTTTTGAGAAAAAAGTTGATAATGAATTTGCAATTGCTTTTTGGATAGTAACAGAATTTATAAAAGTTCTTTTAAATTTTGAGTATATTATTTTTTATAGTTTTATTGATTCAATTACAAAAAGGAAAAAAGACCTTAAAAATATGTTTCATTTTATAGGCGAAATTGATTCTGCTATATCGACAGCTTCATTAAAAGCAAGTGAATATGAATTGTGCGAACCGAAATTTATAGAAGAAAAGGAATTAGTTGTAAAAGATATTTATCATCCATTGATTAAAAACTGTATAGTCAACAGTTTAGATTTATTAAATAAAAGCTTATTACTAACTGGTTCAAATATGTCTGGGAAAACAACATTTATTAGAAGTGTATCAATAAACAGTGTTTTAGCACAAACAATCAATATTTGTTTTGCAAAAGAATATGTTGCTCCATTTTTTAAATTGTATTCTTCAATAAGAATTACTGATGACATATTAGAAAACACAAGTTATTATCTTGAGGAAGTTTTAACTATTAAAGAATTAACAGATGCCTCTAACAGTAAAAATCCTTGTCTTTTTGTATTAGATGAAATTTTTAAAGGAACTAATACAATAGAGAGAATTTCGGGAGGAAAAGCTATATTATCATATCTTAATAAAGGAAATAACGTTGTTTTAGTTTCGACACACGACATTGAATTAACCAATATTTTAAATAAAGAGAATTTTGAATTATTTCATTTTAGTGAGTTAATAGAAAACAATGAGCTCACTTTTGACCATAAACTAAAAGAAGGAAAATTAAAAACTAGAAACGCAATTAAGATATTAGAATTATACAATTTTCCGAAGGAAATAATAGGAGACGCAAGAGAAACTGAAAAAATAACATTTGCCAATACCATATGTAATTAATTGCCTGTCTAGTGGCTACTTACAAATCCCGAAGCCTTGGCACTCTCGGAATATTCTATTCGATTTTTATTTACTAAATTAGGTACTTAAACTAGTAACTACCCAAAGCCTAACTGTTAGTAAATATTAAAATGAAACAATCTTATCCAAATGAAATATAGAAGTATAATTACATTCTGTTTGCTAATACTTTTGCTCCTGTTTGCATCAATGACTAACTCAACAGGCCCTTCCTATGTTCATGCAGAAATTAAACCTATTTCAATTAATAAAAAAGGTGAGATACTTTGCAAAACTCGTTTTACAAAAAACGAAATGGGCGCTTATAGTCCTATGAAAATAGAATATGGATTTTGCGTTATTACTAAAGATACAATTATAGAATTTAAAACAAAAACAATTAACCCTAGTCCTGAGGCTTCTTATTATGACCAAACAAAGTATTGGTATGATAAATTTGAATCTGAAACAAACCAAAAACAATTAGACGAAATAAAAAAAAGTATTCTTAAAAACGAATATGATTTCTCTTTAAATCAAATTGACTCTTTTAAAATAGACAAAGTAATGTCAATTTCAGATTTTGAAAAAACTAAAAAAATATCTCTAAAAAATAATAAACAAAAAGCATTACATAACGCTTACAGCAAAGAATATTATAGTGATAAAAAGGTTCATTTACTGTATGATTTTGGAGATATTCTAATTTTTAACAATAATAATGATATTGATAATAATAAATTAGAACTAGAACTGGGAGCTGAATTTAACTACTATAATTCTTCTAATAGTTTAATTAATGATAAGGGTGAAAATATAAACTTAGGGTTTGAAATTAATAAAGTGACAGGTATATTAATAGTCAAATAAAGAGTATAAAAAAACATCATATATAGCAATGTGATAACCTTTAAATGTTGCTTTAAACAACAATCTATATTGCTCTAATAATGAAAGTAGCAATTATAACATTATCTTTAGTTCTGTGTATTTCTTCTTGTAAAAAGAAACATAAAAACACAGAAAAAAGTGTTACATCTGCTGCCAGTCTGGAGATAGAAAAAAAGAATTTAAGGCTATTATTAATTCTTTTAATGTTAAAGGAGCAATATTAATTTATGACTTAAAACAAGACACCTACTTTTTTGCAACCAATTTAGAGCCAAATAAAGATTTTTAATTAAATACTTTTATAAAAAAAAGAATGAATTTAACTCTTATGGCTTTAAAAAAGTTAAACGTTCTAAAATAAATATATCTATAGCTTAAGCCATTTTTTATAGTTTTTTTAAGCCTTATAATACATATAATTTACTCTTAGTAAAAAATTTAAGAATTAAATTCGGTATTCTATTTTCTCATTAATAAAAACAATACTAAATTGCCCTACATAAATATCACCCAAAAATAAAGTATTTACGCACTAAGTATTTAATAAAAACCAACGTTTATTAGGCCAATTAAAGAATTATGACAACTACACAATTAAAACAACAACTGTTAAGCGCACACCAAAGAGATAAAAAACTTTCATTATTAGGTTTCATATTAATAATAGTTGCCATAGCAATTGTTGCAAGTTTAGTATACGTATATGCTTATGACGCTGTTGCCAGCTATATACAAAATATGCTAAAAGGAATTACAGACACTGCAAATAGTGACGAAACCCCTTTTTACTACAAATTAATTGTGCCTGCTATACTAGTTTCTATGTTAGCTGCACCAGTATTAAAGCTTATTGCCTTAACAAAAAGGCCTAAATTAATAGATGAACTTATTCTTAAAATTGATAATGGTGCTATAGCATCTAACATAGAACAAAGAACTGTATATAAAATTATAATACCGCTTTTAAAAATTAACATAAGGCTAGCTCCTGTAGAATATGTTACCATAGTACTAGACCAAGATACCAAATACAAACCTTACGACTTACCTATTGAAGCCTATGACATTCCAGATTTAAAGCTAATATTAAGTGGTGTAAACACAGAACAAATAAATAAAGCTTGGGATGAATTATACAGTACCAGTGAAAATAAAAACGAAGAAATAGAGTATCCACTAAAGCCTAAAGATGAATTTAAAAAATTTATAGATACTACATTATTTAATGAGATTAACCAGTTAGAGCAAGATAGAAACAAAGACAAAAAGAAGTACATAAAATACCTTATATTTTCTGTCATAATTGTTCTTATTTTCGGAGGCGGATATGCTTATCTACAGTTATCAAACACTCCATTTAAATCAGAATATATCATTTATGCTTTCTTTATAGCATTTGGACTTTCATACGCCTATATAATTGCTCTTAGCACTAGCAAAGTTAAACCAGGTACAGTTACAGTTGCTAATTCTAGTAATAGTTTTAAAACTAAAATTTTAAAACCGATGATTGACTTTATTAACCCCAATTTTCATTTTGTATTACACGGACATATTACCTTACCAGAGTTACTAGAAACTGGTCTATTGCAAAACAAACAATACATTATAGATGGTAATGACCAAATATTGGGAGCGCACAAAGGAGTACCTTTTCAGATGAGTGATCTTGATGTAGCATACCAAGAAAACTTTTCTAGTGAAAAAAGTGGTCCAGACCAAGTTTTTTATGGTCAGGCTTTTATTGCTAAATTCAACAAAAAATTTAGCTCAGAGTTATATTTAGTTCCAAAGAAAACTTCTAAAAAGAAGGTTATAGATTCTGTTTCTGAAACCTTAACACTAGGAATGGCAGGTACAAGAACCACAGATATAGATATGTATACTAGTTATGATTTTGGCTCTAAAGTAATGCTAGAAGACCCAGAGTTTTCTAAATTATTTAATGTGTATTGTAATGACCAAACTGAAGCTAGGTACATTTTAACTCCGGCTTTAATGGACAAAATAAAATCAATAGCCAATAGAACCAAAGGAGATTTATTTATCTCTTTTAAAAATAATAGAATATCAATCTTAAATAATAGCGGTTTAAATAATTTTGAACCTGGAAGATTTAAATCTTTAAGTAAAAATGACAATGAACTCTTATTAGAGTTTTATTCTAATTTACACAACCAATTATCAATTATAGACGATTTAAAATTAAACATTAACATCTGGAATAAAAACAATTAAAATGGGAGCAGGAATAATAGTAACATTAGTAGTACTTGCAGTTATAGTCATTACAATCATTTCAATTTTTAATAAAATGACAAGGGCCAAAAACCAAATTGAAAACTCAATTTCATCATTGGACGCATCCTATATAAAACGAAGCGACCTTATACCCAATTTGGTTGAAACAGTAAAGCAATATATGACTTATGAAAAAGGTACATTAGAAAAAATTACGGCGCTAAGATCATCAAAATCTAACTCAGACCCAGCAATAGAGAAAGAAGGAAGTCAGGCTTTAAAAAATTTAATGATACAAGTAGAAAATTACCCAGAACTTAAAGCAAACTCACAATTTACCAACTTACAGTATAGTTGGAACGAGTCTGAAGAGCAAATTGCAGCTGGCAGAAGATACATTAGTTCCTCTATTACACATTATAACAATTCTATTAGCACATTCCCAGCAAATACTGTTGCTAAGCTATTTGGATTTAAAAGCTACCAATGGCAATACGCAACTAAAGAGCAACAAGAGAACATAAATGCTAATGAATTGTTTAATTAAACAAAGTATTACCAATATTTATACTTAAAAATAAATTATATTGCTACAATCATTAAAAAGTATAAAAAATGGAACGATTTAGTAAAAAATTTATTACCACAAAGGATTTAGAATGGGAAGAACTTGGCGGAGGAGTGTCAAGAAAATTCTTAGGTTATGACAACCAAATTATGATGGTAAAAGTAAAGTTTAACAAAGGTGCACTAGGTGCTCCACACCAACACTTTCATACGCAAGCTACCTACTGTGTATCTGGTAAGTTTGAATTTGAAATTAATGGTGAAAAGAAAATTGTTGAAGCAGGAGATGGTGTTTACATAGAACCTAATCTACTGCACAGCGCTGTTTGCCTAGAAGAAGGTATGCTTATAGACACGTTTAGTCCTGTTAGAGAAGATTTCTTAAGCGGTGACGGTGTTTCTTATTTTGGAGATAAGAAATAACACTTAAAAAATGCTGTTATAAAAACAAACAGTACCTTATTATTAAAATTTCCGAAGCTTTGTTGCACGCGTTCCTGAGCTTCGGATTTTTTTTGGCTTATATTAAAAAAACTATGAAACAAATTATACTGTTATTAGCTTTAATTTTATTTTCAAACTTATTAAGTGGCCAATCTGAAAATGACATTACTACGTTTAGCAAAAAACTAGATCAATTTTATAATGTGCGCGATTTTTGCATTTCTAAAAACGGTAATGAAGCTTATTTTACAATACAGAGTCCTTCTGCAGAAATTTCTAAAATAGTAACACTAAAAAAAGAAGGCAATCAATGGTTAGAACCCAAACTACTACCCTTTTGTGATGAGTTTATGTATCTAGAACCTTTTTTATCTCCAGATCAAAATAGGCTATTTTTTGTATCAGACAGGCCTTTGGATGATACTGCTAAACAAAAAAAAGATTTTGATATTTGGTATGTAGATAAAGATACCAAAAACAATAGTTGGTCTAAACCAAAAAACTTAGGCAAGCCTGTAAATTCTAATTTAGATGAGTTTTACCCTACAGTAAGTAGCAACAACAATTTGTACTTTACAATGGCATCACCAGATGGCTTAGGTAAAGACGATATTTATTTTTGTGAGTGGAAATTAGGCGCATACCAACCTCCTGTTATATTAAATGAAAATATAAATAGTGATGGTTATGAGTTTAATGCCTTTGTATCTAAAAATGAAGACTTTTTGTTATTTACAAAATACAACACTGCAGACGGTCAAGGAAGTGGTGATTTATACATTTCTAAAAAAGATAAAAATAACAATTGGGCTAAAGCCAAAAACTTAGGCTTACCAATAAACACAAAATACATGGAGTATTGTCCTTTTTATGATGAAGAAAACCAAAAACTATACTTCACCAGTAAAAGAAAAAGTTTAAAACCACAAGAGTTTAAAACAGTTTTAGATTTTACAAACTACGTAAAAGAAGCCAAAAACGGTTTAAGTAAAATATACGTTACCACTTTAAAAATTCTAAAAAATTAAACTAAAAAAACATACGTGGTACAATAATTGTTTAAGACACACAGAACCAAAAATCTTATTTTATGAATAACTCAAAACTATTACTATTATCATTATTTATTTTAATAACTACAGCCTCTTGTAGTAGTGATGATGACGACGCCAGTCAAGAACTATACACACAAGAAGACTTAATCATTATGCACAACAATAGCTCTAAAACCTGGCAATTAGAAGCATATTACAGTGATTATAATTACAAGCAAAAAAGTAAACAAAATGATTGTCTTGTAGATGATATTTACACATTTAAACCAGACGGAATTATAGAAGTAGTAGCGGGATTAGAAAATTGTTACTACGGAGATAACGAAATTGCTGAAGCGGAATATCGTTTTTATGAAGATGAAGGGCTCTTATACATAACTATAATAAGAGGCGAAGTAACTGAAGATCTTGTCAAAACTACTTCTTTTTCCTTACATCTTATAGAGCTAACAGAAAACAGAATGGTGTTTGCTAGTGGAGACAAAGACAACTATAAAATATCTTTAATTTTTATAACAGAATAAGTCTAAAAACTTAAAAAGCCTTGATATCACTATCAAGGCTTTTTTATTGTACTCGAGGTGGGAATCGAACCCACACTCCGAAGAACTGGATTTTGAATCCAGCGCGTCTACCAGTTCCGCCACTCGAGCAATTGTAACGGACTGCAAAAATAAAAATAATTTCTTGTTTTTTTGCAAAAAATAAGAACAATTATCCTTTAGCTTAACAAATAAATTTTTAAATTTGCACCTCGTTAAAAAAAGGACATTTAAGCCCTTGATTACGACCAACATAGAAATCAACAACACAACAATGTCATACTCGGTCCCAGAACCTAAAATTTTTGCTTGTACACAAAGTACAGCTTTAGCTGAAAAAATAGCCAAATCATTTGGATCAGACTTAGGAAAAGTAAAATTTTCAAGATATAGCGACGGCGAATTTCAGCCTTCTTTTGAAGAGTCTGTTCGTGGCGCAAGAGTCTTTATTATTGGATCTACAAATCCAAGTTCAGAAAACTTAATGGAAATGTTACTTATGTTAGATGCTGCTAAAAGAGCATCTGCTAGGCATATTACTGCTGTTTTACCATATTTTGGTTGGGCAAGACAAGACCGTAAAGACAAACCTAGAGTGCCAATTGCAGCAAAACTAGTAGCAAAAATGCTAGAATCTGCAGGTGCAACAAGGATTATTACAATGGACTTGCACGCAGATCAAATTCAAGGTTTCTTTGAAAAACCAGTAGATCATTTATTTGCTTCTACTTTATTTTTACCTTACTTAAAAAGTTTAAAGTTAGATAACCTTACAATTGCTTCTCCAGATATGGGTGGTTCTAAAAGAGCGTACGCATACTCTAAAGCATTAGAGAGTGATGTTGTTATCTGCTACAAACAAAGAGAAAAAGCCAATATAATTTCTCATATGGAACTTATTGGTAATGTAGAAGGTAAAAATGTTGTTCTTGTAGACGATATGGTAGATACCGCAGGTACATTAACAAAAGCAGCAGACCTTATGATGGAAAGAGGTGCGCTTAGCGTAAGAGCTATTACAACGCACGCCTTACTTTCTGGTGACGCTTACGAAAAAATTGAAAAATCTAAACTTTCAGAACTTATAGTAACAGATTCAATTCCGTTAAAAAAGCAAAGTCCTAAAGTTAAAGTTGTAGAATCTGCTGAGTTATTTGCAGATGTTATGACTAGAGTTCACAACAATACATCTATTAGTTCAAAATTTTTAATGTAAAACCGAACTAATACACTAATTTTGCACATTAATTAAATATATATAATGAAGTCAATTACAATTACAGGATCAAAAAGAGAAAGCGTAGGCAAAAAAGCAACAAAAGCCTTACGTAATGCTGGAATGGTTCCTTGCGTAGTATACGGAGGAAAACAACCACTACATTTTTCAGCACCAGAATTAGCTTTTAAAAATTTAGTGTACACTCCAAACGCGCACACAGTTGTAGTAGAGATGGAAAACGGAGAAAAAGTGAACGCTGTTGTTCAGGATATCCAATTTCACCCAGTATCTGACAGAATTATCCACGTAGATTTTTACCAATTATTTGATGATAAAGCGGTAACTATGGATATTCCTGTTCGTTTAGTAGGTAACTCTCCAGGTGTTAAAAACGGTGGTAGATTATTATTTAGAAAAAGAAAGCTTACTATTAAAGCTTTACCTGGTAAATTACCAGATTTCTTTGATATCGATATAAACAAATTAAAAATTGGTGGTAACATAGCAGTTGCTTCATTATTAAATGATGATTTTGCTATTTTACACCCAGATAATACAGTTGTAGTACAAGTTAAATCATCTCGTAACGTTGTTGCTTCTGATGATGAAGAAGAAGAAGGTGAAGCTGCGGCTGAAGCTCCTGCTGCTGAATAAATTACTGCACAAACAAAATAAAGCATCCTGCCTTGGAATTTACCAAGTTTCAGGATGCTTTTGTATTTTTAATACTTTTATATAGTATGATAGTACAATTTTTTAAATCAATTTTTAGAACAAAACCCTTGTTCCAATTAGAAGAAAAAGATCCTATGAAAAAGTTTTTAGTTGTTGGCCTTGGCAATATTGGCGCAGAATACACAGAAACAAGACATAATATTGGCTTTAAAATACTCGATGCTTTTGCAAAAAAAGAATCATTAACATTTGAGTCTCAAAAATTAGGAGCCGTTACCACATATAAAATAAAAGGGCGTACTATTCTTTTTTTAAAACCATCTACCTATATGAATCTAAGCGGTAAAGCCATTAGATATTGGTTAGAAAAAGAAAAAATACCACAAGAAAATCTATTAGTTATTACAGACGATATTAATTTACCTTTTGGAACTATTAGAGTTAAAACAAAGGGTAGCGACGGTGGTCATAACGGACTAAAAGATACACAAAACGTGCTACAGACAACAACCTACAATAGGTATAGGTTTGGTGTTGGCGCAGATTTTGGTAAAGGCAGACAAGTAGACTACGTTTTAGGCGAATGGAACCAAGAAGAGCAAGATAAAATGCCAGAACGTTTAGAACGCTCTATAGAGCTTATTAAATCTTTTGTATTGGCTGGTGTTAAAACTACCATGAACCATTTTAACAACTCTTAATTAACGTGCTTTAAACTGGTAAACTCCAGAGTCGGACGCATTGCCTTCTGCATCTGTAGTAACTACTTTCCAATAATACACTGTATTTATTACCACACCTACTTTAACAGTAGTATTATTAGGCGCATTTGTTGCTAGCAAACCACTTGGCGGTGTAGTTGTTCCAAAGTAAACTTTATAATTTGCTATGTCATTATCTACATCTTCAGCAAGCCACTCTAAAGCAACATCATTATTTGTATCTTTAAATACAGTTTGCCCAGATTTAGGAGAAATTATTTCTGCTGCAAAAGGCGGATATGTAGTTTGTGATCCTGCGTTGTAAAACTTCCAAATTTCACTAGCAGTAGTCTCAGAAACCTCATCGTTTTTAGCAGTTACAAACCAAGAATAAGCAACACCTTTATCTAATACTACTTTTTGCTTTGTAGTTGTGGTACTTAGTGTCTGCGTTAAATTAGTATTTAAGTTAGTTATTTTAACCTCATACAAATCTGTTCTTGCAGAAGCATTCCACGCCAACTCTACTTCACTTGTATTTGTTGTACCTAAAGTAACACCTGTAGTACACTCGGAGCTCTTTAACGGAAAAAGTAGCTCTGGCGTAGTTGGTGGTTTGGGTGAACTTTTAGAACAAGACAGTGCCAATAAACACACAAGTATTAATATTTTTTTCATTTCTTAATTAATTTTGTTTCTCCATTAACCTCAGCACCATTAAACTTTACCACATACACACCTTTTGCTAAACCAGATACGTCTAATGTAACCGTACCATTATTTATAGTATGCTTCTTTTGCTGTAATACCTGTCCGCCTAACGTATAAATAGCAACTGTAACCTTTCCAGTCAAAGTTTCTAAATAAGCTATTGCTTCACCTGCGGTAGGGTTTGGAGAAATTACCGGATTAGCTGCAATATAAATTTGCTTTTCATACATCCCTTGACACTCTAAACCTGTAGATACTTTTATTGTATTTAATCCGTTTTTAAGTGCTAGATTTTTTGTTTTATCTGTAGTTTGCACTACTACACCATTTAACTCTACATTGTACAATTTTGCTCCACTGAGCTCTAATTTAAGTGTTCGATTTGTTACGGCTGATAGTACAGAAAGTACATCTGGTTCTTTAATTACAACAGTAACACAATAATCTTCGTATACTTTTACACCATCTGTTCCTGTAAAGCACAACACATAAATACCTGCATTTAAATTATCTAAAGTAAGTGTGTTGGTAAATTCCTGTGTAATATTAACTCCCGCACCTGTTATTGTAACACTATAATTTATTTCCTCTATTGCATCAATAAAAATTTCTCCATCATTACTAGTAGTACATGCTTCACTAGCTACAGAAATAGCAAAATTATCTGGCATAAACCTGTAAACAGCACAACCATTAACATCTACCTCTACCCCATTTGGTGTTCCCAAACACGCATCATCACCATCATCAAAAACTCCATCATTATCTGCATCTGGACGCAACATTCCCTCTACACAAATCTCTAAATTAAAATCTTTTATTTCTCCTCCGTCAGATGATGCTCCGTCTTTTACTTCTAAAATCCACTCCCCTAAAATAGACTCACCATTTAAAGATGCCAATGAACCCAAAGGCCTAACCGTACCACCAATTGCCGCTCCTGCTCCACTACCACATACAAAACTGGCACTGTCATCATCAAAAACGGCATTTATATCTTGAAAATCGCCACAAGAGTTAGATGTTAAAACGACTCTTGTACCTTGTGGAGATATTAGACTTACTGTTAAATCACTTAAAAAGCTATGGGTAATATCTACAGTTACATTTACATCTGTAATTGGTAAATCATCTAAAAAAGTAATTTTAGATTGTAGTACAGATGTACCTACTGTTGGTATTGTTTTAGGTAAATCATCTGCTTCTTTTATTGCACAACTAACCAAGGCTGTTGTAAAACTGTAAGCGGGTCCAAAAGTACCTTCTGCACATAAACTTTTTGGTTTAACACGCCAGTAATAAGTTGTTTCTGCCTGTAAACTAGTAGGTTTGTAATATGTAAACGGAGTAGATTTTGTTTCTATAATATTAGTAAAAGCAGCATCTGTTGCAATTTCTAAGTCATAAGATGAGTATGCAACATTCTCCTCCCAAGAAAGTGTCTGATTCATATTGACACTCATAGCTCCGTTTCCTGGAGAAATTAAACCTACATCTGCAAAAGTGGTGTTTCCAATAACCAGAGTTAAAACAACCCCAGTTGAATTGGATGTTGAGTTAGACAATACTGTTACCTCATAAGTGCCTGGAGCAACATTTGCAGTATTAGAAAAAGTTAAGTCTACATTGGTATTATTTGTATCTGCAGTAGGCACAGAAAAGTTAACTCCTAAATTTGCTGGAGCACCAAAAACGCTAAACGTAGAGGTTTCATCAAAACCATTATTTACAGTATATTTAAAAGGAACTAATACATCGTTAGGCTGGCAAACATTATAGGTTAACGCCTCAAACTCTAGGTTAACATCTGACGTATTTATAGTAAAGTTTGTTGTATTTATAGCATAATACACATTATTAGTAGGCATCACTTTTATCCTTGCTGTTGTGGTAACTACGTTTGGTATTTGCACAATGTGCGACCCGTCATTAACCACATTCTCTGCTAATAAAGTAGGAAAAGACAAACCAGAATCTATAGACAAGTATATATTTACAGTTTCTGTATTTATAGGCGCAGCGCTAGTACCTGCCACATCCCAAGTTACTTGCTGTACAGAACCAGACTGGTACACCTGGTTAGTTGATTGAGATGTTACCGCAAAAGGACCGGCTGAATTTATAACACGCACATTCATAGTTTCAGACACAACTTGTCCGCCTCCAACAACATTATCTCTTACTGTTAATGCAAAATTTAAATCTCTCTCTACATCAGAAATAGTTTCCCAAGAAGCTCCTTCTGACGGGTTAGTTTGTGTTAAGTTACCCTGAATTACACGTTCTATTTTTGGAAAATAACGTTCTTTTTTTGTTGTTGGTTTTAATGACCTAAAATTTGCTCCACTTGGGTTCTCTGGTCCAAAGTTACTACGTGTTACAACACCATTATCTATTTGTTCCCAGGTATAAGTTAACACATCTGCTGTATCAGGATCTGTAGCATCACCCGTTAACACAAAAGGGGTTGATTTAGGAATTATATAGTTTGATAAAGGACTTATTACTGGCGGATTGTTAGTTATTGAAGTATTGACACCACAACTTAAACTACTAACATATTCTGCTATCTGAAAAATACTGTAATAATGAAAATAATCGTCACCATTGGCTTGCACATTGTTGCCATCTGCAATACCTGCATACCCCATAATTGTAGATCCGCTAGCTGGTTCTGCTTGCACTAAAGTACCTTCAGAATCAAAAGACCACGTATGGTTAGCCCCAAACTGATGCCCTATTTCATGTGCAACAAAATCAACATCAAACAAATCTCCTTCTGGTGTACTACGAGAGGAGTATGCTCTACCTTTCCAGTTGTCATCACATACAGAACCTACAGTACCAGCATTACCTCCGTTTGGTCCTTGATGAAAAAGATGTCCTACATCATAATTAGCAGAACCAATTACGGTAGAAAATGTATTTTGAGCTTGTGTATTTAAACTACCAGAGTACGGATCTGTAGATGCATCTGTGTAAATTACTTGATCTGTATTGGCAATTAACTCTAAATGTATTCCTAAATCAGTTTCAAAAACCTCATTAACTCTTGTTAACGTAGCATTTATTGCTGCCAAGGCGTCTACTACCGTACCTCCGTGGTATGTTGTATACTCTCCTGAAGCCGAAATTGCTATTCTATACGTTCTAAGCGTTTGGTCATTTATTTGCTTAGCTGCAGAAGCTTTTTTGTTGGCTGCAAGTACTGCTTTTGTATCACAAACAAATTCATCTTTATGCTGGTGCGCATCTGCTCCGTAAACAATATATTGTCCATCTTTTATTTTAGATGGTTGCATATAAATAGCCTCTTCTCTATCTCCATGTACAATCATACTCTGCACGCCTTTGTGAGACACACTAAAACGCACACGCTCTTTAGAGTTTTTTACACCGTAACCAACGTAAGACTTTATATCTGGGTATTTTAAAGCTAATTCTGGAGCAAAAACAGCGTGCTCTTCTACATAAAAAGCTTCTAACTCTCCATCATTATGAGGAAAGTAAACTACATTTTTTCCTTTAGCACTAGAATTTGACTCTTCTAGTTTAGATAAAAAAGCAGATTCATCTAAATAAAACGTTTTTGCTTTATTTGCATCTATATTTTGCATAGATTTAGCCACTGAATTTTGTTCCAAAACACCAGTTTTCCAGTAATTCTGTTGCGCAATACCGTAAAAGCTACCAAATAATATGGTTATTGAAAAAACAAGGCGTAGTTTTGTAATCATTCAAAGCAGTTTAATATTCAAAAATAGTCTTTTTATTATTTTAGTCTCGTGATAACAATTAAAAGCATTTCAAAATTCGACAAAGCACACGCTACAGTTATTACTATTGGTACTTTTGATGGTGTGCACATTGGTCATAAAAAGATACTAGAAAGACTCATAAATAGTGCCAAACTATTAGAAATAGAAAGTACAGTACTTACTTTTTTTCCGCACCCTAGAATGGTTTTGCAACAAGATAGCAATATTAAACTACTTAACACTATTGAAGAGAAAGAAATGATACTAAGCAACTTAGGCTTAGATTTTTTAATTATTCATCCTTTTTCTAAAGAGTTTTCTAGATTAAGCGCCATAGAATTTGTTCGTGACCTCCTAGTTAATAAACTCAATACTAAAAAAATTATTATAGGTTATGACCATAGATTTGGACGTAACCGTAATGCAGACATTAACGATTTAAGAAACTACGGCACTACGTTTGATTTTAATGTTGAGGAAATTACCGCACAAGAAATTGATGATGTCTCTGTTAGCTCTACTAAAATAAGAAAAGCACTTGCAGAAGGTGATGTAAGTAAAGCAAATAGTTATTTGGGCTACAATTATATGCTAACAGGTATAGTTACCAAAGGCAAAGGCTTAGGCAGACAATTAAATTACCCCACAGCAAATATTTATATCAAAGAAGAATACAAACTAATTCCTAAAAACGGAGTATACGCTGTTAAAGCAAAACTAAACAACTCTACAGTTTTTGGAATGATGAATATTGGCTACAACCCAACTGTAAACGGTACAGAAAAAACCATAGAAGTTAATTTCTTTAATTTTGATGGTGACCTTTACGGTAAAAAAATACAAGTAGATATTTTAGACCGTATTAGAGATGAAGTAAAATTTAACTCTTTAGACGATTTAAAAGAGCAACTTGCAAAAGACCAAGAAACTGCCACTAGTTTAATTGCTAAACTATGAACTCCTTTCTTTTTAAAAAAATAGACAACGCGGGCCTAATTCTCTTTAGGACTTTTTTTGGTATTTTAATTAGTTTAGAGTCTTTTGGCGCTATACTTACTGGCTGGGTAAGAACAAATCTTGTAGAACCTACTTTTAATTTTAGTTTTATAGGTTTTGAGTGGCTAACAGTGTTTACAGGTCCAGGTATGTACGCCTACTTTGTTTTAATGGGTATTACCGGTATTTTTATTTCTATAGGTTACAAGTACAAATACAGTATGCTTGCCTTTGCTATTTTATGGACAAGCGTATATTTAATGCAAAAAACATCGTACAACAACCATTACTACCTTCTAATGCTAATTTCGTGGATAATGGTATTTTTTCCGGCAAACGCAGACAATTCTGTAGATGCTAGAAAAAAACCCGAATTGCGCACTAATAAAATGTATGCTTACTACAAGTATATTATTGTGCTGCAATTAATTATAGTTTACACGTATGCCTCTGTAGCAAAATTATATGCAGACTGGCTAGATTTTGGTTTTATAAAAGTATTGATGCAAAATAAAGCAGATTACTTTTTAATTGGAGACTTTTTACAACTTGCTTGGGTACACAAAATTGTAGCTGTTTTTGGTATTTTGTTTGATTTACTAATTATTCCGGCACTGTTGTGGAAACCAAGTAGAAAAATTGCATTTATACTCGCTATATTTTTTCATTTGTTTAACTCTATTGTTTTTCAAATTGGTATTTTCCCTTACTTAGCTTTAGCTTTCACTGTTTTCTTTTTTGAACCACAAAAGCTTAGAAATATCTTTTTCTTAAAAGAAAAAAAACATAAAGAATACTCATCAGCAATTCCAAAACACAAAACTATTATTATTGGTGTTTGGGTAATTTATTTTTTGTTTCAATTAGGCTTGCCCATAAGGCATCACTTTTTTAAAGATGATGTACTTTGGAATGAAGAAGGCCACAGGCTTAGTTGGCGTATGATGTTGCGCTCGCGTAGCGGAAGTGTTAGTTTTACTACTGTAGACAAAAACACAAATAAAAAAACACGCATCAATCTAAACAATTATCTTACAAAAAAACAACGTAGAAAAATTGGTGCCTACCCAGATTTTATTTGGCAATTTGCACAACACTTAAAACAAGAAGCCAAGGAAGACGGTAAGGATATTGCTGTTTACGTAAAATCTAGAGTAAGCATTAACGGTAAACCATACCAACCATTTATAGACCCAACTGTAGATTTAGCACAAGAGAAATGGCATCATTTTAAACACAATAATTTTATTTTACCAAGTCCTAAGTAAAGTATACAGCCACAAAGTCTTCAACTTTTACGCATTCTCTTTTGCGCAATCCCTTTTTACCATTAAATTTGCTGTTAAAATTAAAAATAGATGCTACAGCTTCAAGCTATTCGAGAACAAAAAGACGAGATTATTATCGCCCTAAAAAAGCGTAATATAGATGCAGCTCCTTTGTTAGAAAACGTACTTTCATTAGATGAAAAACGTAGAGATGCACAAACCAAATTAGACAACACACTTGCAGAAAGCAATAAGTTATCTAAAGAAATTGGTATGCTTTTTAAATCCGGAAAAGCATCTGAAGCAACTACTTTAAAAGAACGCACTGTTTCTTTAAAAGAAGAATCTAAAACATTACAAGAAGAGCTAAATACTGTTGCAGAGCAGTTACAAACATTGTTATACCAAATTCCTAATGTACCACACCCAAGTGTGCCTGCAGGTAATACAGATGAAGACAATGAGGAAATTTTTAGAGAAGGAGATATTCCAGAATTAATAGAAGGTGCATTGCCACACTGGGAACTTGCTAAAAAATACGACATTATAGATTTTGAACTTGGTGTTAAAATTGCTGGTGCTGGTTTTCCTGTTTACAAAGGAAAAGGTGCTAGGTTACAGCGTGCGCTTATTGCTTACTTTTTAGATAAAAATACAGCTGCTGGTTACCAAGAAATTCAAGTTCCGCATTTGGTAAATGAAATTTCTGGTTACGGAACCGGTCAATTACCAGATAAAGAAGGACAAATGTACCACGTTACAGAAGACGACCTGTATTTAATACCTACAGCAGAAGTCCCTGTAACTAATATTTTTAGAGACACCATTGTTAACCAGAAAGATTTTCCTATTACCTACACAGGCTACACACCTTGTTTTAGGAGAGAGGCTGGTAGTTATGGGGCACACGTTCGTGGCTTAAACAGACTACACCAGTTTGATAAAGTAGAACTTGTACGTGTAGAACACCCAGACAATTCTTATGCTGCCTTAGATGGTATGGTAGAGCACATAAAAGATATTTTAAGAGAATTAAAGTTACCATACAGATTGCTACGCCTTTGTGGTGGCGACCTTGGTTTTACAGCTGCTCTTACGTTTGATTTTGAAGTGTTTTCTACTGCACAAGACCGTTGGTTAGAAATTAGTTCTGCTTCTAATTTTGAAGCATACCAAGCAAATAGACTTAAGTTACGTTTTAAAGACGAAAATGGTAAAAGCCAATTTGCACATACATTAAACGGAAGCTCTTTAGCTTTACCACGTGTTTTAGCTGGAATTTTAGAAAATTACCAAACAGAAAATGGCATTAAAATACCAGAAGTTCTTGTGCCTTATTGTGGTTTTGATATGATAGATTAAGGTTCTTTAACAAGAACTTCTTATATTCTTGGTATCTTTACTTTTAAAAATAGATTTCTTGAGAATATTTATACTTATACTAGCCTGCTGTTTTGCACAACTTTCTGTTGGGCAAAACAGCTTTTTAGCTAAACAGTATTTTGATGATGGAGATTTTGACAAAGCCGTAATTTTTTACGAAAAGCTTGTAAAAGAAAACCCAAGAAGATCTGACTACCAAACATTTTTAATTAGCTGCTACCAGCAACTAGAGCGTTATTCTGATGCAGAAAAGCAAATACAACAGAATTTACAGTCAAACAATCCGCACCCAGTATATTACATAGACTTAGGACATAATTACACCCTACAGGGTAATGATGCAGAAGCCACTAAATATTACGACTTAGCATACTCAAAAGTAGCAGAAAACCCCAGAGACGGCTATGGTTTAGCCTACAGGTTTCAAAAATATTCCCTTTTAGAATATGCTGCAAAAACATATAGTAAAGCAATGGAATTAAATCCTGACTTGGATTTTAATTTTCAGTTAGCACGCATTTACGGAGAACAAGGCAATGTAGAAAAAATGTTTTACAGCCTGCTTAATATCATAGGTAAAAACCCAGATAAAATGCCAACTGTAATTCGTAGTTTAGACGATTTTATCACATCAGATTCTGATTACAGAAACAACATCATTTTAAAAAAACTAATTCTTAGAAACGCACAACGTACCCCAGATATTATATGGAATGAAATGTTGAGTTGGCTATTTATACAGCAAAAACAATTTAACAGTGCTTTTAGTCAAGAAAAAGCTATTTACAAACGCTCCCAAGAAAGTAGTTTAAGAAGATTGCAAACATTAGCCAACATTTGTGTTGATGAAAACCAAAAAGAAACTGCCCAAGAGGTCTACAATTATATTGTAACCAACAGCACCAGAGAAGACAATATAAAACTCTATGCAGAACTACAAAGAATAGAGCTAGATTTAGAATTGTCTGAAAATAAAAATATAGAAATAGCACAAAAATCTTACAACTATCTTTTAGAAACTTATGGTTATAAAACGCACACTATACTGCTACAATTAAAGTATGCTAACTTTTTAGCTTTTAAGAAGAATAATTCTGAAGAAGCAATAACCGTTTTAAAAAAGACATTAGAATTACAACTTAACAAGTATGAAGAAGCTAAAATAAAAATGACTTTAGCAGATATACTTGTTTACAACAAAAGGTTTAACGAGGCTCTAATTTACTATACACAAATTCAGAAAAACTTAAAAAATGATATTCTAGCACAAAATGCTAGGTTTAAAGTTGCAAAAGCTAGTTTTTACAAAGGTGATTTTGACTGGGCTTTGGCGCAATTAAAAGTGTTACGCAGCTCTACATCTCAGCTAATTGCTAATGATGCTATGCAATTAAGCTTATTAATTTCTGATAACAGCCTTCAAGACTCTACTAAAACAGCATTAAAAAAGTATGCTACGGCAGATTTATTAGCGTATCAAAACAAGACAACAGAAGCCATTACCACTTTAGATGATATTTTAGAAAACCACAAAGGTGAAAAAATTGAAGACGAAGCCTTATTAAAACAAGCTGAACTACTTATACAACAAAAAAAGTATGAGAAAGCCGAGTTTAATTATCTAAAAATTATAGAATTTTACGCCTCCGGAATTTTAGCTGATGACGCCCATTATGCCTTAGGCGAACTATACCGCACTATTCTTTACAAGCCAGAAGAAGCAAAATACCATTATGAAAAAATAATTTATGGCTACCAAGACAGTTACTATTTTCCGTTAGCCAGAAAAGAGTTTAGAAAACTTAGAGGAGACGCTATAAATTAGTTATAGCTTTGCAGATTGTAAAAAAGTAAACATCACACTAAAAAATATATTATGTACATATACAATGTAACCATTAACATAGAAGAAGCAGCACACGACAAATGGTTGTCTTGGATGAAAGAAACACACATACCAGATATGCTAGCTACAGGTAAATTTACAGGAGCTAAAATGTGCAAAGTAATTATAGAAGAAGAAATGGGTGGCGTAACATACTCTGTACAGTACAGCACGCCAAACAAAGAAACTCTAGAGGTTTATTACAAAGAAGATGCAGATAAGTTGCGTGAAGAGGCTAACAAGCATTTTGCGGGTCAGTTTGTAGCTTTTAGAACAGAATTAGAGGTTATTGGAGAAGCTGTACTAACTCCTGCTAAAAAATAAATTTTTACACTGTAAAAACCTGGTATTAAATTATTAGCTACACAATTTATGTCTAAAAAGAAAAAAGAGTTTTTTAAAAAAAATAAGGCCGAACGCAGAAATGATAGCCCCGTAAAAGCTAAAAAACACCTTGGTCAGCATTTTTTGACAGATGAAGCTATTGCACAACAAATTGCTGAAACATTAACCCATAAAGGGTACACTAATGTTATAGAAATTGGGCCAGGTACAGGCGTGCTTACCAAGTACATTTTAAAACACAATTTAAATTTAATAGCTATGGATTTAGATACTGAATCTATAGCATATTTAAATCAGAATTTTTTGTTAGAGCACCCAAAGTTACTTACACGTAAAGGAACGTTTAAAGTTGTGGAGGCCGATTTTTTAAAACAAGATTTAACCACCATTTTTGGTGATGAGCAATTTGCTATAAGTGGTAATTTCCCGTACAACATATCTACACAAATTGTGTTTAAAACACTAGAACACAAAGAGCAGATACCAGAGTTTACAGGAATGTTTCAAAAAGAAGTTGCAGAGCGTATTTGCTCTAAAGAAGGTAGCAAAGCATATGGTATTTTATCTATACTAGCACAAGCATATTACCACGCAGAATATTTATTTACAGTACCGCCAACAGTTTTTAATCCGCCACCAAAGGTAGATTCTGGCGTACTTAGACTAACACGTAAAGAAAACTTAGACATTGGCGTAGATGAAAAATTACTATACCGTGTTGTAAAAGCAGTTTTTAATCAGCGTAGAAAAACTATTAGAAATAGCTTAAAAACCTTTGAACTTTCTGATAATTTAAAAGAAGACCCTATCTTTGGCAAACGTCCAGAACAATTAGCAGTTGCGGATTTTGTAGCACTTACAAAAAAGATAGCCAATGACACCGTTTAAATTAACAGACGAGTTTTTACAGCACATAGAAGCATTAATTTCCAGTCAAAAAGATACTGACATTCAGCTTCTTTTAGAGGAAGTACACTATGCAGATATTGCGGAAATTGTTAATGAGCTAAACACCGATGACGCTACCTATATTATTAAATTATTAGAGAGTGATAAAACCTCTGATATTTTAACTGAATTAGATGAGGACGTTAGAGAATCTATTTTAGGAAACTTATCTACAAAAGAAATTGCAGATGAGCTTAATGAGTTAGACACAGATGATGCGGCAGATATAGTTGCAGAGTTACCACAGAACATTGTAAAAGAGGTAATTTCTGAGCTTGAAGATAGAGAACACGCAAAAGATATTGTAGACCTTTTACGTTATGACGAGTACTCTGCTGGTGGTTTAATGGCAAAAGAACTTGTAAAAGTTAACGTAAACTGGAATGTACTTACCTGCGTAAAAGAAATGCGCGCACAGGCAGAAAACGTTACCAGAGTACACTCTATTTACGTGGTAGATGACGAGGAAAAACTTAAAGGCAGACTGTCTTTAAAAGATTTACTTACCACATCTACAAAAACACATATTAAAGATGTGTATATCCCAAAAGTAGATTCTGTTTCTGTAAACGAAAAACCAGAAGAAATTGCAAAAATAATGTCTAGGTATGACCTTGAAGCCATACCTGTTGTAGACGAAATTGGCAGATTAGTTGGTAGAATTACAATTGATGATATTGTAGATGTTATTAAAGATGAAGCCGATAAAGATTATCAAATGGCAGCTGGTATATCACAAGATGTAGAAGCAGATGATAGCATTTTAGATTTAACAAAAGCACGTTTGCCTTGGCTAATATTAGGTCTTTTTGGTGGTGTAGGTTCTGCCACAATAATGGGCACTTTTGAAGGCGTTATAAAAGGGCACATTTCTCTTTTATTGTTTACACCATTAATTGCCGCAATGGCTGGTAATGTTGGTGTGCAATCTAGTGCAATTGTTGTGCAAGGTATTGCCAATGATGATTTAAAAGGTAGTATGGTAAACAGACTAATAAAAGAAATACTTTTATCTGCACTTAACGGTACCATATTAGCCATTATACTTTTTTGCTTTGCTTGGCTTATGGAGGGCGATGTAAAAATGGCATTTGCCATATCTATATCTCTTATAGCTGTAATTATTGTAGCTGGTATTATTGGCACATTTGTACCTATTTTTTTACATAAAAGAGGAATTGATCCTGCCATTGCAACTGGGCCATTTATAACAACAAGTAACGATATTTTTGGTATAATTATTTATTTTTCAATAGCTAAACTATTTTTATAAAGCATAAGCTGTATCGTTTTTTATTTCTTCTAACACAAAAGAACTTTGCACATTAGATATGCCTTTTATTACAGATAACTTATCTAAAACAAATTGCTGATACTGCGTCATATCACTAACAGCAACTTTTAATAAAAAATCATAATTACCAGACAAGTGTTGGCAACTCATTATTTCTGGTAAATGAGCAATATTATTTTTAAAATTATCTATCAACTCCCTAGAGTGTGTTGCTAAAGTAATATGGCAATACACCTTAATGGTTTTATTAATCATTTCTTCGTTAAGCAAAGCCACATACCCTTTAATATAATTTTGCTGTTCTAGTTTTTTAATACGCTCAAAAGTAGGCGACACCGTTAACCCTATTTTATCTGCAATTTCTTTAGTGTTTTGCTTTGCATTTTGTTGCAACAGCATTAGTATTTTTTTGTCTACAGCATCCATATCAGTATATTTTTTTGTTAGGTCGATAGTTTTTAAATAAAAACAGAATAATCAAATTGAAAATAAACCATAATCCAGTATAATTTATCAAACTAACACCAAATTAAAGATACTTTGACTGAAAATACTAATTTTACAGTATTAAAACCTACTAAACTACTATGTATCAAAATATATCAGAAAAAGACGCAGAACGCCTTTACAAACTAAAGGAAAACATAGAGCAAGCTAGAGATACATTTTTAGGGTATCCTGTATCTAAAGATTTTGATTATTCTGAGCTCAGCAGCTTTTTACAATACCCAATAAACAACTTAGGAGATCCGTTTGAAGATGGCACATACAAGGTGCAAACACACGAAATGGAAAAGGAAGTTGTTGGTTTTTTTGCTAAACTATTTAGAGCACAACCAACAGATTATTGGGGATATATTACTAATGGCGGCTCTGAAAGTAACTTATACGGATTATACTTAGCACGTGAGCTATACCCAAAGGGAATGGTATATTATTCTGAGTCTACACACTATAGCGTGCGTAAAAATATTCATTTATTAAATAT
The DNA here is from genome assembly GCF_002813425.1 of Cellulophaga sp. RHA19. NCBI lineage: Bacteria > Pseudomonadati > Bacteroidota > Flavobacteriia > Flavobacteriales > Flavobacteriaceae > Cellulophaga > Cellulophaga sp. RHA19. The sequence continues at coordinate 443,043 of NZ_PHUL01000001.1, forward strand.
TCCAAGTATCATTATACGTTCTCAAGAAAACGGAGAAATAGATTATGAAGATTTTGAGAATACAGTTAAAATGAATCGTCATAAACCTGCCATTGTACTCACCACATTTGGCACCACAATGAAGGAAGCAAAAGATGATGTTTCTAAAATAAAAGGTATTTTAAAAAACTTAGCTATACAAGACCATTACATACATTGTGATGCTGCTTTATCTGGAACCTACGGAGCCTTTATGGAGCCGCGTATACCGTTTGATTTTAGAGATGGTGCAGATAGTATATCTATAAGCGGACATAAGTTTATAGGGTCTCCAATTCCGTCTGGCGTTATTATAACTAAGCGTAGCAATAGAGACCGTATAGCAAAAGGCATCTCTTACATTGGCTCTTTAGACACTACAATTACCGGCTCTAGAAATGGTCATAGTCCATTATTTTTATGGTATGCGCTTAAAAAAATAGGCGTAGAAGGTTTAAGAGCTCGTTACCAAAAGAGTTTAGAAACCGCTGTATATTGCGAAAATAGGTTAAAGGAAATTGGTGTAAACGCTTGGCGTAATCCAAATTCTATTACCGTTGTTTTTCCTAAAACAGCATTAGAAATTAAACAAAAATGGCAATTGGCTACAGAGGGTAATGTTGCACACGTTATATGTATGCCTAATGTTACAAAAGCACAAATAGACGAGTTTATTTATGATATGTCACAGGCCAGCACTATTGAAGAAGAAGAATTTGAGCTAGATTTTTAGATTAACACTACTAGTTTAGAACCCAAAAGTCAATGGATGTTATTTCCATTGGCTTTTTTTGTTGCCAATTGGTTATCTTTATAGAACAACAAAGCAACTACCAATGATAAAAAACTTGTTAAATATATGTGTTTTACTCCTTTTATTTAATGCTTGTAAACCCAAAGACAAACCCGCTACCGCAACAGATAACACAGACCGTAATACAACTAATAGCTCACCTACAAAGATTAACAATACTGCTTTAATTATTTTAGGCACTGTACAAGATGCTGGCTCACCACAAATAGGGTGCAAAAAAGACTGCTGCAAAGACTTATTTACAAATCCAGATGCTAGCAGAAAAGTAGTTTCTTTAGGAGTTATAGACACCAAAAACAAAGCAACTTTTTTATTTGAAGCCACACCAGATATTGCCACACAGGTAAAAGCGCTAAAAAACAGTGCAAACTTTAATGCTAAAGAAACTCCTACAGGCATTTTTTTAACGCACGCACATATTGGTCATTATGCAGGTTTAATGTTCCTAGGTAAAGAAGCTATGAATGCCAATTGCGCTGCGGTTTACGCTATGCCAAAAATGAAAACCTTTTTAGAGAATAACGGACCTTGGAGTCAGCTTATGGCTAACAAAAACATAGAAATAAAAGCTACTGAAAACAACAAAAAAATACAGCTAACCCCTTCTTTAAAAGTAGTTCCGTTTACAGTGCCACACAGAGATGAGTTTTCTGAAACCGTAGGTTACACTATAATTGGACCAAACAAAAGTGCTTTGTTTATTCCGGATATTGACAAGTGGAATAAGTGGGAACAAGATATTATTGCCGAAATTGCAAAAGTAGATTATGCATTTATAGATGCTACTTTTTATGATGCCGAAGAAATAAACAACAGAGATATTTCAGAAATTCCTCATCCATTTATTGTAGAAAGTATGGAGCTGTTTAAAGAGCTTCCTAAAGCAGAAAAAAGCAAAATAAATTTCATTCATTTTAATCATACAAATCCAGCCTTAAATATAGAAAGCGCTAAGGCAAAACAAATTATACAAAACGGATTTAACATTGCGCAGATTAACGGTATTTACAACTTATAAAACGCCTTACAAATATTATATTTACTCTAAAATTACACCTATGAAAATTAAACTGTTTTACCTTTTAGTTTGTGCACTTTTCACTACAGTTATCAAAGCACAGACCTATGCTAAAAATGGTATGGTAGTGTCAGACAACAGTGCGGCATCTAAAGTTGGTGCAGAAATCCTTAAAAAAGGTGGTAATGCAATAGATGCATCTGTTGCAACTGCTTTTGCTTTAGCCGTTACGCATCCACAAGCTGGTAATATTGGCGGTGGTGGCTTTTTAGTTTTTATGAAATCTGATGGTAACGCTACCACAATAGATTTTAGAGAAAAAGCACCTTTAAAAGCAACTACAAATATGTTTTTAGATGAACAGGGCAACTTAATACCTGGCTCTAACCACAATGGTTTGCAATCTGTTGGTGTACCCGGCACGGTTGCAGGGCTATTTATGGCGCATAAAAAATATGGTAAGCTACCTTGGGCATCACTTGTACAGCCAGCTATTGATTTAGCAGAAAACGGTGTGCCTTTGTCTTACACGCTGTATAAACACGCCCTACATTATAAAAAGGAATCTGAATTTATGGCCAATTATTTTACCAATGAAAAAGGTGAAATAACACAAATGGATGAAATTTGGAAACAACCTGTACTTGCCGCAACGCTAAAAGAAATTAGAGATAATGGTAAAGACGGTTTTTACAAAGGTAAGGTAGCCAAAGAAATTGCTCGTTTTATGAAAAAAAATGATGGTTTAATTACATTAAAAGATTTAGTAAAATATGAAGCCGTAGAAAGAACTCCTTTAAAAGGAACTTATAAGGGGCACGACATTTTTGTAATGCCACCTCCTAGTTCTGGTGGAGTTGCATTGTTAGAAATGATGAATATTATGGAGTTAGCAGATTTTAATAACACGCCTTTTAACTCAACACCTTACGTACATTTGGTAGCAGAAGCTATGCGTAGAGCTTTTGCAGATAGAGCAGAACATTTAGGTGATCCTGACTTTAATTTAAATATGCCTTTAGAAAAACTTACGTCTAAAGAATTTGCTAAAAACAGGTTTAAAAATATAGATTGGCAAAAAGCATCTGTAAGCGATTCTACCAAATTTGGACAAATTTACGAAGGCAACAATACCACTCATTTATCTATTTTAGATAAAGAAGGTAATGCCGTATCGTTAACCTACACTTTAGAACATTCCTACGGTTCTAGATTAGGTTCTCCTAAACTTGGTTTTATTTTTAATAATGAAATGGGAGATTTTAATCCGCAACCAGACTACACAAACAGCAAAGGCTTAATTGGTTCTGCTGCTAACATTATTAAGCCAGAAAAAAGAATGCTTTCTAGTATGACTCCTACAATTGTAGCTAAAGACGGTAAAGCTGTTTTGGTTATTGGTAGCCCAGGCGGAAGAACAATTATAAACACGGTCTTTCAAACAGTTTTAAATGTAATTGAGTTTGATATGCCTATACACAAAGCTATTGAAGCTATGAAAATTCACCACCAATGGTTACCAGACCGTATTTTGTATGAAAAAGATTTACTATCACCAGACACTATAAAGGCATTAGAAGCTATGGGACATACAATGGTAGAACGCGAGCACTTAGGCAGGCTAATGGGTATTACTGTAGATACTGAAAATAAAGTTTACATAGGAGCATCAGATTCTTCTAGTCCAGATGGTGGTGCAATTGGTTATTAATTTTAATACATTTTATTTTGAAAACCATCAACCTAAAAGAAAAACAAAGCAAGTTTAGTAAACAGTGGCATCCGCACCAAATTGCTGTTGTAGACAATATGCAGGTACTTTTAGCCAAATTAAAAGGCAACTTTGTTTGGCACGCACACGAAAATGAAGATGAACTTTTTCAGGTACTAAAAGGTACATTGTATATGCAATTTAGAGACCGTACAGAAATAGTAAAAGAAGGCGAAATAATTGTGGTTCCTAAAGGCGTAGAACACTGCCCTAAAACAAAAAATGATGAAGTTGTAGAGGTTTTGTTGTTTGAGAAACAATCTATTTCACACACAGGCACTGTTATTGACGAGAAAACACAAACTGAATATCCAAAAATATAATAATGAAAGTATTGCATTTAGATAAAAATCATCCTTTAATAATAGAACAATTTAAAGATTTTGGTTTTGTAAATGATATAGATTACACAGCAACTAAAGAGGAAGTTGAAGCTATTATTCACAACTATGAGGGATTAATTATACGCAGTAGATTTCCGTTAGACAAAGCATTTTTAGACAAAGCAGCCAACCTAAAATTTATAGGAAGATTAGGTGCTGGCCTAGAAAATATAGATACAGATTACGCTACGCAGAAAGGTATTTTTTTAGCTTCTGCCCCAGAAGGCAACCGCAATGCTGTTGGCGAACACACATTGGGTATGATTTTATCTTTGTTTAATAAGTTAAATAAAGCAAGCCAAGAAATCCGTAATGGCAAATGGGACAGAGAAGGCAACCGAGGTATTGAGCTAGACGGTAGAACCGTTGGTATAATAGGCTACGGAAATATGGGTAATGCTTTTGCTAAAAAACTACGTGGTTTTGATGTAGATGTATTGTGCTATGATATTAAAGATGGTGTTGGCAACGAAAATGCAACTCAAGTATCATTAAAAGAGTTACAACAAAAAGCAGATGTATTAAGTCTACACGTACCACAGTCTAATTCTACCAAAAATATGGTAACAACAGGCTTTATTAATGACTTTAAAAAGCCGTTTTGGTTGTTTAATACTGCTCGTGGTAAATGTGTAGTAACAGCAGATTTGGTGGCAGCACTAAAAGAAGGTAAAATATTAGGCGCAGGACTAGATGTTTTAGAATATGAAAAAGCCTCTTTTGAAAATATGTTTACAGATAATGAACTCCCTAAAGCTTTTGAATACTTAATACAATCTGATAAAGTTTTACTTAGTCCGCACGTAGCTGGCTGGACCGTAGAAAGCAAAATTAAACTTGCACAAACTATTGTAGATAAGGTAGAAGCAAAGTTTTTGTAACTTTAAAAGTGAACCAAAGGAACACAAGATTATGCAATCTAAAGCCGTAACACCAGACCAATATATAAATGAACTACCAGAAGAGCGTAAGGAAACTTTTTCTAAAATTAGAGAAATAATTTTAAATAATATCCCTGCTGGTTTTACAGAAACTATGAGTTATGGTATGTTAGGCTATGTTGTACCACATATCTTATATGCAGATGGCTACCATTGTGATCCAAAGTTGCCACTACCCTTTATGAATGTGGCTTCGCAAAAAAACTTTATTGCCTTGTACCATTCTGGTATTTATGCAGACCCAGACTTGTTAAATTGGTTTACTAAAGAATATCCTAAGCATTGCAAACGCAAGTTAGATATGGGCAAAAGCTGTATAAGATTTAAAAAGTTAGATGATATCCCATACGAGTTAATTGGCGAACTGGCTACAAAAATGACGGTACAACAATGGATAGATTTATACGAGAAAAACACTAAAAAATAAAACCAATATGAAGAATAGGGTAACAGGCTTAGGTGGTTTCTTTTTTAAAACAGAAGACCCAGATAAAATAAAGCAATGGTACAAAGACAGATTAGGTCTAGATACAGACCGTTATGGTTGTACCTTTTGGTGGAAAGATAAAGAAGGAAACGATTGTAGTACCCAATGGAGTCCAATGAAAAATGACACCACGTATTTTGAACCTAGCAAATCTTCTTTTATGATGAATTTTAGGGTTGAAAACTTAGAGAAATTATTAGAAGTACTAAAAGCAGAAGGTGTTACTATTGTTGGTGAAATAGAAGAATATAGCTACGGAAAATTTGGATGGATACTAGACCCTGACGGAAATAAACTAGAATTATGGGAGCCAATAGACGAAGCTTTTAAGTAATAATTAAAAAAAATTACTACATTTATCTCACAATTAAATTAAACCAACACACAAAAATTATGTCAGAAGAAAACAAGGATTTTGCTGATGAAGCAAAAGAAACAACAAACGAATTTGCAGAAGGCGCAAAAGAAGCTGCTAACGATATATCTGAAGGCCTAAACAATATGGCTGGAGGAGAAAACAAGAAAATGCTAGTTGGTATTTTAGCAATTATCTTTGGATCTTTAGGAGTTCATAAATTTATTTTAGGCTACCAAAAAGAAGGTATTATTTTGCTAGTTGCAACCGTAGTAGGTTACGCAACTCTTTGCATTGCTGTTGGTGGTATCATTCTTGCAGCAACTTGGATTATTGGTATTGTTGAAGGTATTATGTACCTAACAAAATCTGATGAAGAATTCTACAACACATACCAAGTAGGTAGAAAGCCTTGGTTTTAAAGAATTAAAACAAATTACAAAACAGAAGGGCTATCTATTTTTTAGATGGCCTTTTTTAGTTTACAGACTCATAATCTAAGGGTAATGTATTTGCTATTCTAAGCAAGCCCATATCGCCGCCAAACAACACCACATCTACAGGAGAATGGTTGCCATAAGCATCTATTTCAAAAGGGTTTTGAGTTACTACAACAAAAGAATTACTCCACCTATTATACAACACATTTAAGCGCTCTAAAGTCTGCGTTACTTTGGTGTTACCATTGCCTATACTTTCTACTTTGTAATAGTCATAAGGGTTTACTTCTAAACTCTCTTTAAAAATTCTAAAATTTTCTTCTGTTAGTCTCTTTGCAGACAAAGCACGCATAAAATGTAATGTAGACCCATAATAAGTAAGTTCTCTATTTTTAATATACTTACGCCTTGTTTTTTTATCTATTTCCTTAAACAAGGTAGTGCCTGCATAAAACACAGAACCTGTTAACCTAAAACCATTTATATTGGTTTTATACCTAACCTCAAAATCTTGTAAATGATACTCTAAATTATACCCTAAAAATTTATTTTGAACTAGAATAGGCTTGTTGGCATAAGCATAAAGTACATCTTCTTTTTTACTGTAGTACAAGCGTATGTCATCTTCATTTAAAATTTTACATTTTTGTGCTGGTAAAGTGGAGCCTAAAAACTGATTTCTAAAGATGCGTAATTTCTTTTCTCTACTCCAAGTGTCTGGTTCCAGAACAACCTCATTTAATTCTTCTATGGCTTCTTGTAAGTAAATAGTACCTACAGTTGTTTTACCAACTACATTTACAACCTTATTTTTAAATCCAAAATAACTTATGACTAAAGGTGAAGTACTATTTTTTTCTGTAGAAATACTAAAATAACCATCTGTAGTTGTAATCACACCAATGGTTGTACCATCATAAAAAACAGATGCTCCTTGCAAAGGTTCTTTACTAACCTCATCTAAAACATAACCATTAACAGTATTTTGCGTGAATCCTTGTAGAAAAAGAAGTGCAAATAAAAAAAAGAAACTCGTTTTCATTTGCACTAGTATTATTCTGTTTGTCCGTTGTGTAGTTTTTGTTCCAATTCTGCCTGAAATTCTTCCATAACCGGCTTAACAGTACTTTCTGGTATATCTGCAATTTTAATATACATTAAACCATCTACAGAGTTATTAAAAAGCGGATCTACGTTAAATGCTACCACTTTTGCATTTTGTTTAATATATTTTTTAATTAAAACAGGCAAGCGTAAGTTACCTGGTTCTACCTCATCAATAAGTCTATCAAACTTATTTAAATCGGCTTCAGTTTCATCAAAAATAAATTCTTTATCTGCGTCTTTTAATTTTACCTTAAACTCTTTTTTAGGCCTAATATACTGCGCTACATACGGATCCCAGTAGTTAGATTTCATAAACTCTATCATTAAAGATTTAGAGAAATTAGAAAACTGATTACTAATACTAACACCACCTATTAAGTACTTATACTCTGGGTGCCTAAGTGTTGTGTGCACAATACCTTTCCAAAGTAAAAATAGAGGCATTGGTTTTTGCTGGTATTCCTTTACTATATATGCCCTACCCATTTCTATGGTTTGCTGCATCATACCATACAGTTCTGGCTCTAACCTAAAAAGATCTTGAACATAAAAACCATCTATACCATATTTTTTAAATATTTCGCCTCCAAGCCCCATACGGTAAGCACCAACTATAGCTTTTCCTTGGTCATCCCACAGAAAAAGATGGTGGTAATAATTATCAAACTCATCTAAATCTATAGCCTTATTAGTTCCTTCACCAATAGCTCTAAAAGTAACCTCTCTTTGCCTACCTATTTCTTGTAAAATAGAAGGCATATCATCTGCGGTAGCCAAAAAGACTTCATAAGATTTACTTTGTAAAAGTCTACAATCTTTTTTACGTAATTCTTCAATCTCCTTTTCTATAATGTCTCTGCTAATAGGTGTTGCTATTTTTTTAGGAGCTTTGGGTATTTTTAGTGTTGTAGGTACTTTATCTATCAACCTTTCTTTTTCAAAGGCATTAGACAACATATATGTTTTTCTACGCAATAAATCTGTAAAATCTGCTAAGCTCTTGTGTTCGTTCTGAGTTTTTACAGTTATAGGCTGACCAATTCTAACTTTAATGACTCTGTTTTTTTGCGTAGTTACTTCAGACGGTAATTTAGCAGTTCTAAAAACATCACTAATTTTAGACAACCTGTAAAACAACCTACTATTTTTAGCGTGAAAATAGATTGGAACCACAGGCACTTCTGCCCTTCTTATGAGCTTTAAAGCAGTTTCTTCCCAAGGTTTATCTACAATTAATTTTCCATCTCTATAAGTAGATACTTCACCTGCAGGAAAAATACCCAATGGATGTCCTCCTCTTAAATGTAGCATCGCATTTTTAAATCCGGCTAAACTACTTTTTACATCTTTTCTAGTCTCAAAAGGATTTACAGGTAATATGTAAGGCGACATTGGCTCTATTCTATTTAACAGAAAATTAGCCATTATTTTAAAGTCGGCCCTATGTTGCAAAAGTAATTTTAACAATAAAACACCATCTATACCACCCAGCGGATGGTTAGATATGGTGATGTATGCTCCGTCTTTTGGAAGTCTTCTAAAGTCTTCCTCAGGAATCTCAAATTTAATTTGGTAATGCTCTAAAATAGCATCTAAAAAAGCGGTCTCTGTTAGGTGCTTATGGTCATCATAAAAGGCATTAATACTAGATATTTTAGTCACCTTCATTAACAACCAACCTATAAAAGTACCAACAAAACCAAACTTATCTACTTTAATGGCCTGCGCAACTTCTTTTGCTGTAACTAATCCCATAAATTATATTGTGATAAACAAATATAACTTATTAGTTTTAATGTAAAACAATGTAGGTTATTTTAATACCAACAATATGTTACTTTACTACTAGTTGTACGGTTTCTTTAGCTCTTTGTTCAAGTAAAATTTCTTTTCCGTTTTGTATACTTTCTATAGCCTTTGTGTTAAAATGACGAATAGTGAATAAAGAAACTCCCTCTTGGTGGTTTACCTTAAATTTTCCTTTTAGTTTGTTAAGTAAATCTGGTAACTGATCAAACTTATTATCTACACACACAGAAAAACTAATGGCAGAGTTCTGAATTAAGTCTACCTTCATTTTATGGTCATGCAACAACTTAAACAACTCACTAATACTATCTTCTACAATAAAAGAAAAATCTAAAGAAGAAAGTTTCATTAAAACCAAATCTCTTTTTATAATAAAACAAGGTACTTTTGGTTCTATTCCTTCACCTTTACCAACAGTAGTTCCTGCATCTAATGGGTTTAAAAAAGATTTTACACGCAGCGGAATTTCTTTACGCTGTAGAGGCTGTAATGTTTTTGGGTGAATTACAGACGCACCATAAAATGCAAGTTCTATTGCTTCTCTGTATGATATTTTGTTTAACAACTGTGTTTCTTCAAAATACCTTGGATCTGCATTTAAAACACCAGGTACATCTTTCCAAATAGTAACCTCTGTAGCATTTAAGCAATACGCCAAAATAGCAGCAGAATAATCAGACCCTTCTCTACCTAAAGTAGTTGTAAAGTTATTATCATCACTCCCTAAAAAACCTTGCGTTATGTTTAGTTTGCTTTTATCTATACCAGCAGTAATTTTCTCTTGTGTTTTGTCCCAGTCTACAATTGCGTCTCTATAATTATCACTCGTTTTTATAAACTCACGAACATCTAACCAATTGCTTTGTATATTAACTTGGTTTAAATATGCATTTAAAATAGTAGTAGAAAGCAACTCTCCGTAACCAACAACTTGGTCGTACACAAAACTACGTTTTGGCGACTTGTTCCACGCTAAAAAGCCCTGTACCTCATCAAACAAAACTTTAACTTTAGCATAAACTTCATGTTGTTTATTGTCAAACAAATCATTTAAAATATTTGTATGAAAATCAACAATTTCTTGAATTGTTGCTGGTAAAGCAGCCTTATCATTAAAATAAGCATTTACAACATCTTCCATTGCATTTGTTGTTTTGCCCATTGCAGAAACAACTACCAAAGTGTTAGTATGCCCAACTTGTTGTAACACATTTACAACATTCTTTACACCAGTAGCATCTTTTACAGAAGCGCCACCAAATTTAAAAATCTTCATTTTATTATCTTATATTTTGTATTAACTAGCCTATGTATTAAAGGTTAGCTATGTAATTTTCAATTCCTTTTTCATCTAAATGTACAACGTCCCAATCTCTTTTTACGTCTGCACCTTTACTTTGGTAAAATTTAATAGCTGGCTCGTTCCAATCTAAAACTTCCCAACATATACGTTTTACACCTTGACTATGGCCGTATTTTATAACCTCATTTAATAACAAAGTTCCTAAACCAGAACCACGCATTTTTTGAGTAACAATTAAATCTTCTAAATGCAAAACAGGACCTTTCCAGGTAGAATATCTGTTATACACCAAAGCAAGACCTGCTATTTCATTATTTGCCTCTGCAACAAAGCAGTGAAACAATTTATGATCTCCAAAACCATCTAAAATTAAATCATCTACAGTAACTTCTACCGCTTCTGCTTCTTTTTCAAAAAGTGCCAGTTCCTTAATTAAATTAAGTACTTGCGGCATATCTTCTCTGGTTGCATCTCTAGTAATAAACTCCATAATTTTTCTTCTAATAAACTGCAAAGTAACACGTTTAAGCGACTTTAAATAACGAAAACGTTGTAGTATCACAAAATTATCGATATTTGTACTTAAATAAAACACAGCTATTGATGGACAAAAAAAACAAGACTTTAGGAGAATTTATCATTGAAAACCAATCCTCATTTCAATATTCTTCTGGGGAACTCTCTAAACTAATTAACGCCATACGTTTAGCCGCAAAAGTGGTAAACCACGAGGTAAACAAAGCAGGATTAATAGATATATTAGGCGCTGCTGGCGATACTAACATACAAGGAGAAGACCAACAAAAGCTAGATGTTTTAGCAAACGAAAAGTTTATACAAACGCTAAAAAACAGAGAAATTGTTTGTGGTATTGCATCGGAAGAAGAAGATGATTTTATTAGCATTAATAGCCAAGATGAGCAACACCAAAACAAATATATTGTACTTATAGACCCATTAGATGGTTCTTCTAACATAGATGTAAACGTATCTGTGGGTACAATTTTTTCTATATACCGTAGAGTAACTCCCGTTGGTACACCAGTAACAATAGAAGACTTTTTACAACCAGGCGATAACCAAGTAGCAGCAGGTTATATTGTTTATGGCACATCTACAATGTTAGTATATACAACAGGTGATGGTGTAAATGGTTTTACATTAAACCCAGCAATTGGTACTTTTTACTTGTCTCACCCAAATATGCAATTTCCAGAAACAGGTAAAATATACTCTGTTAACGAGGGTAACTACATACACTTTCCGCAAGGCGTAAAAGATTATATAAAATATTGCCAGCAAGAAGAAGGAGACAGGCCATACACCTCTAGGTATATTGGCTCATTAGTATCAGATTTTCATAGAAATATGATAAAGGGTGGTATTTATATGTATCCAAAAAGTAGTAAAGCCCATGAAGGTAAACTGCGTTTGTTGTATGAGTGTAACCCAATGGCATTTTTAGCAGAACAAGCAAATGGTAAAGCAACTAATGGTAAAGAGCGTATAATGGCTTTAAAGCCAACAGAATTGCACCAACGTGTACCTTTTTTCTGTGGTAGCACAAAAATGGTAGAAAAAGCAGAAGAATTTATTGCTAAAGCAAGTAAATAATAAACTTAAAAGCTATAAAAACAAAAAACGAGGCAAAAGCCTCGTTTTTTTTTATACTTGTAAGCCTATTTGTTTATCTTCTAACAAACATAGCATAATCTTCAAAATCTAATTTTCCACCAAAAATAGTTATAGATCTAGAAATTACCTGATCTGCCGACTCATTAGAATATCCTAAACCAATAGCATATTTTTTAATAAGCAAACGCTCATCATCATCAATATTATGATCTGCAAATATAATTTTAAACAAATCGTACATACGCTCTAAACGTCTGTCTAAACTTGTTGGCGGATCTATTGGGTATTTCCCTGGGTTTTTCATTACCTCTTTGTACTCAGTTTCAGTAATATCTAATTTACGTGCAAAACGGTCTAAAACAACTTGCTCTGCATCATTAACCTCACCATCTACACTTGCTAAAGAAGCAATAGATGCAAAGTGTGCAACATTTTTTCTATGTTGGCTATTACCGTATAAATCTTTAAAAGACATAATTTATAATTTAATTTAGACTGCAAATATAATTTTTTGCAATTATAGAACTTCAAAATTTTAAAATTATTTTGGGCGTTCGTCAAAACAGCTGTTTTTAACGCCGTGCTATACGTTACTAATCCTCGCAAAAAGCTGCGGGTTATTCACTACTATCACTAACGCAGTAAAAAGTAACCGCTTTGTTTTAATGTAAGATTTTACTTATATTTATAATATAACAACCTCATAAGTAATGAAGCATTTTATATTACTCATCTTTTTTAGTTTAAGTATTATTAGCGCTCAAACGCAAAAAGGAAAAGCCACCTATAAACTAAAACACCCGAAAATAGATGTAGTAAACCCAACAAAAAAACCATCTGCAATGGGCAACAGACTAACAGAGTCTATAAAAACAGCCCAAGAGCTCATAGAATTTAATTTGGTTTTTAATAATAAAGAGTCTGTTTTTTACAGAGAAGAAAAACTATATGCAAACCTAGACAAGTTTACTAAAGGTATTATAGAAGTATTAAGCGAAGGTAGTTATTACAGTAACATAGCTACCAACCAAAAATTAAAATCGACCTCTTTTGATAATCAAAAATTTATTGTAAACATTTACCAACCACAGCCTTGGAAAATTAAAGACACAACCAAAACCATACTTGGTTATACTTGCCATAAAGCCACACTTACCAAAACAAATAAAAAAACAACAAAAGACTATACTGTAGAAGCTTGGTTTAGCAAAGATATACCCTACTATTTTGGCCCAGACGAGTACAATGGTTTACCAGGACTTATTTTAGAACTAAAGCTAAACCCTAAACAAACATTATACTGCACAAATGTAAAACTACAGACTAAAAAAAATAAACTATTTACAAAACCTACAGAAGGAACTTACGTTAACTCTAATGAAGAGTTTCTAGACATTGTAAAAACATTAGCCTCTACAGCAAAGCAAAAATATTAATTAAGGTACACGTAAACCTTCTTTTTTATTTATTACAAAACTTTAAAAATGATATTGATTAAAGAAAGTAAGTTTCATTACCAAAAAAGATTTCTAATTATTACCATCCTCTTTTGTATATCAATTACAAATGCTCAAATACAAAAAGGTATGGCTACTTATAAGAGTAAACATCCAGAAATAGATGTAGTAGACCCAACAAAAAAACCTTCACATACTAGAGATCAGATTAAACAATCTATAAAAACAGCGGATGAACTAATTGATTTTAACTTAGTGTTTAATAACAAAAAATCTCTGTTTTATAAACAAGATAAAATATATACTAATGTAGACCGTATTACCAGAACTATGATTAATGCCACTTATAGTGGTACTTATTATTCAGATATTGAAAACAATGAAAAATTAAGAGTTGTTACTTTTTCTGGAGAAACCTTTATAGCCAATATTAACAAAAATCTGCCTTGGAAAATTACTGATACAACAAAAGTTATACTTGGCTACACATGCTACAAAGCAACATTATTAAAAAAAAATGAGAGGACTAAGAAATACAATACCATAGAAGCTTGGTTTAGTAAAGAAATACCCTATTATTTTGGACCTTTAGAATTCAATGGTTTACCAGGACTTATTTTAGAACTAAAGCTAAATCCTAAACAAACAATATACTGTACAGGTGTAAAACTACAGAGTAAAAAAAATAAACTACTTACAAAACCTACCGATGGTAAACATATAGAATCTCTTGGAGAACTAAATAAAATAGCCATAGAACTAATGCGTAAAAAAAGTCGAAAGTAAACACATTAATAAAGAAAAAGAATACAAATTATTTTTAAACTAAAAATATAGTTTTATATTAGCAAGGTCATCATCAATAAACAACAGGCTATATATGAAACATTTACTCTATTTAATTTTACTACTTCCTTTTCTTTCTTTAGCTCAAATACATAGCGGTACTATAACCTATAATGTTGCTTTGAATAAGGAAGAAGATGAAAGTTACAAAGGCAAGGAAGAATTAAAAGCGTTAATGATGTCAGTAAGTAAAGCTGCAGCAAACGTAAACTACAAACTTCAGTTTAACGCAGCATATGCAAAGTTTAATGTGGACAACAAATTAGCTGTAAAAGATAGTTATTTAGAAAATTTAGCCAGTATTATTTCTGGAAACAAAGGAACTTATTACACATCTTTATCTGAAAAAAAACAGATAATAAAAACAGATGCAGGTATAAATATTGATGCTCCAATAGAAAATGAAGATTGGGACCTAACTAAAGAAACTAAAAAAATAGGAGATTTTTTATGCTATAAGGCAACAAAAGTAAAAACAGTACCTAAAGGAGATGTTACTGTAGTAGCATGGTATACACCAGAAATACCATTTGCTTATGGTCCAAACCATTACGTAGGTCGGTTACCAGGCCTAATATTAGAATTAAATGGCTTAATGGCTACTTACAAAGCCAAAGAGATAAAACTAAACCCTAAAAAAGCAATTGTTATAAAGTGGCCAAAAGAGAAAAATAATATGTCTGCAAGCGAGTATAAAAAAGCTGGTGACAAACTCTATCAAGATCGTAAAGATGAGCGTAAAAGATAAACATAGTATTGTTGTAAACGTTATGTTTCTAGTGTTGTGCTTTACTAGTGTAATAGCGCAAAAAACAACGTCTGGCAGTATTACATATACAGTTAATTTAGCTCCAGAATTAATTAAAAACATTTCTAAAACAAATAACCCTAGTACAAGAGCAATATTAAAAAACTCTAAAGAAGTTAGTTACGCTTTAAATTTTAATAGCAAATTATCTACCTATCAAAAAAATGAAAGCTTGTATGATGAAAGCAAACAAAAACTTAACTTAGTTACTACTGGAGCAGGCGGTGCAAGTATATTCTACTATAACACAAAAGATAACACTTTACTTAAACAGTTAAAATTAGGAGGAGATACTTTTTTAATTACTCAAAACACTAAAAAATGGAAGCTTTTAAATGCTTCAAAAAAAATAGGGAAGTACAATTGTTACAAAGCAACTCTTTTAGATAAAAACAATAAACTAACCAAAATAACGGCTTGGTATACTTTAGATTTTCCCTTACCATATGGCCCAAAAGATTACAATGGTCTACCAGGCATAATATTGGAGTTGTACGAAGGTAAATTCTTTTTTAAAGCATATAAAATACAGTTATCAAATAAAGATAAAATTATAGAAAAGTCAGTAGACGGTATTAAACTAACACAAGAAGAATTTAATAACAGATTTAAAGGTTTTTTTGATGAAAAATAGTGTTGTAAAAATTGTATTAGCATTGATTCTACTAAGCAACTTTACTTATAGTCAAGAGCTGAGCGGTATTATTATGTATAATGGATCTTTAAACAAAACTTATATAGATAGCGTATTAAAGACAATTTACAATAATAAAAATATACCTCATGCTCATAAAGAATTTGCCAAAAATGAATATGGAAGTGCTGCTGACGTAGATTACTATTTACATTTTAAAAATAATCAATCGTATTTTTATTACAATGATGCTATTGAATTGGAAACAGGGCACAATCCAACATCGAGCTTAATAGGTAAAATGCCCTTTTATAGAAATATAAAAGCAAATAATATTATAGAAATAAACCAATACGTAGGAACAATAGACAGAAAACCTCTACAATGGAAAATAACTAATAAAAGAAAAAAAATTGGCAAATATGTTTGTAACCAAGCATTGGTAACTGAAACTTTATTTAGCAGACAAGGACATTATTATACTGAAAAAGTAGAAGCTTGGTTTACCACAGAAATACCTGTAAGCATTGGTCCTAAATTATATACTGGTTTACCAGGTTTAGTCTTAAAGATTAAGACAGATAAATTTACAATGACGGCAACCGAAATAAATTTAAACCCAACAAAAGGTGTAAATATTACAGTGTCCAATTTAAATAAAATAATTACCCAAGAACAAGCTAATAAGAAGTGGGAAGAACTAGCAGAGGCTAGTAAGCAAAATAACTAATAGAAATTTTAGATACCTATAACTATGCAAAAAATAGTATTACTACTTATATTTTTTATTTCAGTTGCCATTCATTCTCAAAATAGCACAATTAAATACAAGGTTTCTACTAATAAAGCATTTGGGGACAGCAGCAAAGACAATACACTAAGTGACGTTAACAATGCACTACTAAACACAACTTTAAATTTTAAACTAACTTTTAATACTAATGAGTCTTTTTACGAGCTAGATGAGTTATTGGATGATGGTATAAACAGTAAAATAGCCGGTATATTTTTTGGAGCTTCAAAAAAATATTATATAAACATAAACACCAATGAGTTTATTCTTCAATCTCTAGCATACGGAGACTTATATCTAGTTTCATTAGAAAAGCCAAATTGGGTATTAAAAAAAGAAAATAAAAAGATAGGAAAATATACCTGCTACAGGGCTGTAACAGAATACACAGTAGTAAACAGCAAAGGGAGTTTTATAAAAAGGGTAACCGCTTGGTATACTCCTCAAATTAAAGGAAGTTTTGGTCCTAGAGGTTATTTTGGTCTGCCAGGAACAATATTAGAGCTACAGGATGATAAAATATTAATCTCTGCTACAGAGGTAAATTTATTATCTAAGAAAAAAAATGAAATTAAAAAGCCCACAAAAGGAAAAAAGATATCGAAAAAAGAATATGATAATTTAAATCCACCTCTTAGGAATTAAAAAAATCAAGTTCTCATTTTATGACTAAAAAGCTATTTTTTATATTCTTCATTATTTCATTTATTGCATACAGCCAAGAAATTACATACAAAGGCTTTGTGCAAGACAGCGTGCAAAGTCCTTTGCCTAATGCTAATATTTTAGCTTTTCCAGATAGTGATGATGCAGAAACTGCTTTTGCAATAACCAATGAAAAAGGTGCTTATATTTTACGTTTGCAAAAAGGCTATACCTACCAAATTAACATTAGCTATATAGGCTATAAAAAACTAGTAGTTTCCACTACAGCAACAGAAAAAACCACTAAAAATTTTGTTTTACAAGAAGATGTAAACACTTTAGACGGTGTAGAGGTCACCTATAAAATACCTATAGAGGTTAAAGAAGATACTACCGTTTATGATACAGATGCCTTTACCAATGGTAAAGAACGCAAACTAAGAGAAACCTTAAAAAAACTACCTGGTTTAGAGGTAGACAGGGAAGGTAATGTAACCTCTAACGGTAAAAAAATTACCAATGTTTTGGTAGACAACAAACCCTTTTTTACAGGAAACACTAAAATGGCGGTAAACAACATACCTGCCAATGTAGTAGACCAAATAGAGGTTATAGATAACTATAGTGAAATTGCTATGCTTAAAGGGTTGCAAGACACAGATAAAATGGCACTAAACATTAAACTTAAAAAAGATAAAAAACGCTTTTTGTTTGGAGATTTAGATGTTGCTGCGGGCCATAAAGACAGGTACACCATACACCCAAATGTATTTTACTACAGTCCTAAAACCAACATTAATTTTATTGGTGACGTAAACAATACTGGCGAAAAAGCATTTACGTTTAGCGACTATATGGAGTTTGAAGGCGGTTTTAGCAAAATACTGGCTGGTTCTGGCAGTATGTCTAGTTTGTTTCAGTCAGACTTTAGTCAGTTTTTAAACAACAATAATTTTAAAGAGCGTAGTCAAAAATTTGGTGCGTTTAATCTACGCCAAGCTATAAATAGCACCACAGATATTAGTGGCTATGTTATTGCATCTAAAACAGATACCGATACAGAAAACCAAACCGAGAATATTTACCAAAACAACAACGATCCTTTTACAGAAAACAGAACCACCACTGGCAATGCCAATAACTTTTTTACCATTGGTAAAATAACACTAGATTATGACCCAACATACAAAGAGGATTTTGCCTTTAATACGTTTGTAAAACTAACCAACAACAATGGTTTAAACTCTATTAACACAAACAGCCCAACAAACACCAATAGCATACGTACCGCTAATGATATAGATGCACTAACCTTAAAACAAAACGTAACCTATAGTCGTAAATTAACAGACAACCACACCGGCACTTTAGAGGCTACACACAATTACACCATAGACAAGCCCAACACAAATTGGCAAACAGATAAAGAAATACTACAAGGATTAATTCCGTTACAGGCAGATGATGTGTATAACATACAACAAACCAAAGAAGTAAAAACACACAGTGTAAATGCCATTGTAAAAGACTATTGGGTGTTAAACAACTACAACCATTTGTATTTTAGTTTGGGTGTAAACTCAACCTTTAACTCTTTTGTAAATGAAGATGTACAGCTCTTAAGTAGCGGAGAAATAAACAATTTTAACACTGCCGATTTTGGTAACAACCTACAGCATAATTTTATAGACACTTATGTTGGTTTAGAATACAAATTTAGAACTGGTATTTTTACGTTTAAACCTGCCGTATATCAGCATTATTTTAATTGGTCTTTACATCAACTACAAACAAAAACAACCAATACAAAAACGGTACTTACACCAGAGTTTACCACAGAAATTAAATTTAAAAACGGCGCAAAAGCAAATTTTAAGTACAAAGCAAATGCTCGTTTTCCTTCTGTAAATAACCTAGCAAGTAATTTTATACTCCGTAATTTCAATTCGGTTTTTAGAGGCAATGCTAACTTGGAAAATGAGTTTTTTCATACCACAAGTTTTAACTACTCTAAAAGAAGTTTATTGCGTGGTTTATTTTACAACTTAAATGTTAGATACAATAAAAAAACAAAGCAGTTAAAAGGAGAAACGCAGTTGCAAGGCATTAACCAATTTAATTCTTTAATACTGTTTACACAACCAGAAGACGACTGGTACTTTAGTGGCAATTTTAATAAAAGAATAAAAAAAATAAGGGCTAAATATAGAGGCTCCTACAACTACAGTAATTTTTACCAGCTTGTAAACTCAGAGACACAAAAAAACACCTCTGGGAGGTTCTTAAATACCGTGAGCTTAGAGACTATTTTTAAAAAAGGCCCAAATTTAGAGGTTGGCTACACACAAACCGATAGTGACTACAACACATCTGTAGGGAAAAACAAGTATAGAAGCACCAATTTTTTCACCTATTTAGATTATGTTCTTCTAGAAGATTTTACCTTAAAAGCAGAATATAATTTTGATAATTATGTGAATAAAGACCGAAACATAGATAATAGCTTTGACAATGCTATGGTTTCTCTTTTTTATCAACAAGAAGATAGCCCTTGGGGTTTTGAAATTAAAGCTACTAATTTATTTGACACACAGTTTAAGCAAGACAATTCTTTTAGTACATTTTTAATAAGCGATAGTAAAACCTTTATCTTACCACGCATTGTACTTTTTAAAATTAGCTACAAACTCTAATTGTTTAAAATTGTAGCTTTATATTTGCAAAAAATGTATTGACTTTTGGGAAAATCTCTCATTTTAAAATCGTTGGCACAGCTTCCGCAAATGCAGAAACTGCAAACTACTATTGCCAAAAATGAAAAAAACACAACACTTACAGGTTTAACAGGCTCTGCCCTATCCTTTGTAATAGCTGAAACTTTTAAAGAAGCAGACACCCCTTTTCTGGTTGTTTTTAGCGACAAAGAAGAGGCGGCTTACCATTTAAATGACTTGGAGCAATTGGTAGGCGAAAAAGATGTGCTCTTTTATCCTGGTAGTTACCGCAGGCCTTACCAAATAGACGAGGTAGATAATGCTAATGTACTGCTACGTGCAGAGGTTTTAAACCGAATTAATTCGCGTAAAAAACCAGCATTACTAGTTACCTATCCAGATGCGTTGTTTGAGAAAGTGGTAACCCGTAAAGAACTAGATAAAAACACTTTAAAAATTAAGGTTGATGACACCATTACCCTAGATTTTTTAAACGAAGTGTTGTTTGAGTATAAGTTTAAACGTGTAGATTTTGTTACCGAACCTGGAGAATTTTCGGTTCGTGGTGGTATTGTAGATGTTTTTTCGTTTTCTAATGATGTACCATACAGAATAGAATTTTTTGGTGATGAAGTAGATAGCATTAGAACTTTTGATGTAGAAACACAATTGTCTACAGACAAAGTCACTAAAATTACTATTGTACCCAATGTAGAAAATAAATTTTTAGACGAAACCAGAGAAAGCTTTTTAAAATACATTGCTTCTAAAACTGTCATTTTTTCTAAAAACACAGAGCTTTTACACGACAGACTAGACTCTCTTTACGCAAAAGCAGAAGAAGCTTTTACAAAACTTACAGGTGAGCTAAAACACGCTCAACCTAAGGAGTTGTTTGTAGATTCTAATCAGTTAAAAAAAGAGTTTGATGCATTTAATGTTATAAGCATTCATCAAACAGCAACAAATGCAGATAAATCTATTGTTTTTCATTCTAAACCACAGCCGTCTTTTAATAAAAAGTTTGACTTGCTTATTGAAAACCTAGATCAAAATCACGCTAATAACTATACCAATTATATTTTTTGTGCCACAGAGCAACAAGCAAAACGTTTTCATGATATTTTTGATGAAGTAGAACAAGATGTACACTATAAAACAGTTGTATTACCTCTTTTTCAGGGCTTTATTTTAGATGATATAAAAGTTGCCTGTTACACAGATCATCAAGTTTTTGAACGTTACCATAAATTCAACCTTAAAAATGGATACGCTAAAAAGCAAGCTATAACACTTAAGGAACTTACCAAATTAGATATTGGAGATTATGTAACACATATAGATCATGGTGTTGGTAAATTTGGTGGTTTACAAAAAATAGATGTAGAAGGTAAAAAACAAGAGGCTATAAAATTAATGTATAGTGAGCGAGATGTGTTGTACGTAAGCATACACTCACTACACAAAATATCTAAATTTGCCGGCAAAGACGGTAAGCCTCCTAAAATATTTAAACTAGGTTCTGGTGCTTGGAAAAAACTGAAGCAAAAAACCAAAACTAGAGTTAAACAAATTGCGTTTGACCTTATTAAAGTATACGCCAACCGTAGACTTAAAAAAGGATTTAAATACGCTCCAGATAGTTATTTACAGCACGAGTTAGAGGCGTCTTTTATTTATGAAGATACCCCAGACCAAAGTAAGGCCACCGAAGATCTAAAAAAAGATATGGAGAGTGATAGGCCAATGGATCGCCTTATTTGTGGTGATGTTGGCTTTGGTAAAACAGAGGTTGCTATACGTGCCGCTTTTAAAGCTGTGGATAATGGCAAACAAGTAGCTGTTTTAGTACCAACAACTATATTGGCTTTTCAGCACCATAAAACATTTGCAGAGCGTTTAAAAGATATGCCTGTAACGGTAGATTATGTAAACCGTTTTAGAACTGCAAAAGAGAAAAAAGAAACACTACAACGCCTAGCAGAAGGTAAAGTAGATATTATTATTGGCACACACCAATTAGTTAATAAAAACGTAGTTTTTAAAGACTTAGGTTTGCTAATTGTAGATGAGGAGCAAAAATTTGGAGTTGCTGTAAAAGATAAATTAAAGTCTATTAAAGAAAATGTAGATGTACTTACATTAACTGCTACACCAATACCAAGAACGTTGCAATTTAGTTTAATGGCTGCCAGAGATTTATCTACAATAAATACAGCACCACCAAACAGATACCCAATAGACAGCCACGTTGTACGCTTTACAGAAGACACTATTAGAGATGCAGTTTCTTACGAGATACAAAGAGGCGGACAAGTATTTTTTATACACAACCGTATAGAAAACATTAAAGAGGTTGCTGGTATGTTACAGCGTTTGGTTCCTGATGCTAAAATTGGCATTGGTCACGGACAAATGGACGGTAAAAAACTAGAGACTTTAATGCTTGCTTTTATGAATGGCGAGTTTGATGTTTTAGTATCTACAACTATTATAGAAAGTGGTTTAGATGTTCCTAACGCCAATACTATTTTTATAAACAATGCCAATAATTTTGGTTTAAGTGATTTGCACCAAATGCGTGGTCGTGTTGGGCGTAGCAACAAAAAAGCTTTCTGTTATTTTATTACACCACCTTATGACTCTATGAGTAACGATGCTCGTAAACGTATACAAGCATTAGAACAATTTACAGAATTGGGTAGTGGTTTTAATATTGCAATGAAAGATTTAGAAATACGTGGTGCAGGTGATATTTTAGGTGGTGAGCAAAGTGGTTTTATTAATGAAATTGGTTTTGATGCATACCAAAAAATACTTGCAGAAACGGTAGAAGAATTAAAAGAAAACGAGTTTAAAGATTTATACGAAGAGGTAGAAGGCAAAGACAAAGTGTTTGTAAAAGAAACCCAGATAGACTCGGATTTTGAACTTTTATTTCCTGATGATTATGTAAATAATGTTACAGAACGATTAAACTTATACACTCAATTAAACTTAATTACCACAGAAGAAGGTTTGGTTAAGTTTGAAAAAGAATTAGTAGACCGTTTTGGTGAAATACCTAGTCCTGTTGAAGACTTACTAAACTCGGTTCGTATAAAATGGATTGCAAATAGCCTAGGTTTAGAAAAAATTGTACTTAAAAAAGGTAAAATGATTGGGTATTTTATAGCAGATCAACAATCTGGATTTTACCAAAGTCCTAAATTCACTAAAGTATTACAATTTGTACAAGCCAATACCGCAATTTGTAAAATGAAAGAAAAACAAACCAGAGCCGGCTTACGCTTACTTTTGGTTTTTGATAAAATTACAACAGTAGAAAAAGCATTAAAAAGCTTAGCTCCTTTTAATACGCATTAAAACAAATGCAAATACACAGTTTGGTTCGGTTTTTGAAAATAAGCTAAATAACTAAGCATTAACCATTGCTAAAAAAGCATACTATGAAAAAAACACTAACATTATTATTTGCTCTTATTGCTGTATCTGTAACAGCACAACATACCATATCTGGCGTATTTTCACCAGCTAAAGACTATACTTGGCTTATTGCATACCAACTTAAACCTGGCACACAAGTTTATGTTGCTGATACTAAAATAGAAGATGGTAAATTTAAACTAGAGCTACCTGCCAACGCAGCTGCCGGAACTTATAGATTGGTGTATGCTGTACCACAAGAAGAGTTTAATTTTGATGTTTTATACAATGGCAAAGAAGATATTGTACTTAATTTTAATGCTCAAGATGGTGCAACGTATACTACATCAGAAGAAAATAAAATAGTAAACAGTTATTTTTTAGAAATTAATGCTTTGCAAAAGCAGGTTATAGATTTTTACACATCTAACAGTACAAATAAAAAAGAACTAGCAAAGCTTTATAATAAAATAAATAGCACACAAGCTAGGTATGAAACTGATGCTAAGGGTTTAATTGCACTTAATTTTATTAAAGCCAACAAGCCATACATTGCAAAAAAACATGAAACAATATATGAGTTTGTTGAGCATAAAAAGCAAAATTATTTTTCGGCAATAGATTTTAAAAACAAACAGCTACAAGCATCTTCGTTTTTAACAGATAAAACATTAAATTATGTGTACACATCTTTACCGTTAAATAAAGTTACAAAAGATGAAACTGAGACAATTTTACAGCAAAATATACAAACTGTAGCTAGCAAACTAGATGGTGTTCATGAGACATTTAAGTTTAGCCTTTTTTATGATATGTGGATTTATGCTGCCAGTGCTAAGTATGATAAAACATCAGACTTTATAACCACTAATTACCTTAAAAAACTTGGAAACATAACTAACAACCAAGAAATTATTAAAAATATAGATGCACATACTAGATTAAGAATTGGCGCAAAAGCACCTGAAATTACTTGGAATGATGGCAAAAATAGTCTTAGCAAATTATCTGGAGCAGATAATTACGTTGTTGTTTTCTGGAGCAGTACATGTTCTCATTGCTTAAAAGAACTACCAGAATTAAACAAAGCAATGCAAACACTACCTAATGTAAAAGTACTAGCTGTTGGTTTAGAGGACGAGTACAATTATTGGGACACAGAATCTGCTAAACTAAAAAGCTTTACACACGCTTTAGCCCTTGGTAAATGGGATAGTAAATACGCAGATTTATATAATGTTTCTGCTACACCTACCTACTTTATTTTAGATAAAGACAAAAGAATTGTAAATAAACCAGAGACTTACAAAGAGGCTCTAGAATATTTAAAAAAGAAATAATAAAAATAGACTTACAAGGCCTTTAGATCTTTAATAGTTTTAAAGGCTACGTCTACTTGCTCATCATTTACTAAAATGGTAAATTCGTTTGTGGTAGAAATCACCTCAAAAAGTACAATACCTTCCCAAGCCAAACGCTGAAAAATAAAGTAATAAATACCAGGTACAGATACGTTTTCTGCTGGTAGCTTTACAGTTATAGACGATAAATTTTCGGCCTTTTGCGTACACCTTTCGTGCTTAAACAACTCTTCAACCGTCTTATCTAATGTATTGTTTACAACTATATTTAGCTCATTTACTCCTCTAGAAGATGTGTAAAAAACATCTTTATTTTTATTAACCTCTTTTAATAAATTAGTTTGATTATCAAGAATAGAATCAGATAATAAAAAAGTAAAATCTGTTAAAGAAGACCTTACAGTAATTTCACCTATATTTTTAAGAACCTTTACAATTTTGTGAGTAGCTCTAAACTCTAAATCATCAGATAATCGTTTTAAGGCCATAACAATGGCTCCGTTTCTAATATCTTTCCCTAACTCAGACTCTATTTCTGGTTTAATAATTCTAGATAAGGAAGTTAAATTAATAATACTCTGTGCTAAAGCACTTTGTAGAAAGGGTTTCTTTTTAATATACTCTTCTACTACTGATGATATTGTTTTCATCTTGTTATTGGGGTTTGGTTGTTTGCTCTTAATCTGGTTAAAAAACTATTCTTATTAGACTTATTTAGAATAAAAAATGTCTTTTGAAAGTTCAAAAATAACAAATTGTTTTAAATGTAACAATTGCAATGTAATAAAAATTGGTGTCTCTTTTTTTAAAAATGATAAAAAGCGTCGGTTAAATGCTCAATTTTTAAATTATCTTCATTTTTTAAGATTGTGATAATATCAAATCTAACATCTACATCTAAATCATTATCAGACACATAATGATCTGCTGCCATAACAAGAAGTTTTATTTTTTTTGCTGTTACAGTATCGGCAATGTTCTGCAACGCATCACTACTTCTAGATTTTACCTCTATAATTGCCAAAGTGTCTTTTTGCTGAGCAATAATATCAACCTCAGCTTTTAGATAGCGGTAATTAAGATGTTTAATAGTGTACCCATTGTCTCTTAAAAACTGTACAGCAAGCTTTTCTCCTTCTTTACCAAACTGATTGTGATCTCCCAAAATTTAAATTTAACATACAAATTAGTGTATTTTACCGAAAAAAAAAGCTTTTCATCATCTAAAACTTTCTGTTTTACGTAACTAATAAAGTGAGCGTGTTAACTTTTTTAACTAATTATATACTCATTTGTATATTTTAACGTTAAAAGTAAACACGTGACCTAATAACCAAACAATACAAATGCAACAATAATTATGGCATATTTTGTGAATTGCAATACTGCATCGCTAAACCCCATAGGTGGTAATTTAGATAAAAACAAGGCAGAACACCTTTACAGACGATTAGGTTTTAGTGCCTCTGTAGATACTATAAATGCTGCCATTGGACAACCAGTTTCTTCATATATAGATAACTTAATAGCTGAAGCAGTTAGTATGCCTGAAATTGCAGCACCAGAATGGGCAAACTGGACAGGTGCAGATTACCCAGAAGATAGCGATTTAAGAAATCCTATATTAAATCAGCAAAAAGACGATTTTTATAATTTATACATAACAGGTTTAATAAATAATAACCTTAGAGACCGCTTAAGTTTCTTTTGGAGCAACCATTTTGTTACTGAATACAGAAACTATAGAGCCGCCCCTTTATTATATCGTTATGTAGATTGCCTACAACGTAATTCTATTGGCAACTTTAAAACATTTGTTAGCGAAATAGGTTTAACAGATGCAATGTTGTACTATCTAGATGGCGTATTTAATAATGGTAATAACCCTAATGAAAATTACGCTCGTGAATTATATGAACTTTTTACTTTAGGTGAAGGTAATAATTACACCGAAGAAGATATTATAGAAACAGCAAGAGCTCTTACTGGATATGTAGAAAGGGGTGAGGAAAGTTATACTCCAGTTACATTTGACCCAGAAAAACATGATGCAGAAAGTAAAACAATATTTGGGCAAACTGCTAATTTTGATTATGATGGTGTTATAGATAACTTGTTTACACAAAGACCCAATGAGATTAGTTGGTTTATTTGTAAAAAACTATACGAGTTTTTTATACATCCAGACTCAGATGACACCTCTGGCAGTAATGCTGAAGAAATAATACAAGGTTTAGCTGCAACGTTTAGAGCTAATGATTTTGAATTAGCACCAGTACTCTCTCAACTTTTTAAAAGTGAACACTTTTTTGACGAAGAAGCTTTAGGTGTAATTATTAAGAGTCCGTTTGATATTTATATTAATTTGATAAACGAGACCCAATTCTCATACGATGACGATACAATTGCAAGTGTTGAAAATATTTGCAGATTAATAGGTCAAGAGTTATTTAACCCACCCGGAGTAGAAGGCTGGTACAGAGATAGAACATGGATTAACACCAATTTTATGATTGGTCGTTGGTTATCCTCAGAATTATTTTTACAAAACGCATGGAATGCTAACCCAGAGCAATTTAGAGACTTTGCAGTGTCTGTAACTCCAAACGCATCTACAGAAAGTAATCCTGATGTTGTAACTCAGGCTATTTTAGACAAACTATTACCTAAAGGTATAGCTGCAGACGAACAACAAAATGTCTATGATGTTTTTAGAGATGATGCTTTAGTACAATATTACGCAGCACCTGATGGCGATGGATCTTGGAGTCTTTATTACCCAGGAGCAGATGTTCAGGTATACCAACTACTACTACACATTATTAGACAACCAGAATTTCAATTAAAATAACCACTTACTATGTGCGATACAAATTCTAAAGTACAACATGCAGACAAAGAGGCTCATGACTTAGAGCATAAAAAATGGAACAGACGTTCTTTTTTACAAGCTATGGGTATGGTTGGTTCTGGATCTATGCTACTAGGTAGTAATGTACTTAATGCTTCGGCTACATCACCTTTAGCTACTGCTATAGCTGATGCAGAAGCAGACGGAAAAATATTAATATTAATTAGACTTGCAGGTGGTAATGATGGTTTAAGTACCGTTATACCTATAGAGCAATATGACACATATGCTAACGCAAGACCAAACATATATATACCAGAAAGTAAAGTATTAAAATTAACTGATAATTTTGGAGTTCCTTCTTATATGGCGCCTTTAGAGCGTATGTGGGGAGAAGGTCAATTTAAGGCTGTACACGGCGTTGGTTATGAAGGGCAAAGTCTTTCTCACTTTACAGGGTCAGATATTTTTGCAAATACAGATTTAAATACTACTGGATTTACAGGAACAAGAACTGGTTGGATGGGTAGACACTTTGAAGAGTGTTTTCCTGATTATCTTATGAGTCCACCACCTGCACCAGCAGCTATACAAATAGGACAATACGGAAGCTTGGTATTTGAAGGTGAAGAAACAAATTATGCCTTTGTAACTAGTAATATTAATCAATTAGAGAAAATTGCAGAAACAGGTGATAATTTTGCCTTAGATCCAGCTCTTTTTGATGGTTGTATGTATGACGATCAACTTAAGTTTTTAAGAGGCGTTGCAAATACAACTTATGAGTATTCTGGAACAATACACGAGGCTTACAAACGTGGTGAAGCCTTAGGTTGTAGCATAGAATACCAAGACAATAGTTTTGCTAAACAATTAGCTGTACTAGCTAAACTTATTAAAGGAAATTTAGGTACAAAAGTATATATGATTTCTATGGGTGGTTTTGACACGCACGGTAATCAACCATTAGCACATGAACGACTAATGACCAACTTATCTGTTGCAGTAAGCGATTTTTATCAAGACTTAGCCTGTACAGATCAAGATGATAAGGTTTTAAGTATGACCTTCTCTGAGTTTGGACGTAGAATATATGAAAACGGATCTAACGGTACAGATCACGGTAAAGCTAGTCCTACTCTATTTTTTGGATCAGGATTAAACGGTAGTGCTTTTGTTGGTGATCATCCTTCATTAGAAGATCCTAATGAAAGAGGAAACTTAGAGTACACAATGGACTTTAGAGACCTTTACGGTACTGTTTTAGCAGAATGGCTATGTGTACCAAGAAATTTAGTAGAACAACATCTTTTAGGTCGTCCTTACGTACCTGTAAACTTAGGTTTTAATTGTAGCGGAGAAGATTTTCCAGATATTGCTATAGATGATG
This sequence comes from Cellulophaga sp. RHA19, assembly GCF_002813425.1. NCBI lineage: Bacteria > Pseudomonadati > Bacteroidota > Flavobacteriia > Flavobacteriales > Flavobacteriaceae > Cellulophaga > Cellulophaga sp. RHA19. The sequence goes on from NZ_PHUL01000001.1 coordinate 472,049, forward strand.
AAAATCCTGTTTTACCAGGACCTGGAGATGGTGGCACTGACCCTACTGACCCAACAGAACCTGAACCAATACCAGAAAATGTTATTGTACATAAACCATATTACCCAACAAAAGGAAACCCTTCTATACATTTAGAAATGCCTTTTACTGCACACGTAGACATACAGTTATATAATATTTTAGGTCAAAACTTAGGAACAGTGTACAACGCTATGACTACAGAAGGAGATCAAGAAATTAACATAAGAGAACGCATACCTGTAAACCTTGCTACTGGTAAATATATTTACAGAATAAGTGTTCAAAATCAGAAAATGAGCAAATCTGTAATGGTATCTTAATCAGTTTACATTACAATTAATTGTTACTCAAAAGCACCTATTATTTTAATTTTAGGTGCTTTTTTATGTCAGTTTAGTATTGCTCTTTTTTGTTTTAAAGTCGAGCTCTTTTTTAACTCTAGAGTTTTTATTTTTATATACTCTAGTTACATCTTCTTCATTTTTAGGAACATCTTTTAATTTATCTAAATCAACAGATTTTAAAATATCTTTGTGTACTGGTTTGCCACTCATATGATTACATTTTATACTATTACAACTAAAAAGTACGTCTTATATTTTAATTAATCGGTGTATCACAACTATTTTTAAGTATTAAGGGCACCAACCTTTACATTTATTTCAATCTTTTTCTTTAGTACTGCTAGCTAAAAATGTATTTTTGCAGCTTAATTCAATTTTAATGGCACAAGAAACTAAAACACCAAGCAGATATACAATTACAGCAGCATTACCCTATACAAACGGACCAATACATATTGGCCATTTGGCAGGTGTATATGTACCTGCAGATATTTATGCACGTTATTTAAGAGGCACAAATAAAGATGTTGCATTTGTATGTGGTAGTGATGAGCACGGTGTTGCCATTTCTATGAAAGCCAAAAAAGAAGGTATTACACCTAAAGAAGTTATAGATAAGTACCACGCAATTATTAAACAATCTTTTTTAGATTTTGGTATTACGTTTGATAATTACTCGCGTACTTCTGCACAAGTACATCATGATACAGCTTCTGAGTTTTTTAAAAACTTATATGACAAGGGTGATTTTATAGAAGAAACTACAGAGCAATTGTATGATGCAGAAGCTAAGCAATTTTTAGCAGATAGGTTTGTAATTGGTACGTGCCCAAAATGTGGTCATGAAGAGGCTTATGGTGACCAATGCGAAAATTGCGGGTCTACCTTAAATGCTACCGAGTTAATAAACCCAAAATCTACAATATCTGGTGCTGTACCAACATTAAAAGAAACAAAACACTGGTTTTTACCTTTAGATAGATACGAAGACTTTTTAAAAGAATGGATTTTAGAAGGACATAAAAACGATTGGAAACCTAACGTTTACGGACAATGTAAATCTTGGATTGATGACGGTTTAAAACCACGTGCAGTAACAAGAGATTTAGACTGGGGAATTCCTGTTCCGGTACCTGGCGGAGAAGGCAAAGTACTTTATGTTTGGTTTGATGCTCCTATTGGTTACATATCATCTACAAAGGAGTGGGCTGCTCGCGAGGGCAAAGACTGGGAGCCATACTGGAAAGACGAGAATACAAAAATGCTTCATTTTATTGGTAAAGACAATATAGTATTTCACTGTATTATTTTTCCGAGTATGTTAAAAGCACACGGAGATTTTATTCTACCTGAAAATGTACCTGCAAACGAATTCTTAAACTTAGAAGGTAATAAATTATCAACCTCTAAAAACTGGGCCGTTTGGTTGCATGAGTATTTAGAAGATTTTCCTGACATGCAAGATGTGTTGCGTTATACATTAACTGCAAATGCACCAGAAACTAAGGATAACGATTTTACTTGGAAAGATTTTCAGGCACGTAATAACAACGAGTTGGTTGCCATTTTTGGTAACTTTATAAATAGAGTTGTGGTATTAACAAACAAATATTACAATGGTGTTTTACCAACACCTGCTGCATTTACAGACGTTGATAAAGCTACTTTAGAAGAGGTTAAAAAATACCCAAGCATAATTTCTAGCTCTTTAGAACGATATAGATTTAGAGAAGCCGGACAAGAATTAATGAACCTTGCTAGACTTGGTAACAAATACTTAGCAGACGAAGAGCCTTGGAAAGTAATAAAACAAGATGAAGAACGTGTAAAAACCATAATGTATGTTGCGCTACAAATAGCATCTGCATTAGCCGTTTTAAGTGAACCTTTTTTACCGTTTACATCAACAAAACTTAAAAATATTTTAAATGTAGCTGCTGCAGATACAACTGTAGAATGGAACACCGTTTCTACCTTAGATGTGTTATTACCAGCCGGACATACAATTAACAAAGCAGAGTTATTGTTTAGAAAAGTTGAAGACAAAGAAATTGAAGCTCAACTAGCAAAATTAGAAGCTACAAAAAAAGCAAACCTACAAATGAATAAAGAGGTTACTCCACAAAAAGACACCATTACTTTTGACGATTTTACAAAGTTAGATATGCGTGTTGGTACTATAATAGAAGCAGAAAAAATGCCAAAAGCTAAAAAGTTATTGGTTTTAAAAGTAGATACTGGTTTAGATACACGTACTATAGTTTCTGGTATTGCAGAAAGCTTTACTCCTGAAGAAATTGTAGGTAAAAAAGTAACTGTACTTGTAAACTTAGCACCAAGAGCATTACGTGGTGTAGATAGTGAAGGAATGATTTTGATGACAGAGAATGCAGACGGCAAATTAGTTTTTGTAAATCCAGATGAAGATGGTGTAAATAGTGGAGAAACAATTAATTAATTTGTAATTTTATAAAAAGCAGAAAATTATGTTATCAAAAAATATAGAAAAAGCACTTAACAACCAGATAAAAATAGAAGCAGAATCTTCTCAAATTTATTTAGCAATGGCTTGTTGGGCAGAGGTTAAAGGTTTAGAAGGTGTTGCTGGTTTTATGTACGACCAATCTAACGAAGAAAGAGACCATATGCTTAAACTTATTAAGTTTGTTAATGAACGTGGCGGACACGCACAAATATCTGAGCTTGCTGCACCAAACGTTACTTTTTCTTCTTTTAAAGAAATGTTTGAAAAATTATTTGAGCACGAAGTTTTTGTATCTAACAGTATTAACGAACTAGTACATATTAGTTTACAAGAAAAAGACTATGCTACGCATAACTTTTTACAATGGTACGTATCTGAGCAAATAGAAGAAGAAGCAATGGCACGCACTATTTTAGATAAAATAAACCTTATTGGAGATGATAAAGGTGGCTTGTATTTATTTGATAGAGATATACAGCAAATAACAGTATCTACCGCATCTACAGAAAACCCACAATAAGTTTAACGTAATAATCTTATTTAGATTAATTTAAAATAACTACTTTTGCCTTACTATTTTTAGGCATAAGTAGTTATGGGCAAAAAGAAGGACAAGAAAAAGGAAAAAAAAGCATTAAAAAAATTACTAAAGGATACTCCTAAAGTAGCCGGTAAGGTAAAAAGCAAATGCTGTAGTAAATACAAAAAGTCTGAAAGCAAGCGATGTAAAAAATGTCCTTGTTTTGATTTGCTTAAAAAAGTGGCATAAACCTATGCACTTTATCTAATTTTCATTTTTATTTACACCTAATTAACACTACTTCCAGTATCTTTACATCATATTTGGACTACAAAATTATTTGCATCATTATTTTATGCAAATGAGTTACACTGTGGTCTAATAATTGAGTTATTTCGTATATACATAAAACAAATAAATATTATGAAACAGTTAATAGTACTACTACTTGCAGTAAGTTTAGTTTCTTGCGGAGCATCAAAAACAGTAAGAACATCAAAAAAAGTAATTAAAGGAGAATGGACACTTAGCAACATTACTTATAGTGAAGCTGGTGAATACAACGTTACACTTTTAAATGATGTATCTAAGGATTGTTTTAACGGTAGTTCTTGGTCTTTTATACCTAACAACAATACAGGTAAATACAGCATAAACAATGCAAATTGTGCTACAGGAGAACGTAATTTCATTTTTACAATTCAAGAAATTGATGAAACTACAGGTTTGTATGACTTTTTAATTAAGCCAACAGACGCAAAAGGAAAAAGCCAAAACAATGTTGGTTTTAGATTATCATTAGCACTGTTAACAGAGTCTAACATGACGTGGACACAAACATTATCTGTAGATGGTAAACCATTTACTATTACAATGAATTTTACAAAAGCAGACTGGCAATAAACACAACCCATTACTTATTAAATAATTTTAAAAATAAACACATGAAAACAACAATAAAAAAAATAACATTAGGTGCTTTTGCATTACTATTAATGGCAAATTTTACAAGCTGTGATGCGGTACAAAATGCAAACAACAAACAAAAAGGTGGCGCAATAGGTGTTGCTGGTGGTGCAATTTTAGGAGCAATAATTGGTAACAACGTTGGTAAAGGTAATAGCGAGTTAGGTGCTGTTATTGGTGGTGTTGTTGGTGGTGGTGCTGGTGTACTTATTGGTAACAGAATGGATAAGCAAGCTCAAAAAATTGAGAACGAAATTCCTGGTGCACAAGTAGAGCGTGTAGACAATGGTATTGTTGTAACTTTTGATGAAAATAGTGGTGTATTTTTTGACACAGCTAAATACAACATTAATGGTGCTTCTAAAACATCTTTAGATAAATTAGCAAGTGTATTTACAGAGTATCCAGATACTAACATATTGGTAGTAGGCCACACAGATAGTTCTGGTGCTGCAGATTATAATATGACATTATCTAAAAATAGAGCAAACGCTGTAACATCATACTTAACAGCTAAAGGTATTGCTGCTAGTAGATTTACTACACAATGGTTTGGTGAAGAACAACCAACTAACGACAATTCTACTGCAGAAGGTAGAGCAAAAAACAGAAGAGTTAACGTTGCTATTTTACCTAATGAGAAAATGATAAATGATGCTAAAATGCAGTCTGGCGAAAACTAGAAAATTTATAGCACAGAAATTCGATTAAATCAATTGAGTTAAATATATTAGAGACCTTATAAAACTAATTTTTATAAGGTCTTTTTTAATGATAAAATATATACTTAAACACACACAGTTACCAGAACTAAGTGTAAAAAATACTATAGAGCTTTTAAATGAAGATTGCACCATACCTTTTATATCTAGATACCGAAAAGAAAAAACAGGTAATTTAGACGAGGTTCAAATTGGTGATATTGTTACTTACAAAGCACAGTTTGAAGCCTTAGAAAAAAGAAAAACAGCAATACTTAAAGCTTTACAGGAGCAAAATGTTTTAACCACAGAACTCCAAACTAAAATTGCTGCTACAGACAACCTTACTACTTTAGAAGATATGTACTTGCCTTATAAGAAGAAGCGCAAGACAAAGGCAGAAACCGCTATTAAAAATGGTTTAGAGCCATTGGCCAAAATAATAATGGCACAGCGTAATGATGAAATTGAATACACTGCCTCTAAATACTTAAACGAAACCATTATTAATGAAGACTTGGCTTTAGAAGGAGCCAGACACATTATTGCTGAATGGATTAATGAGCGTAGTGATATTAGAAACGGTATACGTTACCAGCTTGAAAATTACGCCCTAATTGCTACCAAAGTAATTGGCACTAAAAAAGAAGATGAAAAAGCGCAAAAGTTTAGAGATTATTTTGACTGGAGCGAGGCTTTAAAACGTTGTCCATCACACAGGTTACTTGCCATTTTAAGAGCCGAAAAAGAAGGTTTTATTCGTGTTAAAATAGAAATAGACAAAGAACGTGCTTTAGACAAAATTGAAAGTAGAATTATTAAAAGCAACAACGCGTGTAGCTCTCAAATAGAACTAGCCATACAAGATGCTTACAAAAGACTACTACTACCCTCTTTGTCTAACGAGCTTTTAAAAAATGCCAAAGAAAAAGCAGATGCAGATGCAATAGCTGTTTTCTCTAAAAATTTAAAACAGTTACTTTTAGGTTCTCCGTTAGGCGAAAAAAGAATTTTAGCTTTAGATCCTGGTTTTAGAACCGGATGTAAATTAGTGTGTTTAGATGCGCAAGGAGATTTGTTGCATAATGAAACCATTTATCCGCATGCACCACAAAACAAAAGCACAGAAGCTATTAAAAAAATTAGCTCATTAACAGATGCTTATAAAATTGAAGCCATAGCAATTGGTAACGGTACAGCATCTAGAGAAACAGAGCATTTGGTAAAACAAATACATTTTAAAAACCCTGTAGAGGTTTTTGTGGTAAGCGAGGCAGGAGCATCTATATACTCGGCATCAAAAATTGCTAGGGATGAGTTTCCAGATTATGATGTAACCGTACGTGGTGCAGTTTCTATTGGTCGTAGACTAGCAGACCCATTAGCAGAATTGGTAAAAATAGACGCCAAATCTATTGGTGTTGGGCAATACCAACATGATGTAGACCAAAGCAAACTAAAACAATCTTTAGATACCGTTGTAGAGAGTTGTGTAAACTCGGTTGGTGTAAATATAAACACCGCAAGTACTTCTTTATTAAGTTATGTGTCTGGTATTGGGCCAAAATTAGCAGAAAATATAGTAAACTACAGAAACGAAAATGGTGCTTTTACAAGCAGAACAGCCATAAAAAAAGTACCACGTTTGGGTGGCAAAGCCTATGAGCAAGGCGCAGCCTTTTTACGTATAAAAAATGCTAAAAACCCGTTAGATGATTCTGCCGTACACCCAGAAAGTTACAGCATAGTACAACAAATAACTAAAGATGCTAAAGTTAGCATACAAGAGCTAATTGGTAATAAAGAAGTACTGCAAAAAGTAAACCTGCAAAACTATTGTACAGATACTGTTGGTTTACCTACATTGCAAGACATTGTTAAGGAGCTAGAAAAACCAGGTTTAGACATTAGAGAAAAAGCCAAAGTGTTTTCTTTTAACCAAAACATACGGTCTATTACAGATTTAAGCCCAGGACAACTACTACCTGGCATAGTAAACAACATTACCAATTTTGGTTGCTTTGTAGATGTTGGTATTAAAGAAAGTGGTTTAATACACATATCTAACTTAGCAGATACTTTTGTAAAAGACGTTAATGAGCACGTAAGTCTACACCAACAAATATTAGTAAAAGTATTAGAGGTAGATGTTGCCCGTAAACGCATACAACTAGCATTACACAAAAATATGTAATACAAAAAAGGCTTTCTAAACCAGTATAGAAAGCCTTTTAAATTTTGGTTAGTGTTTGGTATATTTTATCCTTTACCAAGCATTAAAATCTCGTTACAATTAACCTCTGTAATGTATTTTTTTTCTCCTTCTTTAGTCTCGTAAGACCTGTTAACCAACTTGCCCTCTAAAGCAATTTCTTTTCCTTTGGTAATATATTTTTCTACAATTTCTGCGGTTTTACCCCAAGCAACAACATTGTGCCATTGGGTATCTGTTACTTTTTCGCCAGCAGCATTTTTGTAAGTCTCGTTAGTAGCTACAGAAAAGCGTGCCAATTTTTTACCGCCATCTAAGTTCATAATTTCTGGGTCGTTACCAAGGTTCCCAATCAACTGTACTCTGTTTTTAAGTGCGTTCATAATTTGTGTGTTTTAATGTTTAACAGTTAATACTACCAAAGCACTATTGCAATGGCACTGCAAACTTATGGGCACCAGCAAATTTTAGTCGGGTACAAAGCGCTTACTTTCGGTTGTAAATGTTTGTAGTCGTTTAAAAACGACACACACAACCACAAAATGTTATTGTAAATAAGCTTATTCTAATGCATTTTATACATAAAATTGGGCCAATTACACATTTCCGTAATTACAGTACATAAAATAGTTTTAAATTGTGAGAAAAATAGCAACCAAATAACAGCTAATAATGTAAAACGTGCGTTTATCCAGCCATATGGGTGGAATAAACGCAATACATTGCGTTTATATGTAGTTAGGGCTAATATCCACTCAAACCCAAAAAAACTATGATTTACAAGAAAGTTCCTGGGAAAGAACCTGAAGAAATTCACTCAAAAGGAGAACAAGCTGAAGAATTAGTTAATTCATTATCTAAAAATGCCTATTTAAAACATTGGTGTTATCCAAATCCAATTGACATAGATGGCGACAAGAAAGAAATCTGTGATTTACTCATTTTGTTTTTTGACACAGCTATAATTATATCAGTTAAAAATTATGATTTAAAAGGAAATTATGAAAGGTTTAAAAAGAAAGTAATAGAAAAATCGAGTAAACAACTTTTTGGTGCAGAAAGAAAACTGTTTAAATCTAATCGACCAGTAAAAATATCCCATTCCGAAAAAGGAGAAGAAATATTTAATCCTGACGATTATAAAAACATTTTCAGAATTACAGTTAGTGCTGGAGAAGATTTTGAAAATTATGAATTTATCGACAACAAAGAAGGAAAAGGTTCAGTAACAATTTTTAACAAAGAAACTTTTGAAATTATTATTCAAGAATTAGATACGATTAAAGACTTAATCGAATACCTAAAATCTAGAGAGGATTTATTATTAAAAAATCTCGGAAATAAATGCAACTGCACTGAAAAGGATTTACTCGCACAGTTTTTAATGAACAAAAGAGAATTCTCAAATGAATTAATAGCTGACTTTGAGAATGAAACAGAGTCTTTAAAAACTAAATGGGATTCTTATATTCAAAGCAAATCTGTATTTATAAAAAAACTTGAAGATGAAAAGAGTTACTTCATTGATGAATTAATTAAAAATGACGTCTTAAAATTACCAAATGGAGAATTATTAGCCAAAGAGTTAATGACTTTGAGCAGATTTGAAAGACGTATTATTGCACAAAACCTATTTGAAATAGTAGAAAAAAATGAAGATAAAGCTGATTTTCTAGCAAGAAGGTTTTTGAAATATAATGGAATCGGTTTTTTGTTTATTTATTATCCAATAGAAAAAACTCAAGAGGAAATTGATTTTATACTTCAAAAAGCTCAAGAATTATATGCCTACTATCATAATTCAAATAAAGTTGTTTTATTAGCAGCTTCAAAAGGGTTGAAACAATGGAAATTTGGATTATTCCAAGCGACTGAATTAAACGAACAAATTGAAAACTATCTACAAGAATTAGCAAAAACATTTGGTTGGTTCCAAAACGAAAAACGAACTGAAAGAATAATTAAAGAATATCCAGACGAATAAATACTAGCCCTAACACCGTGTATAATTAATGGCTAGTTCTCGCCTACTTACGAAAATCCTCAAGGATTTTCTATTCGGTTTTTATTTGCTAAACTAAGTGCTTAAACACGCCACTAATCATACACAAACACGTTAGGTGCAATTTGACATAACAACATCGGAAAACAAAAAACGTAAACTGAATAACAAATGGTAGTAATTGCGATAGTAATTATTTTAGTCCTTGGATGGATTATTTTCGAACAATCAAGTGCGAAAAAAAATCAAGAAGAACACAATAATAGATTTAAAAACTATGACCTAAAGAGAAAGGAGAATTTTAAAAAAGTTCCTGAATTTTTGGATAATTACTCAAAGACAGAATCTATATTCAGAAAACTTGTTGATTCGGAAATCAATGGACTTGAAGTGTTGCGGACTTTTGAACCTGATGACCAAACTACACAGATAACACGAAATGTTTCTCTAACTTATAACGACATTGAATTTTATATAACTTTAACAGGAACTTATTTTGATTGTAGATGTCTTTTTTTGAGCAAAAAAAATAAGAATTTGAATTTTGATATAAAATTCGCAAATAACGAAGATGATAATATTACTATTTCGAATATTACAAACGAACTGAAAAGATTATCAAAATACGAAAAAGAAAAAATGTTGAACTGATTAAATAAATTGAAGATTAAAAAACTGCACCTAACACAGTATAAAAATAATTGCGGTTTTAGTGCTTAATCAAAGGTTGTTGCGTGTTTGTAACGTCTGAATTTCCTTCGGAAATTCCTCGCATACAAACCCGCAACTATTCTTATACATAAACGTTGCCCGTAATTAAAAAAAAATGAACATATGAGCAAAATTTACAGACTATCATTTTTAGGAATTTCATTTGTAATCTTAATTATTTTAGGCTACTCTTTAACTGATAATTTCGATTTTCTTCTAGACCATTTTTGGTTTACTTCTGGATTATTACTGTTAATTCTGCTCTCACTAATTGACCAACCACATTTTTCGAAAGATTCTAACATTTTTGTTAATGCAATAACCGCAGGAATTTCATTACTAATTGTAGACGAAAGCAATCGAGATTTTATTTTTTGGGTTTTTCTTTCAATAATTATTTATTTAACTGTAAGTAGCTATGTTTTATTATGGTTAAGGCAGAAAAGCCTTGGTTTGGAAAATAAATTAGTCCGTTTAATATCAAGATTAAACAGAGAAATTGGAAAACCCGAAACACTTTTTTCAAGCTTTTTCATTTGGGGAGTTTATAAACAATTTGGAACTGGAAATAATCAATTTAATGGACTGTTATTATTTTGGGCAATATTTATTATTTTAAATATTCCATCTTTAGCTAAATCGATTGAAGATTTATTCGCAATTGGAAAAGATAAAAGTAATAAGTTAGCATTAGGACAAATATTTGGTGTACAATCAAAAAACACTTTTTTAGTACGCTTATATGATTCTTCAGAAAGAATTGTAAATACTCGTATTTTCGACTTTGTAGAATTTAAATATTCAACAGATAAAAAGATTAGAAAAGGTTTACTTTTAGAAACCTATCTATTAAATCAACAACAATGGGTTAAAGTTTTATCTAATAATGAAATAGAAAAAATATTTGATGAAAACATTTTTGAAAATCATAAATCAGATGTCGTTTATAGAATAGACAAAATTCCTGAAAATGATTATTTAAAAAGGTTTGTAGGCATTGTAACTGAAAATAGTACTATTTCCAAAATACGTTTCATCTACAATTCTAAAATAAAAATTAATGAAGGACAGCTTTTAGAAGTATCTATTCAAGGTCAAAAAGTTCTTTATCAAATTATCGAAGGAATAACAAAAATTGAACAACTGGAAAACAAAAACCAAACTGGACTTATTTTAGGAGAAGCTTTACAACTTGGTACTTGGAATGAAGATAAGTTTCAATTTGAACAATTCGGTTGGGTTTCTGAAATTAACACACCAATTTATATAGCTTCACCTATTAAAGAACCTAAAATTGAAAATAATGAATATAAAATTGGAAATATACCAAATACGAATTACCCAGTAGTCTTAAATAAAGACACTGCAATATCTCATCATATGGCAGTAGTTGGAGTTACAGGAACAGGTAAATCAGTATTTTCTAGAAACCTTATCCGACAATATTTAGAAGACGAAAACACCAAGGTTATTTGTATTGATTTCACGGGAGAATATATTGGTAAATTTGCAGATTTAGACCCAATAAAAACTATTGATGAACATCTTAGTGAACAATTATTTAAAGATATTGATTATATAGAACGAGAAATAGGAAGCAATTATAATAAAGACAATGATAATTCAAGGAAAAAGAAAAAAGAAGTTTCCGAGAAAATTAACGAACAAGTAGAGACATTCTTAAAAGGAGATAATAAACTTTCTATTTTTGAATTACCTCACGTGGAAAATACAACTGGTGTTTTAACTTACACCAAAACATTTTTTAGAATTTTATTTCATATAGCTAAAACACAAAATAATTTTGGAAAACGAATATGTATAGTTTTAGAAGAAGCTCATACAATTATTCCTGAATGGAATTTTTCTGGAGTATCAGATAAAGCTTCTCAACCTTTACTTAATAGTATTGCACAAATAGCCTTACAAGGACGGAAATATAATGTTGGTTTGTTAGTTATTGCTCAAAGAACAGCAAATGTTTCTAAAACAATTTTAACACAATGTAATACCATAATTTCATTTCAGGAATTTGACAAAACAAGTAGTGATTTTTTATCTAATTATTTCGGTCAAGAAATTACAAAGTCATTACCAAAACTTAAATTTAGACAAGCAATTATTGCAGGAAAGGCATTGAAATCAAACGTTCCTATGATATTTGAAGTTCCGAATATAAAAGAAGAATAACTACGGGCAACAAAGAACTGAGGTAAAAAACAAACAAATTCTTCGTTAATTTGAGGCATTATTATAGTAAGCTCATAGATTCTAAAGCTGATTCTTTGGGCTTTTTTATTGTATTTATTTTACATTTATCTAGTCAGTATAGAAACGCTAGTATTTACCACCTGCTCAACACTTCTTATAATGAACGTTTTTCGTGATTTGAGATAACCGAAATGATAAAGATATTTAAGCGAAATATTAAGTCTGAATACGAGGAAAGATTAAAAAAATCGTTTCCAAAAGAATTGTATTCAGACTTGAATGAAGTTTTGAAAATTTTACCATTAGATAAGAATCTAGTTAAATTATGTGATGGCCAAACTCATAAAGCTGACAATCTAATTCACGAATTGGAATTGAATATTGAATTTAACAACGAAACTCTAATAATTCCTTCTAGACTTTACTTTAACGAACCAAATCCAGAATTAGAGAAATCTTTGACTGATAAACAAAAAGACATTTTAAATTGTATTTATTTACGTCATCACAATGGATATTTAAGAGAAAAACGACTGAATTTAATATCTGATAATTCAGAAAAGTGGACTGTTCCATTTATAATCCATTTAATTGGTGAATATGTTTATGAATTACTTCCTATTATTGACAAAAAAATAAACAAAAACACTCTGGATTATTACGTTGATTTTATAGGTGAAAACCCTAAATATTGGCAACAGACTGAAAGTAGAATGATAAGCTATTGGAATGAATATTATAGGTGCAAATTTCCGAAACTGAAAGATTATTTGGGATTTGAAATTGTTAACCGAATAAAAAAACGAAAGCAGAATAATGGCTATAAGTAATTGCTACTTCTACCCTATTTACAAATCCCAAAAGCGTTGAAATTTTATCTAGTTTTTATTTGCTAAATTTAGTGCTTAAACCACGCAACTAACATACACAAAACCGTTGTTCCCAATTAAAAAATGAATAAACCAATACTAATAGTACTTATTCTAATAACAATTTTATCTTGTAAAACTGAAAAGTCAACTGAAATAATTGTTATTGGAACACTTCATAAACCAGAATCTAATTTTAATTCAGAAATTCTCTTTAATATATTAGAAGACGTAAAACCTGATTTTATATTACGAGAAGTAGATTCTTCATTCTTTACTTCTGATTTTAGATACAAAAATGTATCAACAAGCAATGAAGCTATAGCATCAGAAAAATATTTTAAAAAATATTCCAAGACAAAATTAAGACCTTATGAGTTTGAAGGCAGAAATGAATACCGATTAAATATTGGTTCACGCCCAACAGACGGTTTAACAACAAAATTATTGGATAGCTTAAATAAAGCTAATTTATTAACTGCTGCTGAATCTAAAATTTACAATAAATATGAATCTCTTTTGGAGCCACTAATAATATTGGCTTCTAAATCACCTGAAAATTTTAACAACAGCACAACGGATAGTATTTGCGCAGAAAGACAGTATTATCAGTATAAAATGTTATCGAAAATTACAAATGTAAGAGATGAGTTCTCAAATCGCTTTCATACCAAACCAAATGGAGAAAAAATAAGTTACCGAGATGGGTTTCAGTTAGTTTGTGATTTTTGGGATTTAAGAAATAAAACAATGGCAAAAAATATAATGACGATTTCTGAACAGAACAATGGCAAACGAATTGTTGTTCTCTGTGGATTTATGCACAGATATTATATTTTAAGTGAATTGAAAAAACTAACCAAAGGCAAGAAAATTATAATAAAAGAATATTACGAGAATTAAAAAACTAAGCACAACAACTCATAAAATTAATTGCTACTTCTACCCTACTTACAAATCCCAAAGCGTTGAAATTTTATCTAGTTTTTATTTGCTAAATTTAGTGCTTAAACCACGCAACTAACCAGATACTAAACCGTTGTGCATCATTATGAAAAACATTATAAAGAAAATTCAAACTATAACATTTTTACTATTAAGTTGTTTTATTTACGCTCAAAACAATTCGGCTTTTGAAATTGAATTCAGTGGAAAACTTTATTTTGACAACATAAAAGATAGCCTCAAGTATTCTAAATTTTACAGCAAAATGGATAGTGAAATTTCAGAGCGTATTCTTACAGCCGAAAAGGAAATTGTAATCATAAATAAGGATACCATATTGATTGAACAGTTTCCGAAAAAAATTGGTCCTTCAAAAACAATGTATATTAGGAATTCTAATATAAACGATAGACTTGATTTAAACTCTGGAAAAAAAACTAAATGGAATAACCCATATATTACATCAAAATATCGTAAAATTAATAATTACAAAAGAATTCCTACTGAAGACCAAAAAATAATAGGAGAGGAATGTGAAGCGTGGATTTCAAAATCTAAAAATGGCTGGAATAAAATTTGGATTTCAAAAGTAAAATTAGAAAATTCAGAATTAGAATACCCAGACTTAATTATTAATGGGTTTTTAGTACTAAAAAGAACTAAACATTTAAATGGAGGTGGAAATATAGATTTTGAGGCTCAGTCAATTAACAAAATAAATATATCTAATTTCAAAAATATTTTGGGAAAACATTTAATAGTTGATATTAAAACAAAATATAGTCCTATTGATGAAAACCAAAAATTATCTGACAAATCAATAAAAGTTGGAAATCAAGTTGACAATTTTGCATTCAGAAATGTATTCGAAAATGACCTTATTAAACTTTATGATATTACTAAACAAAAGAAATATACAATTGTAGAGTTTTGGGGAACTTGGTGCGTACCTTGCTTACTTGCAAATGAAAAAATTAAAGAGTTAAAAAAAACTTATGAAGATAATCTATCAATTTTCTCAATCAACGCCGACGATAGAAATATAAGTAAGTTAAAAAAAATGATTGAGAAAAAAGAAATGAATTGGTCTCACGGTTATGCGACTGAAAAGCTACTGAAAGTTTTTAATAATAAAGGAACTTACCCAAGGTTAGTTATATTGAATAACGAAAATCAAGTTTTGTTTATTGGAAACCCACAAGTTGATTTAGATAAAATAAAAGAAGTATTGAATAAATAACAATGCACAACAATGGCTATAAGTAATTGCTTGTTCTAGCCTATTTACGAAAGTCCTTTCTGACTTTTTCACTCGGTAATTATTTACTAAATTAGTTGCTTAAAACACGCAACTAATCTGATACAAACGCGTTATCATTTATTGCGATACGAATTCTAGTTAAGTAAAAAAATATTTAAATTAAAACTCATCATGTCTAAATTTCATTTTATTATGGTTCTTATTATTTGGGGCTTGTCTTTAGACTTACTAGTAAAAACAAAGCGTTCGTTATCTAGTATTTTATTAAATACTGGTCTTGGATTATTTGTTGTGTGTATTTTCCTTAATGTCTTTTTAGATTTAAGAAGCCCTATCTTATACATTATTCGGAATTATGTTTCTGCTATACTTATTGTTATTGGTTTCTTTATGTTGGTAAGGAAACATATCAAATAACATGTAATTCTACAGTAAAATAAAAGTCATTTAATATGGCTAAAAAATGAAAACATAAAAATTCAGCTTTGTGTAATTCCTAAAAGTTAGTGCCTTTTTACACGCTACGTTTCATACAAAAGACCGTTTATACCTAATTAAAAAACCACTCGAACTTTAATTAAAACTCGAGTGATTCTTAAAAATTACCTGTTAATTTAAACGTTGTTTTACAGATTTAACCGTGTCTAAAACAGATTTTTCAAAAGAAATTGGCTTCCAATTAAATACTTCTTTTGTTTTGCTAACATCTGCGTTATAGGTGTTCCCAATAAAAGGTTTCATACCTTTTAAATCGCTATTAAAATTAGACATAAATTTTAATAAGAAATTTGGACCTTCTAAAGTGCTTACTTTATCGTTTCCATTTGCTTTTAGAATTTGAGCCATTTCTTTAAACGAATATGGATTTTCGGTTGCAACAACAAATCGTTGTCCGTTTGCCTTCTCATTTTCTAAAGCCTTAACGTGTATACTGGCAATATCTCTTACATCAGACATATTCATACGTACTTTGGCAAGCATTGGCATTTTACCAGTAATCATATCCTTAACAATATTCATTGATTCACCAGAGAGTTTATCTGACAAGGTTGGTCCCCAAATTGGACCTGGATTAATAACAACCAATTCCAACTTATTATCTCCTTTTTGAGTTTCTATAAAATCCCAGGCACTCTTTTCTGCAAGTGTTTTACTTTTTACATAGGCAGACATATTTTTAGCATTTGGGTTAGTCCAAGTATCTTGCTCTATGTTTAATGACTTATTTGCATCACCAAACATTGCTACCATAGAAGAAGTTAAAACCACGCGTTTTACACCTGCGCTTTTAGCAAAATTTAAAGCACGTTGTGTACCGTCAATAGCAGGTTTTATAATTTCGTTTTCATCTTTAGGCTCACTTGCCACATAAGGCGAGGCAATATGTAAAACATAGTCACAATCTTGCATTGCTTCCATCCAGCCTTCATCTTTTAAAAGGTTAAGCTCACAAAACTCTAAATTACCATTGGGTTCAACTTCTTTTTTAATTAATCTTATTAATTCATCTGCTTTAGATAAGTTCCTAACAGAACCTTTTACGGCATATCCATTTTTTAGTAATTCCACTGCTGCGTGCAGACCAACATACCCTGAAACTCCTGTTACTAATACTTTTTTCATTTTATTATATTTTATTTACATCAAAATATTACTTGCTAATTGCAAGCAAAGATACTATTTTACTTTTATTTTGCAAGTAATAAATAATTAAACGTATTTTTACAGAATTATTAGTATGATAATACCACATTAAAAATGGAACATAAATTTAGATGCAACTGCCCTATTACAAGCGCTATTGATATTATTGGAGATAAATGGTCTTTAGTAATTATTAAGCAAATGTTGACCGAAAAGAAGAAAACATTTAAAGATTTTATTGAGAGCGAAGAAGCTATAGCAACAAATATTTTGTCTTCGAGATTAAAAATGTTAGAAGAATTTAAAATTATAGTAAAAGGAAAACTTCCTGAAAACAAAAAAACAAACATCTATACTTTAACAGAAAAGGGAATTGCACTTACACCATTAATTGTAGAACTATCTATTTGGAGTGATGCTAATCTACGAGAGTTTCATTCTGATTTATATGCAGGTGAAGAGTTAAAAATGTTAAGAGGTAACAAAGAAAAGTTTATTGAAAATATAGTAGAAAATTATAAGAAGAATAATTAGCTATAATAACATATTGAGAAAAAAATAAAATGTCATTTTTTGACACTAAATATAAATTAAAAGCTAACGAATATAGTTTAGTGGTACCATTAGTATTAAATAATACTAATATTACTCTTAGTAAAGACTATAAAAACGGATATGATTAAAAAATTTCTACTAAGGCTAGCTATTGTTATGCTTCCTTAGGTAGTTATTTAATTAGGTGCTTAAACCACTCAGCAAACCATACAAAAACACGTTGAACAACATTTCTAAAAACGGCATAATTATTGTTAAATTCCTATAATATTTTAACTATAAAAAACAGTTTAAATGAGAAAATCATTACTAACACTAGCTTTTTGTGTACTGACTTTAATTGCAAAATCACAAACCGCAAGTGTTGAACAATCCATTTATGGAATACAAACAGGAGTTTTAGGAATTTGGGCTCATAAGGAGACAAAATTATCTAATCAAATTGTTTTAAGAGCAGAAATTGGAATGGATGCTGGTTTTTGGGGAGGAAGTTTTTATCCTAAAAATGGATATTTAATGACACCTGTAATTAGATTAGAACCTAGATGGTATTATAATCTTAACAAAAGAGTCTCTAAATCGAGAAATATTAGCGGAAATAGCGGAAATTTTTTAACACTACAAACAAATTATAACCCAAATTGGTTTGTAATATCAAATTATGATAATGTAGAAGTGGCTGACCAAATTTCCATAATACCAACTTGGGGAATTAGAAGAAATATTGGGAATCATTTTACATACGAAACTGGAATTGGAATTGGATACAGATATATTTATGCTAAAAGTGTGGGGTATTTGGAAAATGAAGAAGAAGCTGCTTTGAATTTACATTTAAGAATTGGTTACCGATTTTAATTAGAATAATAAACGACACCACAACAAAGTACTATTGGAGATTAAAGAATATAAACTTTCTGAAAAAGAACTTAAAAAAATTAAGAAGAAATACTGGAAATCTATACTGGTAAATGCTATTATGTTTTTGGTGTTTACCATACTATTTTATTTATCAAATAAAAACAGAACTAATTATGATTTCTCCTTAATACTTTTCAACATATTATTTGGCATAGCTGTGTTATTATTATTTCTAAATTTAATAGGTACTATACTTAGTAGCAAAGACTTAAGAAAAGATAGCAAGGAAAGAAAAAAAATAAAAACTACAATTATTATAAAAGAAAAAAATGAGCTTGTTAAAACAGGATCTAGCAGGAGTAATATTAGTACAACCACCTATAGACTGTTGTTTGAAAACAACGATTTTTTGACGGTATATGATGTAAGAAAAAATGATTTCAATAAAGTAAAGGTGGGTGATACAATAACTTTGGTTTGTGCCAAATACAGCAAATTAGTTATTAAAATTGAATGGAATTCTATAAGTATAGAAAACAAAGGTTACTTAGCCTAAACTTGTTTGCAGTAATGGTTTTAAGCAATTTAAGCTATGTAGAAAAGCATTCATTTTACAAAAAAAACTCAAGGTTTAACCAAATATTAACTAGATATTCTAAGAATGGAATTAATGTGAGATAGTTAAACATTACATTTGAAAGAAATGAAATTGTTATGAATTATTCTGTGATGGGCAGCTGTAACAAAAACTGTATACAAGAATGCCTGCCTAAACGTAATGCAGAATTTAAGATAAACCGTAAGGTTTGTGTATATTTATAAAGTCTGCTAAATAGAATATTACGCGACAGCGAAATGGTTTTTTTTTGCTTTTAAAAATGAAAAATTAAAAACATAAAAATTCGGCATCTTTTTACACGCTACGTTTCATTCACAAGACCGTTATGTTTAATTCCAAAAACAGCTTAAATTATTATGAAAGAATTGACATTTGAAATAATTTTCTTAGCGGTTTTAATACTCGCGTACTTTGGAGTTTATTACTTATCTAATTATTTGATTACTTATGAGCTAAAAAAGAAAAACACGAATAGAATATCTAACGTTAAGACTTACAAAACAATAACAAGAAGAGGTGAAGAATATGATTATGAATTTCCTCTAAACCCAAATATTGACGGATTTTGGATTAGATTCTTTGCCAAATTATCTGATTATAGTATTTATGCAGGATTCTTCTACTTGTTTAACAAAATGTTTAAGGAAATAAACTGCTATCCTTTTGTAATAGCTTTTCTTGCCTTATTCATTATCAATCCGATTTTTGAATCATTAACTGGTAAAACATTTGGGAAATATATCTTTGGTATGAGAGTAATTGACGATTTTGGAGATAACCCATCATTTTTGACATCATTTATTAAAAACCTATTACAACTTTTTAGTATCGTATTTTTAATACTCTCAAGTTCAACTTTATTGGAAGACGAAATGTTTTTTCATAACAAAAAGACATTTACATACACAATTTGGAACAAAGACAAAGAAAAAATTTTAACGCAATTAAATACCTAAACAAAACTAATAAGTGCTTAACCCAAAGTTTAGTGTATTTTTATAAAGTATGCCAAGTATTTTGATTTGACTTTGAATAAGAAAAATTAAAAACATTTGCTTGACCAGAAGCTAAAAGCCTGCCAGATTTCTACAGGATTTTACTCATAGTCGCAACTTTAGCGTTAGGCAAATAAAATATTTAGTAAACAAATGCAATTATAAAGAAAATAAAACATTATGACTTCAAACTATTTTTCAACAATAAATAATTTGCAAACAAAGCATACCTATAAAAACTTAATTCTACTAGGTTTATTGACTATACTAGTTTTTAGCATACCGCATATTTCATATTCCCAAGAAAAGAAGACAGAGCAAACATGGGAACTACCAGAGATAAAAAACTCATCGGTAGTTGTTAAAACTGAAACCAATTATTCAGAAGTAAATGACACTATACCAATTCGTGGAACACAATACATGATTAGAGTTCCAGAAGCATGGAATGGGATTTTATTGAACGATTTGGATTATTTACAGTCTGCCAATTCAGAAAGAAATCTTCATCTTTTGGAAGAAGGATATGCATTATCAGGCACTAAACGCCGTCCAGATAGATTTTCGAATTATGACCCTGCTCACGAAATCCACGACATTATTTCGGTGCTTGATATTTTTGAAAAAACATTTGGAAAGCCAAAACACACAATACAATTGGGTTGTTCTGGTGGTGGCACAATAACTTTGGCTATGGCTGAAATTCATCCTGACCGCATAGACGGAGGAATTGCAGGTTGTGCCGCAACAAGTGCTTGGATGGCAAATACACATATGGACGCCCTATTTGTATTACAAGCTCTAATTGCTCCAAAATTACCTATTGTTGGACTTCCTTTAAAAGGTAAAAGAATAGAAGAAATAGAGTTAAGTTGGCAAAAAGCTATTAAAGCAGCACAACAAACACCAGAGGGGCGTGCACGTATAGCCTTAGCATTTACCATTGGTCAATGGCCTGCATGGGGAGCTGCTTGGATGGAACCTTTTCCCCAACCAGATGTAAACAATGCAGATGAACTTCAAGAAAGTATGTATAAGTGCTTAATAAAATTACTACCATCCCAAAAAGCTTTTGGCACAGTTATGCTAGAGCAATCTGGTGGTGGACAACTAAGGTTTAATGATGGAGTTGATTATACTGAGTATTACAAAAATGGCAATCCTGATTTTAAAAAGGCTGTTGAAAAATTATATAAAAAAGCAAATATAAAGCTGGAAGATGAACTTATAAAAATAAACGCAGCTCCTAGAGTAAAAGCTGATGCAGAAGCATTAAACTACTGGAGTTCCCCAGGACGAACACATATTGGAGAACCTAAAATACCATTATTACGAATAAACACAACTGGCGATGGTTTAGTTTATCCTAGTATGGCACAAGGTTATGGAGAGTTGGTTGAAGAAAAAGGCTATTCCAAGCTTTTTAGACAAGCTTACGTTAATAGTTGGGGACATTGTACTTTTTCTTTAGCTGAATGGTTGGCAGCAATTGAAACAATGGTACAACGAATTGAAAATGGAGAATGGCCAAATACTGACCCTAAAACATTAAATTCTTTGGGAAAATCTTTAGATGCAGAAAGCGATGTTCGTTATATTGATTATAAGCCTGTTGGTAAATACAATAGAACGTGGAGTCCTTCAGTTGATAATTTTATTGAGAAACAAAAATAAAATACATCAGTAACAACTGCTGTTAATACCCAGATATAATTAATGCGATAACTTAGTATTTATATGATTTTAGGGCCTCCTAATCATCAGAATACAAATGGCTATATTAAATGATATTTCAAGGAACTAACAACCAAACTGTAGAACTAAGGATAATAGATTATCAGTTTCCTAAAATTACCAATTGTGAATATGACTCTAATTGGCCTATAATTTACTTAAATGTAAAAAGTGATTTTGGTAATTGGCAATACACAGATCCATCCCTGTTAGTAAAGGAAGTTTTAGAAATTATAGATTGGTTAAAAAAAATATATAAAAACGAAACGCCAAAATATAAATGTTTGGAGTTTATTGAGCCAAATTTGGCTTTTGAACTAATAAACACTGGTGTGGACTTTAATACTATTCGCATAAAATTTGATTTGGAATCTAAGCCTCAGAATGCAGATGATGAAAAGGATTATTTTGTGGACTGTAATTTTAATAATTCTGAACTGAACAAAATTATTGAAGGACTAAAAAAAGAATTAAAACCCTATTTAAAAAGAGCTGTCAAATAAAAAAAACCAGCTATTTTCTTCATTAACTAAACACTTTATCTTCTTTACACAGTACTAAAAGCAAAAAACTGATTGTTAATTTACTAATAACCATTAGTTAATCTGCTTAAAGTATTTGCCTAGTAATTTTGGCTAAAATTAATAACAACTTTTAACCAAAATTTAAAAAATGAAAAACCTACTTAAAACAAAAATGATGATATGTATCATTATTTTAACCAGTTTACAAAGTGTTTCTGCACAAGATGCAAACCAAATGAACAAACAGCGCAGATATGATGAAATATCATGGCTTATTACCCACAACGCAAACAATAATAACACAGATGGCCCACAAGGTTTTTTTGGCTGCTTAGGCGGAAGAAATCAAGGAAAAGGTATTAAAGCCCAACTACAAGATGGTATTAGAAAGTTTATGGTAGATATACACAATGTTCATGGCGAATTAAGATTAAAACACGGATCACCAAATATGTGTATGATGGATGCCAAAGACTTTAACAACATTATTGAAGATTGGTTAAAAAATCATCCGTTAGACATTATTACACTACACGTACAAGCCGGCCGTAACTTAGGGATTTCTGGTATGGATGATATTTTTTACGGAAGAAGAAGTGGCTACAAAAATATGTCTAACTACATATACAACCACAGTACTTATGTTAGTGCTAGTAGACCTGCAAATTCTGGTTCAGATACTTACCCTACAATTCAGGAAATGATTAACTCTAATAAAAGACTAGTTATTTTTAGTGAAACCAACTACAATAGTAATATTTACAGATACGAGTTTACAAATACAGTACAAAACCCGTATAGAGCAGGGCAAGTAAGTCATCTTTGGGATACCAATAAGTTTAAGGTAGACAGAGGCATAGACCACAAAACAATACTTACAGTAAACCATTTTGCAGGAGACGCACCAACATACAACGCAGACAAAAATAAATCTAGAGAAGCCAACAAAGATGTAAGCAAAAAAGCGGTAACTGCTTGGTTTCAGTTTGGGCACAGACCTTCGGTTGCTATAGATTATTATAATTTATCTAATGGAAGATCTACCATATCTCAGATTAACGAAGTAAACACTTTTAATGAAGTTAGAGGCAGATTTATTGACTCTAGAAACCCTAATTCTCACATTAAAAATGTGACAACTTATTTAGCCGAATATGTAAATGGTCAATGGAAAAAAATTAAAAACATTGAGTATAAAGGAGAAAGAGCAAAATGGAATTTATTTTACTCTTTTCCTGCAAGACCAAATGACAATAGAGCACTTTTTTTTGAACACCCTAACTATACCTTTTCTCCTAGTTTTATTAAAATTGGAGATTATGATGGTACTCAAAGTAAAACCTACACAGTTAATATTACTGCCAGTCAAAAAAATACATCAAGGTCTTTTGCCGCTAACTCAACATTAAATCAACTGGCTGTATACCCAAATCCATCTTCAAACGGGGAATTAACTTTTAGCTACAACACAGACCTACCTAAAAACTTAACATTAGACTTATATGATTTAAAAGGACAACTCATAAAAAGGGTTACTAATAAAACGGTTATAGGTAAAAATGAACTGCATTGGAACTTTAATAGTTTAAAAGGAATTTATATTCTTAAAGGTAAATTAGGAGAAGAAACAATTACTAAAAAAGTAGTATTTAAATAAAAAATTAAACAAACAGGGAAGTTTACTTCTCTGTTTGTTTTTTCTACTAGTTGCATTCATTTTTTTACAATAACTGGTTGTGCAGACAATTGTGTAAAGAGTTTTTTTATTATACCAATCATAAAATTTAATTTCAGGACATTAAACGTAAAATATTTATATTTGGCCATGTAACACATACTACAACTAGCTGTATTAACTCCTGAACCTTTACAAGAAAATGATTATTGAAAAAGAAGAAAAATTTAAAGAGGTACTTTCTAAAATAGAAGGAAAAATTGACGAACAGAGCTTTTTTAATAAGTTCTTAGAGTTATACCCTGAGGATTGGAAAAAACTTAAAATTACATTTTCAAAATTTAAGAGAAGTAAACAGTTTGGAAAAACAATTCCGTTACCTAAGCCAGAAACGTCATTACGAAAAGAAATTAGATTATGGCTACAAAAGCAATAAACTTAACTGCCATACTAATTGCTAACAAAGCACAAAACAATCCCTTTTAATTATGAAATTTACACTCTTATTTTTTTTGTTTACAATAGCGGTAAACGCACAAAACATAAAGGGAACTGTTTTGAACAAGGAAACCAACAAACCTATAGAAAATGTAAGCATAACAATTAAAGGTGAATCTACAGGCACATATACCAACAGTAAAGGGCAATTTGCATTACATTACAGCTCAAAAATAAAATCTACTACCAAACTAATTTTTTCTAGTATTGGCTACAACAAAAAAGAAGTATTTGCCGAGGTACTAAAACAAAATAATTATGTTGTTTTTCTTTTACCCAAAGTAGAAAACTTAAAAGAGATTATAGTTTCTTCTAATAAAAAATTAAAAAGAAATATTGGCTATAAAAAACTAGCAGAAATGCCTTTTGGTGTATCTAACTTTGGATCTACAATTATTAATGATAAGCTGTACGTAACTGCTGGTGATTTATCTTTTATTGAAGAAAATGAAAAAAGAGCTATAGATAATTCTGAAACTATGTCTAAGTTAGTTTCAAACTTAAAACTAAATGGCTCCTGGGAGGGTTATAGTAACAAAATACAGATATATGATTTTAAAAATAATTCTTGGGAAGTTACCAAGGAAAAACTAGATAAAAAGGCATTTCACAAAACAGTTGCTGTCAATAATAAATTATACATTTTTGGAGGTAAAACAATATCTCCAAACAAAAAGAGAGAATATTTAAATAATAAAATTGAAATATTAAATACAGCCACAAATGAGATTGTTATTGATGATGCATACCCACACCAGGCTATAAATTTTACTGCCGTAACCTACCATGAGAATATAATTATAATGGGAGGTTCTACCAAATTATTAGACAACGGAAAAAAATTGTATCGTAACAATTCTTATATATTTAATACCATTACAGGTTACTGGCACCAATTAACAAATATGTTAAAAGACAAAGAAGCTAACGGTATAGCAGCAAATAACAAAGTCTTTTTAATTGGAGGTTTTCGTAACGGACCATTAAAGAATATTGAATCTTACGATTTAGAAACTGCAAAATGGGAGTTAGAAGGAACATTATTTAACGGAATTGAAAAACCTGCACTAGCTTACAACAATAACATTATTTATATTTTCAACTCTAAAAAAATACTTACTTACAACACTAAAACAAATCTTTTAAAGGAGTATAAAATAGATATCCCTTTAAAATATGCCAATATGCATTATTTAAATGGCAAGTTGTATATACTTGGTGGCTCTAATAGTTTTAATTACAAAATAAAGACCTCAAAAGAAGTATATAGTATAGACTTACAAGAGTTTAAAACAACAAAAGTTGCCAAGGAAAAATATATAAGTTAAACAACAAGATACTTACAAATAAAAAAACCACAACAAACACCTAGTGCCCTTTGCGGTTTTTTTTATTCGATTATTAAGTTTATTAAACTTTATCAAAACTTAAAAACACTCTGTTGTCTTTATTGGCTGCAACATCTAAGTTTCCGTATATATACCCCATACCTGTGTGAGATAATGATACAATTGGCCAATTGCTATTTAACACTGTAAAATCTGCTAGTTTGGTATCAAAATCTAACATTAAAATTAAACCATCTTTTTCTTGACTATTAATTGTCCAGCTGCCATTTACAGTGGTATTATTTGCCTCTGCGACAACTTCACCAGAGTCTTTGAAAACAAAGGTAAAACTTGATAATTTAGAAGTCCTATCTATATAAGCAGTAAGGCCTTTTTTCTCTACTAAGTTATCTATATTCCATGTATTTTTTAAAAGAATACCTGTTAGTAGTGTAACTGTAATACCTTTTTCTTCATTATTTTGATTCTCTTGGTTGTCCTCTTCATTTTCACTACCCTGATCTCCATTAGTTTTGTCATTAGTATTTTTAGTGTCATCTTCTGTATTTTCTTCTGTTTCCACCAGAGGGGTTTCTGCTTGTTCGTCAGGAGTTTCAAACTCTTCCTCAGACTGGCAAGAAGTTAAAGCTAAAATTAAGACCAGACTTAAAAGTAATTGTTTCATTTTTAATTGTGTTAAGGTTAAATTCATTTATCAACCTTTAAACAACTAAGCGTTTAAATCCCCTACTGTTAAATATTTCTTAACGCTTTTTAATTCAGTTTAAAAATAACGTCTTGCGCCTCTAAATCTGCCAATAATTTGGTTGTAATATTTATCTTTTGTTTACGGCTAGCCAAATCTACCTTAATTTGCTCTTCCATTTCATAAACTTCAAATTTTAAAGGATGTTTTCCTTCTTGATCATCAGAATTTAATGTCTGTTTTAAATTATAAACATCTTGTTCTTTAAGCGTATCTATATTAAGTTTTATGGTTAGCTTTTTAGCGTATTGCTCCATTACATCTTGCAACAGCATAAAACTATTAAATTGCAGTCTAGGATCTCCTTTTTTACCTGTATCCTTATTAGTCCAACCTTCTCTAATAAATACTTTTAAGTACACAAAAGAGCTAATCATTAAAAAGTGACGAAATTTTAAGTATTCCTCTCCAAAAATTCTAAACTCATAGGAATCTGTATAGTCTTCCATAGAAAACATTGCCCAACCTTTTCCGTTTTTAGAAACTCTATGCTGTACATCTGTAATTACACCTGCTATGGCAAGTTCTTTATTTACAAATTGCTCCATATTATGTACAGCGGCGATACCGGAGTTACAAAACGATTTTATTTCTGCTTTAAAATCGTCTAAAGGGTGACCAGAAATATAAATACCTACAACTTCCTTTTCTTTTCTAAGTTTTTCCATTGTTCCCCATTCCTCACAAGGCGGAACAACAGGCTCTGGAATTTGCACATCACTAGCCTCACCAAACAAACTTACTTGAGATGAGTTTTGACTTTCTTGAAACTTAGAACCGTACCTCATCACCTTTTCTAAAAACGTAATTCCGTCTCCTTCATCATGTAAATACTGTGCTCTATGTGCGTCTCCAAAAGAATCAAAACCACCAGCGTATGTTAAGTTCTCAAAAGCTCTTTTATTTGCCGCACGTAGATCTATTCGTTTTGCCAAATCAAACACAGATTTATATGGTCCGTCTTCTTTTCTATTTTCTACAATTGTTTCTACAGCTCCACGACCAACACCTTTTACAGCTCCCATACCAAAACGTACAGCTCCGGCATCATTAACTGCAAACTTGTAGTAAGATTCGTTTACATCTGGACCTAAAACTTCTAAGCCCATACGCTTACACTCTTCCATAAAAAAGGTAACCGTTTTTATATCATTCATATTATTAGACAGTACTGCAGCCATATATTCTGCTGGGTAATGTGCTTTACAATATGCTGTTTGGTACGCAATCCAAGCGTAACAAGTAGAGTGAGACTTGTTAAAGGCGTAAGCAGCAAATGCTTCCCAATCTTTCCAAATTTTCTCTAACTTGTCTACCGCATGTCCTTTTGCAGAAGCCTGATCTATAAACTTAGGCTTCATTTTATCTAGAACGTGCTTTTGCTTTTTACCCATTGCTTTACGCAAAACATCGGCTTCACCTTTGGTAAAATCTGCTAACTTTTGCGACAAAAGCATCACTTGCTCTTGGTAAACCGTAATACCATAAGTTTCTGCTAAATACTCCTCGGTAGCATCTAAATCATATATAATTTCTTCTGTACCATGTTTACGCGCAATAAAACTTGGTATGTATTCCATTGGACCAGGACGGTACAATGCATTCATGGCAATTAAATCTGCAAACACTGTTGGTTTTAGTGATCGCATGTGTTTTTGCATCCCAGGAGATTCATACTGGAAAACACCTACCGTTTCTCCTCTTTGGAAAAGCTCGTATGTTTTTTCATCATCTAACGGAAAATTCTCTGGATCTAACTCTACACCGTGTTTTGCTTTTACAATTTTAACGGTGTCCTTAATTAGGGTTAATGTTTTTAACCCTAAGAAATCCATTTTTAACAAGCCCGCATCCTCCACAACAGAGTTATCAAACTGGGTACAATACATTTCTGAGTCCTTTGCCAAAGCCACAGGAACAAACTTGGTAATATCATCTGGCGTAATAATTACACCACAAGCATGTATACCTGTGTTACGCACAGACCCTTCTAATATATAAGCTTGGTTTAAGGTTTCAGACTCTAAATCGTCTCCCTCAGAAATTTCTATAAGCTCATTAATTTTAGCAAGCTCTTCACTATTAAATTTACTTTTTAGTGTTTTTTCATCAATCCCTATAATTTTTTTTAGCTTAGACATATTAGGTATAAGCTTTGCCATACGGTCTGCATCACCTAACGGTAAGTCTAAAGCACGGGCTGTATCTCTAATTGAAGATTTGGCAGCCATTGTACCATAGGTAATAATCTGTGCTACTTGGTTAGATCCGTATTTATCAATTACATAGTCCATTACACGACCACGTCCTTCATCATCAAAATCTATATCAATATCTGGCATAGATACACGATCTGGATTTAAAAAACGCTCAAAAAGCAAATCGTACTTAATAGGATCTAAATTTGTAATCCACAAACAGTAAGCAACGGCAGAACCTGCGGCAGAACCACGACCAGGCCCTACAGATACATCCATTTTACGAGCGGCTCTAATAAAATCTTCTACAATTAGGAAATACCCTGGATACCCTGTTTTTTCAATTACTTTAAGCTCAAAGTCTAAACGCTCATCAATCTCTGGTGTAATTTCACCATATCTTATTTTTGCACCTTCATAAGTTAGGTGTCTTAAAAACTTATTCTCTCCACGTTTACCGCCATCTAACTTATCTTCTTCAAAAGAAAACTCTTCTGGAATATCAAAAGCAGGTAACAGTACGTCACGGGCAAGTGTAAAAGTTTCTACTTTGTCTACAACATCTTGTATATTGGTAATTGCTTCCGGAATATCTTTAAAAAGCTCCTTCATTTCATCTGAAGACTTAAAGTAATATTCCTGATTTGGTAAACCATAACGGTAACCACGACCACGACCAATTGGTGTAGCTTGTTTTTCGCCATCTTTTACACACAAGAGTATATCGTGTGCATAAGCGTTTTCTTTATCTACATAATACGTATTATTGGTTGCCACCAATTTTACATTGTGTTTTTTAGCAAACTGTATTAATACTTGGTTTACACGGTCTTCATCTTCTTGTCCGTGACGCATGATCTCCATATACAAGTCGTCTCCAAACTGCTCTTTCCACCATAGCAATGCTTCTTCCGCTTGTTTTTCACCAACATTTAAGACCAAATTTGGAACCTCACCATACAAGTTACCCGTTAGCACAATGATATCTTCTTTGTACTGCTCTATAACTTTTTTATCTATACGAGGCACATAATATTTACCATCTACAAAGGCAATAGAAGACATTTTTGCTAAATTGTGGTATCCATTTTTATTTTTAGCAAGCAGTACTATTTGGTAACCATTGTCTTTTTGAGATTTATTGGTATGATCCTCACACACCTGAAACTCGCAACCAATAATTGGTGTAATTTCCTTTTCTGGAACAAATTCATGCAAAGGTTCTTCTCCTTCTTCTAAGCGTCCCTCTTGGGTTGCCTCATAACGTATTTCATTAGCATCGTTCCTAGATTTTACTCCTTTGTTATGATTAAGAACACCATTTACAAAATGAAAAGCCCCCATCATATTAGCATGGTCTGTCATTGCAACAGCTGGCATATTATTTTTTGCAGCAGCTTGTATTAAAGCAGGAATACTAATTGTAGATTGCAGTATAGAAAACTGAGTATGATTGTGTAAATGAGAAAACTCAGCCGACTCTAAATTTGCTAAATTCTCTTTAATTTCTTCTTTACTTATACCACCAGTATCCTTAGCCCACAGGGCATCTGCTATTTTTTTAGAAGCCTTTTTTAGGTTGATGTGCTTTAGACCAATAAGTTTAATTGGCTGAGGATTAGCCTCTGAGAAATTTTTAAAATAATCTGGCTCAACATCTAACTGTTCTACCGTATATTGCTGCTTACGTACAAGCTCTAAAAAACAACGTGTTGTTGCCTCTACATCGGCAGTTGCGTTGTGTGCTTCTCCAAAAGGCTCTCCAAATAAAAACTGATGTAACTCTGTTAATGTTGGCAATTTAAATTTACCTCCACGACCACCAGGAATCTGACAAAGAGTTGCCGTATGCTCTGTACACGTATCTAAAACAGGTAACTCTTGCAATTGGTTTTCTACCTGAAGACGATGAAACTCTGCCCCCATAATGTTAAGGTCAAACCCAACATTTTGACCTACTACAAACTTAGTTTTATTTAAAGCCTCATTAAATTTTTCTAAAACCTCTGCTAATGGTATACCGTCTTGTTCTGCTAAAGCAGTAGATATACCGTGAATTTTTTCGGCATCATACGGAATATTAAATCCGTCTGGTTTTACCAAATAATCTTGATGCTCAATAACATTACCCATATCATCATGCAATTGCCATGCAATCTGTATACACCTAGGCCAGTTGTCCGTATCTGTATAAGGAACATCCCAACGCTTAGGTAATCCGGTAGTTTCAGTATCAAAAATTAAGTACATAGTGTGTTGTTTGTAGTCTTAAAAAAGCAGTGGATAAAAATACCAAAAATCCTCCGTTTTATAAAGGCATTTAAGCAAGAGTTATTAACTGCATAAAAAAAGCAGGACTTTCGTCCTGCTTCCTCAACAATTAATCAAACTACAAGATAATTATGAAACCATTTCCTGATATACTTTTGCCGTATTTAATGCAGATTGCACGCTATTACGCTGAGCAAGCAACAGGTTTTCTGTAGATGGCGCTAAAACCATATCTTCATCTTTTAAAATTTCATCATACTCTTCTATAAAAGATTTTTCTCCGCGTTCTACTTCATCTAAAATCTGCTCTTCTTCATTAGCAGATAATGTTGCTGTTAAATTCATCCAAGTTCTATGTAAATCTCCTTTTAAACTTCCGCTTTTTTCAGGTAATTCTCCAAATGCAATTATTTCTGCTTTAAGTTGATGTCCAAAATTGTAACGCTGTTCTGCTTTAGATTCTAAAAACCGTTTAATAGAGGGGTTTTCTACCTTATCTGCACCAAGTTTATATCCCTTTTCGGCATCATAAGTTTTCTCTAACAAACTATTTAATCTCTTTGTAATTTTTTCTGTATACTTCATAATATCTCTTATCATTTAAATTAATTATCATTGCTGGTTTTCAACAATCTTTCCCTCCAAATTAGACAGATAAGCAGCCAATTACAAAAAAACAAAGCGGTTTAGCCTAAGTTTAACTACTAATCTTAACAAATGTTAAGTCAAAACCATTATTTTTGCACCGCAAAGCATTGTCAATTAAACAGAAAGTGTATATTTGCACCCGCTTTTAAGCCAAAAGCAAACGAAAGAATTAATAACAGGGGTCGGGCACCCTACAAATTTAATGTGATATGCCAGTTAAAATTAGATTACAAAGACACGGTAAAAAAGGAAAACCTTTCTACTGGGTAGTAGCAGCAGATTCTCGTGCTAAAAGAGATGGTAAATACCTAGAAAAATTAGGAACTTACAACCCAAACACAAATCCTGCAACAATTAATTTAGATGTAGATAGTTCTGTAAAATGGTTATCTAATGGTGCACAACCATCTGATACTGCAAAAAGAATTTTATCTTACAAAGGTGTTTTATTAAAGCACCATTTACAAGGTGGTGTACGTAAAGGTGCATTAACTGAAGAGCAAGCAGAAGAAAAATTCAATGCTTGGATTGCTGAAAAAGAAAAATCTGTAGCTGGTAAAGTTGAAGGTTTAGATAAAGCAAAAGCTGATGAAGCTGCAAAGAAATTTGAAGCAGAAAAAGCAGTTAACGAAAAACGTGCAGCTGAAGCAGCAGCGGCAGCAGCTCCTGTAGCAGAAGAAGCACCAGCTGATTCTGAAGATGCAGCAGCAGCTTCTGAAGAAGAATAAATTTATATAAAAAACGATATGCAAAAGGAAGATTGTTTCTACTTAGGTAAAATCGTTTCAAAATATAGTTTTAAGGGCGAAGTGTTAATTAAGGTTGATGCGGATGAACCCGATTTATACGAAAATATGGAATCAGTGTTTATTTCTTTAGGAAATAACCTGGTTCCATTTTTTATTGATAAATGTAGACTACACAAGTCTAGTTTGTTACGTATAAGGTTTGAAGAAGTTTTAAATGAGTCTGATGCAGACCGCATTATGGGCTCTAAACTTTACTTACCACTTACAATGTTACCTAAATTAACTGGTAACAAATTTTACTTTCACGAAGTTATAGGTTTTACTCTACTAGATAGTGTACACGGAGATATTGGAGAAATTACCAGTGTTAATGACACCACATCACAAGCACTTTTTGAAGTGCAAAAAGGAGACAAGCAACTACTTATACCTATTAACGACGAAATTATTACCAATGTAGACCGCGAAAACAAAACAATAGCTGTAACTACACCAGAAGGCTTAGTAGACTTATACTTAAGCTAAAATTACCTCTTACATAATAAAACCTGTATTTTTGCGTATATAGTACACATATTATGCAAAACAATCAGAATATAAAAATAGCTGTAGATGCTGTTGTTTTTGGCTACCAAGACAACGCTCTTTATATTTTACTAGTACAACAAAAGTACGGTATGTATAAAGATGAGTGGGTTTTGCCTGGTGGTCTAGTACAAAATGGCGAAACTTTAACCAAAGCAGTTCACAGAGAGTTACAAGAAGAAGCAGGCATTACTGTTAATTACTTAGAGCAACTTTATACTTTTGGTGATGATATAGAGCGTGATAAAAGAAACCACGTAATTTCTGTGTCTTATTTTGCTTTGGTAAATCCTGATAATTTAAAACTATCTGCCGCTACAGATGCGCAAGATGTAAAATGGCAAAACATAAATAATATACCCGCATTACCTTTTGACCATAACCAGATAATAAAAACTGCATTTAAAAGACTAAAAGCAAAAGTACATTACCAACCTATTGGTTTTGATTTGCTTCCGAAAAAATTTCCTTTTTCAGATTTAGAGCATTTATACAGTACTATTTTAGAACAAGAAATAGATCGCAGAAATTTTAGAAAAAAGATTTTAAGCTTTGGATTTATAAAAAAATCTAATGAAAAACAAAAAAATGGCAGCGGTAGACCCGCCCAACTATTTACCTTTGACCACAACAAATACAAAGCATTAGACGAAAATGGAATGCATTTTGAAATTAAGTTTGCGTAATTTTAACACAAAATGTTTTCAGTAATCCATTTACTTATTTAACTTTGTGTAAAAATAACGCAAATGATATTAAATTTAGATCCACAGTTTAACCCGTTCCCAAATCAGAAAAGCATCGAATTTAAATCGTTTTTATTTTCTGGCGGAGAACCTCACATTAAAATTGAAAACAATTTTAATACCTCAGAAACTATTACAGTAACACACAGATTACAATCTTTTAACGATGTTGGCTTATTACTAATAACTGTAGATGCACTAAAACGTATGGGTGTAAATACTATAAACGTTTTTATTCCTTATTTTCCGGCAGCTAGGCAAGATAGGTTAATGGTTGCAGGTGAATCTTTATCTGTAAAAGTATACGCAGATCTTATAAATAACCTTCAATTAAATGAAGTTAGCGTTTACGACCCACATTCAGAAGTTACACCTGCATTATTGAACAACTGCACTACTATTACAAATTACACTTTTATAGAAAAAGTACTATCAACCTTAAATAACAATGTAGTTTTAATTTCTCCAGATGGTGGTGCTCTTAAAAAAATATACAAAGTAGCAGAATACCTAGGAGGTAAGGAAGTTATAGAGTGCTCTAAATCTAGAGATGTAAAAACAGGAAAACTATCTGGCTTTAAAGTGTACGCAGATGATTTAAAAGGTAAAGATTGTTTGGTGGTAGATGATATTTGTGATGGCGGAGGCACATTTAACGGTTTAGCACAAGAACTTAAAAACAAAAATGCAGGCAACTTATACCTAGCTGTAAGTCACGGTATTTTTAGCAAAGGATTAGAGAACCTAAGTAGCTACTACAACGGTATTTACACAACAGATTCTTTTAACACATTAGAAGAACATCCAAAAGTTACACAATTAAAAATAGCAGACTTATTAGCTTAAGTCTTTAATTATAAAATAGATATATTATGAACCCATTATTATATACAGACGGTTATAAAGTAGATCACAGAAGACAATATCCAGAGGGTACAACCTTAGTATACTCTAACTGGACACCTAGAAAAAGTAGAATAGATGCTATAGAAGAAGTCGTATTTTTTGGACTTCAATACTTTATTAAAAAGTACATTATTGAAGAATTTAACACCAATTTTTTTAACAAACCTAAAAAGGAAATTGCAGAAAAATATAGCAGAAGAATTAATAATTACCTAGGTCCAAACTCAGTTGGTATTAAACACATAGAAGATTTACACGATCTTGGCTATTTACCAATGGTCATAAAAGCATTACCAGAGGGTTCTAGTGTACCAATACGCGTACCTATGATGACAATGTACAACACATTGCCAGAGTTTTTTTGGTTAACAAATTATTTTGAGACCATTTTAAGCACAACTATTTGGATGCCTTGTACCTCTGCAACAATTGCAAAACAGTATAGAGGAATATTAGATAAATATGCAGAAGAAACCTCTACAGTTCCTGAATTTGTAGATTGGCAAGGTCACGATTTTTCTATGCGAGGTATTGCTGGTATGGAAGCCGCAGTTATGAGCGCTTCTGCACACTTGTTAAGTTTTTCTGGTACAGATACTATACCCGCTATAGACTTTTTAGAAGAATACTATAACGCTAATTCTGACACTGAACTAGTTGGTGGCTCTGTAGCAGCCACAGAGCACTCTGTAATGTGTATGGGAACAAACACAGGAGAAGAAGAAACATTTAAAAGGTTAATTACTGAGGTTTACCCTAACGGAATTGTTTCTATAGTTTCGGATACTTGGGATTTATGGAAAGTACTTACAGAGTACCTACCCAACTTAAAAGAAGAGGTTTTAGCAAGAGACGGTAAAGTTGTTATTAGACCAGATAGCGGCGACCCTGCAGATATTATTTGTGGCAATCCTAACGGAAAAACTAAAGAGGAGAAAAAAGGAGTTATAGAACTGTTATGGGAGATATTTAGTGGTAAAACCAATAGCAAAGGTTATAAAGAATTAGACCCACACATTGGTGCAATCTATGGCGATAGCATTACAACGGAGCGCGCTACAGACATTTGCGAAAGATTAAAGCAAAAAGGGTTTGCGTCTACAAACGTAGTTTTAGGCATTGGTTCTTTTACCTACCAATACAACACTAGAGATACTTTTGGTTTTGCAATGAAAGCTACATATGGCGAAGTAAACGGTGAGGGAAGAGAAATTTTTAAAGATCCTATTACAGATGATGGAACTAAAAAATCTGCCAAAGGCTTACTTAAAATTGAAAAAGAAAACGGTACTTATAAACTTGTAGATCAAGTAAATTGGGAGCAAGAAAAAACAGGAGAGTTAAAAGAAGTTTTTAAAGATGGTAAATTACTTATTGATGATTCTTTACAAGATATTAGAAATAGAGTAAGATAAACTCCTTAATTTTGTAACCGTAAGAGGCAAGCTTTTTACAAGCTTGCCTCTTTTGTTTTTAAACCTATACAATGAGCAAACCTTTTACTTTTAAGCAATTTACAATTAATCAAGACCGCTGTGCTATGAAAATTGGTACAGACGGAGTTTTACTTGGTGCCTGGACGCCTTTAGACCATAACCCCTACTCTATTTTAGATATTGGCTCTGGTACAGGTATTATTGCCTTGATGTTAGCGCAACGTAGTGCTGCAGATAACATAGAGGCTATAGAGTTAGATGCTGATGCCTACGAGCAATGCACAGAGAATTTTGAAGCATCAGACTGGGCAGATAGGCTATTTTGCTTTCACGCTGGTTTTGATGAGTTTGTAGATGAATACGCTACAGATGAGACAGAAGAAGATGAGCTGTATGATTTAATTGTGTCTAATCCTCCTTTTTACGCAGAAGATGTAACAAGCGGTAATGAAGCAAGAGACAATGCACGCCAAAATACGTCACTTCCTTTTAGTGAATTGATAAGTGGCGCATCTAAACTACTTACTAGTATTGGTACTTTTTGCACCATTATACCTTTTAAAGAAGAGGAAGAATTCATCAAACTTGCTGCAAATTATCAACTATATCCAAAACAAATTACAAGAGTTAAAGGTAACGCTGACGCAGAGGTAAAACGAAGCCTTTTGGAGTTCACAAAAAAACCTTCATCAAACTTAAAAACAGAAGAGCTTGTTATAGAGAAAGATAGACACGTATACACCGAAAATTATACTAATTTAACAAGAGATTTTTATTTAAAAATGTAACATTTAGTCTTTGTATTGTTATATTTCTTTACCTATCTTTGGTTACATATCCTAAAATACAGCTATGAAACCAGATTTATTTGAAGCACCAGATTATTATAATATAGACGATTTATTGTCTGAAGAACATAAATTGGTGAGAGATGCTGCCCGACAGTGGGTAAAAAGAGATGTATCTCCTATTATTGAAGATTATGCTCAAAAAGCAGAGTTTCCAAAACAAATAATTAGCGGATTAGCAGAAATAGGCGCTTTTGGCCCTTACATTCCTGAAGAATACGGAGGTGCAGGTTTAGACCAAATTAGTTATGGTTTAATTATGCAAGAGATAGAGCGTGGAGATAGCGGTGTACGCTCTACGGCGTCTGTACAATCTTCATTAGTAATGTATCCAATATACACTTATGGTACTGAAGAGCAACGCAAAAAATACCTGCCAAAATTAGCAAGTGGTGAGTTTATGGGTAGTTTTGGTTTAACAGAACCTAACCACGGCTCTAACCCAGGTGGCATGGAGACTAAATACAAGGATATGGGCGACCATTACCTTTTAAATGGTGCTAAATTATGGATTTCTAATTCTCCTTTTTGTGATGTTGCTGTAGTTTGGGCTAAAAACGAAGAAGGCAGAATAAACGGACTAATTGTAGAACGAGGAATGGAAGGCTTTTCCACTCCTGAAACTCACAACAAATGGTCTTTAAGAGCATCTGCTACGGGCGAGCTTATTTTTGACAATGTAAAAGTGCCAAAAGAAAACTTATTACCTAACAAAAACGGATTGGGGGCACCGTTAGGTTGTTTAGATTCTGCTAGGTATGGTATTGCTTGGGGTGCAATTGGAGCCGCAATGGATTGTTATGATACCGCTTTACGTTATGCAAAAGAGCGCATACAATTTGGTAAGCCAATTGGCGCATACCAGCTACAGCAAAAAAAATTAGCAGAAATGATTACCGAAATTACCAAAGCACAGTTACTAGCATTACGCTTAGGGCAGCTTAAAAATGAAGGTAAAGCAAGCACTGCACAAATATCTATGGCAAAACGTAATAATGTAGATATGGCGTTAAATATTGCAAGAGAAGCAAGACAAATTTTAGGTGCTATGGGTATTACTGGCGAATACAGCATTATGCGACATATGATGAACCTAGAAAGTGTTATCACTTATGAGGGCACACACGATATTCATTTACTTATAACAGGTATGGATATTACAGGTCTTAATGCCTTTAAATAATAAATTTTCGTTATCTTTACACAATCTAAATAAGGGTTGTTTTCTACAAAATGACCCTTTATAAAATTATAGATTATGGAAACATTGCAACATATTTTGGTTTTTATAACTGCAGCTATTGCTTTTGGATATATTGCTAAAAAATTCTTTCTTCCTAAATCTCTTTTTGCTAGTAACAAAAACAAAAAATCTTGTGGCTCTGACGATTGTGGCTGCAGTTAAAATCTTACCAAATACCCAACACTTTTCTTAAAACATTCACAATTAAGTTAAATAAATAAGAATAGTGTATTAAAATTATCAAAAAACTCTTTTTTGTAGTCATAGTATTACTTTAATTAGCCGGCAGCTAAAAAAACAACAAAAAAAAGAGAACACTCAACAGACTAACTACCATTGATTTAAGTTTTTATTTTAGTTGTTTTAGCTTTTTCAGGCAACGGAATCTAAAAAGTTCTTGTCTATACTAATAAGAAACTAAAATCAAAAAAAATGCGTAAAACTACACAGCTTGTAATCTTAATTTTTACTCTGATTATAAGCAATTACTCAACCGCTCAAGAACTTACAGCAAGTATTAAAGATACAGCTAATAAAGAAGCTATACCATATGTTTCCGTTGTATTATCTAATAAAAAAGGTGTTATAACAAATGGAGAAGGAAAATTTTCTTTAAGCACCACAAATACAACTGCTATAGATTCTATTTTTATTAGTTGTATTGGATACGAGACCATTGCACAACCAGTAAGCACATTTACAGATAGTATTATTTATATGACTCCAAAAACCATAGAACTTAATGAGGTTTTGGTATCTAATAAAAACTACACAGGAGAAGAAATTATAGATATGGTTAAAGACAGTTTAGATAAAAACTATAACAAGGATTTCACTAGAAAAAAAATATTCCTTAGAGAGTCTAATTATGAAGGGTTAGATAAGACAAATTACACCTTTATGAAATCTACCATAAAAGAACTTAACAAACCCTTTTTAGATAGTGTTATAACTGCTTTACCTAAAAGAGATAATAGTTATTCTGAAGTTTTGTGTGATATCTATGGAAATTATAATGCAGAAACCTTAAAAATAGATCCTATAAAGGCATGTAGATTATATGATAAAAACTCTGAATTAGATATTACTAAGCTCGAAGAAAAGTTTAATGACATTATTAAAAAAAATGTAAAGCCAGATTCATATTTTAAAATAAAATCGGGTATTGTTGGTGTTAAAGTTGATGGCGAACTAAGCAATCCTAGTGACGTAAAAAAAGATAGTGCAGCACTAAAAAAAGAATTAAAGGAAAAGAAAAAATTAGAAGAAGCACGCAGAGTTAGTTATGCTACGTATAAAAAAACTACCATAGGCAACCAATTTAGTAATTTGTTTTATATGGATGACCCCAAACTAAACGTGATAACAAAATCTGGGCGTTACAACTTTACCATAAAAGACTATACGTATTGGGGCAACGCTCCTGTTTACATTATAGATTTTGAACCTAAGAGAGGCGCAGATTACGAAGGAACTATGTATATAAATGCAGATGATTTTGCTGTAATACGTATAGATTATGATAATGTAAAAACATTAAAAAGTATTAAGTTATTCGGAATTTCTTACCAAGAACATTTATCTAGAGGAAAAATGATTTTTGCAAAAAATGAAAACAACACCTACGACTTGCAATATCTAGAACGAGAGGCCGGAAATAAAGCAGGCATAAGAAGACCATTAAAAATAATTGAAAAGAATAAGGTTGTTAAAGGAAGAAATAAGCAAAATGAACTTTACGTAAAGTTAGATATGGCAATTACAAGTGTAACCAAGTATGAAATTGTTGTTTTTGATGCTGAAAACATTTCAAAATCAACTTACAACGACTTTAAAGAAAGCAAGGGCATTAAGCCAGAATACTTGCGTAAATATGATCCAGAATTTTGGAAAGGCTACAACATTATAGAGCCTAACCAAGCTATTAAAGAGTTTACTGCAGAAGAATAAAACTTTATACTATAGATTAATAAAATTAAGTAGCAAAAGCGCCCATCCTAGGACTAGTCCCAAACCTCCTAGGGGCGTTATTGGACCAAGAATTTTTATTTTTTTTCCTTTAGCTGATGAAATACACAAACCGTATATGCTAAAAGAAAATAAAAAGATACCTATAATAAAAGCATAACCCATTACAACCTCTATGGTTGAAGAAAAACTATAGTTAAAACCCAAAACTAACAACACAATAGCATGATACATTTGATACTTTACACCAGTTTCAAAATTTTTGAGTTGGTCATCTGTAAATATTTTTTTTAGAGCGTGAGCTCCAAAAGCTCCAAAAATAACAGCCAACATACCGTATAAGGCAGCAAATACTTTTATTATGATAATCATAAGTATAATTTTTATGAATAGGTTATTTAACGCTAGATAAACTATCTATTTTGTGAGAAAACATTGTGTACATTTTTTCTGTCTCTAAAGAGTCTGAGACGTTAAAAAATAGCTGTAAAGAGTCCCTGTAAGTAACTTTTATTTTTTGTTTAGATAATTTATCTACAAAAATATAAACGTCTGTATTATAAATAGAATCTCTAAAAACACCTTTTTCAGTTTCACTTACAGAAAAACCATTAATACGTTCTAGAGAAGGTATTTTATCTACCATTTCTACAGTATTAATATCTGCAAAGTCTAACTTTTTATAATAGATACCAGATAATATTTTAAATTGATTATCCTCTACCTTAATCCAGTTTTTATAGTGCATTAAAAAAGCTATAGCTACTAACACAAGAGTTAATACTATAACTATGTTCCAAAGCCAGTGTTTTTTTGAATTTTTCATTGTGAATACGAATGTACAATTTTTAGAAAAATAATATTAATAATTACCCTCTAAACAAAAAGAAATCTTCTTTCATTTCCTCTATTGCCACAGTACTATTGGTTGTAATATAATCTATAGCTTTGTTTGTAAAACCTTGCCCCTTTTCTGTTAGTGATATAATGTTATCATCTATTACAATCATATTATTTTTTAACGCGAGGTCTAATACAGTTTTAGATTGCATTTTTCCCCAATTAATATGTTCCCCAAGGTGATTTATATGTCGTTCTGACTCTTCTGTATGATTTTGTAAGTGCAACATAAAGGTTAACAAATACACCTCTACTTGTTGTCTTTTTTGTCTAAACACTACTGATATTAACCCTTTACTTGGCGCAAATAAATACACTAATAAAAATAACACACCCAAAACAGTAGTCATAGAACCTGCAATAGAAGCGTCTAAATAATGTGCAACCCAATACCCTATTAACGCAGAAACCACGCCAGAAACAACTGCTATAATAAGCATTTTTTTTAGATCATTTGTAAGTAAATAAGCCATTGCAGCAGGAGCAATCATAAGCGCCACTACAAGTATGGCACCAACAGCATCAAAAGCTCCAACTGTAGTAACAGAAGCAACAGACATTAACCCATAATGTATTACTAAAGGAGAAAAACCTAAAGTTGCAGCAAGTTGCTTATCAAACGTACTTACTTTTAGTTCTTTAAAAAACGTAAACAGTAAAATTAAAGTTACAACTACAATACTACCAATAACCCATAGCGATTTTGCTCCTATATCTACACCATTCACAATAAGCCTATCAAAAGGAGCAAAAGCAAGTTCTCCTAATAAAACAGCATCTACATCTAAATGTACATCATTCGCATTTTTTGCAATTAAAATTACACCAATACTAAACAATGCAGGAAAAACCAATCCTATAGCAGTGTCTTCTTTTACGAGTCCGGTTTTTTGAATGTATTCTACCAAAACAACTGTAATAACTCCCGTAACAGCAGCAAGCAATATAAGCCAAGGCGAGTTTAAGTCTTCGGTTAAAAAGAAACCAATTACCAAACCTGGTAATATAGAGTGACTAATAGCATCACTTATCATAGCCATTTTACGAAGCACTAAAAAAGTACCAGGTATGGCACATGCAATAGCCACCAGACAAGCAATAAGTTGTATTTCTAATTGTGCGCTACTCATTTTCTTCTAGTTGATTATATAAATTAGCGGCAGTGGTAAACCCTTTTTCTGTTAAAGACCACATTGTTTTAGTTACTGTAATTAGTTCTCTATCTTCTAATTTCTGAAGGGATTTACGTGTAAATCCGTGAAAATTATTTAAAATTTTTATAGCATGCGGATGGTCAATGTTATCATGCGACTCCACAATTTGATACATAAAGGCCAGGGTTTTATTCAACTCCAAATCTTTACGGTTGTTACGATACCTAATCTCCCTAAACAACAATCCTCTTTTAGGTGAAAAAACAAAAGAAAACAACACAAAAACAGCAGCTATTAAAACAATTACTGGTCCTGTAGATAAATTATTAGAACTTGCACTAATTGCAGTACCAAACACTCCTGAGAAAGCACCAAAAATAGCCGCTAAAACTACCATTACACTTAAACTATTTGTCCATTGCCTAGCTGCTGCTGCTGGCGCTAATAGCATAGCGCTCATTAAGACTACACCAACAGTTTGTAGTCCCACAACAATAGAAATTACTATAAAAAAAGTAATTAAAACATCTAAAAATTTCACATTAAAACCTAATGATTTTGTGTAATCAGCATCAAAAAGTAATAGTTTAAATTCTTTCCAAAAAACCAATAGAATAAGTAAACTTAAACCAGCAATAATACACATTGTCCATACATCACTAGCTACCAAAGTAGCTGCTTGTCCAAATAAATACTTATCTAAACCGGCCTGGTTTGCATTAGGCATTTTTTGTATAAAGGTTAACAACAACATACCAAAACCAAAAAACAAAGACAAAATTAAACCTAAAGCCGTATCAGTTTTTAAATGTGTTTTTTTTACAATTCCTCGTATCCAAAAAGTACCAACTAAACCACTCACTAGTGCACCTAACAACAACGTATTACTATCTTTTGCTCCTGTAATTAAAAAGGCTAATGCTATACCTGGTAGTGCCGCATGAGATATAGCATCTCCTAGCAAACTCTGTTTACGCAACACAGCAAAACTCCCCAGCATACCACACAAAGCACCTAAAACAGCTGTACCCAACGTTATAGTTTGTAACGTGTAGTCTGTAAAAAGAAGGTTAAAATATTCAGTTATATTCACAGTTTAATTGTTTTGTCTAGAGTTTACTCTTGCACACTTACTTTATAGTTTATACCATAAGTTTTGGTTAAATTTCCATCATTAAAAATATCTTTAACCGGACCAGTAGCTATTTTTTTCACATTTAAAAACGTAACCCAATCAAAATATTCGGGTACAGTTTGTAAATCATGGTGTACTACAATTAGTGTTTTTCCGGCTTTGCGCAGTTCTTTTAAAATATTAATTATAGCTTTTTCTGTAGTAGCATCTACGCCCTGAAAAGGTTCATCCATTAAATAAATACTTGCATTTTGCACTAATGCTCTAGCTAAAAATATACGTTGTTGTTGTCCGCCACTAAGCTGGCTAATTTGTCTAGATTTAAAAGACAACATACCTACTTTTTCTAAAGCTTCTAATGCAGCTTTTTTTTCTTTTTGCCCAGGTCTTTTAATCCAACCTAAACTGCCATAAGTTCCCATCATTACAACATCTAAAGCAGTGGTTGGAAAA
Organism: Cellulophaga sp. RHA19; assembly: GCF_002813425.1. Classification (NCBI taxonomy): domain Bacteria; kingdom Pseudomonadati; phylum Bacteroidota; class Flavobacteriia; order Flavobacteriales; family Flavobacteriaceae; genus Cellulophaga; species Cellulophaga sp. RHA19. Next base: position 515,736 of record NZ_PHUL01000001.1, read on the forward strand.
TCCCAATCTACACTGCCCTTTTGCGGCACGTAAGCAACCTCTTTAAATTGCTTTTTATAGGGTTTTCCAAAAATTTTTACGCTACCTGCAATAGGTTTAATAATTCCTAAAATAGATTTTATTAAGGTAGATTTACCTGCTCCGTTTGGCCCAACAATTGCCATAAGCACACCTTCTGGTATTGCCAAATCTATATCCCACAAAACTGGTTTATAGTTATAAGCAACCGTAAGGTCATCTACCGTAATGGCATAGTTTGTTTCCATAAATTATTATTTTAAGGCATTTACAATTGTTGTTACATTGTACTTAAACATTCCTAAATAAGTACCTTCTACAGTGCCTTTATCTCCTAGCGCATCAGAATACAACGTACCACCTATAGTTACATTATGGTTTTTAGATTGTACTGATGCTTGTAGAGCTTCTATGGTTCTTTTAGGAACAGAAGTCTCTACAAAAATAGCTTTCACTTTATTGTCTATTATAAATTTAGATAATTCTTGTACATCTTGCACACCAGCTTCTGTTGCTGTAGAAATGCCCTGCAAGCCAACAACATTAAAGCCATAAGATTTTCCAAAGTAATTAAATGCGTCATGAGCAGTAACCAAAATTCTTTTTTCTTTTGGAAGCTGATTAATTGTTTCTCTTAAATCTAAATCTAACTTGGTTAATTTTTCTAAATATGTTTTGCTATTCTCTTCGTAAACAGCAGCGTTTTTAGGATTTAATTTTTTAAGCTCGTTTGCTACGTAAGTTGTTATTTGTTTCCAAAATGTAACATTAAACCAAATGTGCGGGTCGTAATTAGAAGCAAAATATTCTGAGCCAATAAGTTCTTTTTTATCTAAAGCATCAGAAACAGCAACCGTTTTTTTACCTGTATGTTCCATTTTTTCAAATACCTCTACCAACTTACCTTCTAAATGTAAACCTCCATAAAAAACAATATCAGCTTCAACTAATTTTGTAACATCACCTTCACTAGCCTTATATAGGTGTGGATCTACGCCACTACCCATTAAACCAACAACATTAATAGCATCTCCACCAATATTATGCAATAAATCTGTAATCATTGTAGTTGTTGTAACTACATTTAATTTTCCGTTTTTAGCTTTTTTAGCATCTGTTTTACACGCAAACAAACTAAGTATTACCGCTCCTACTATTATGTATGTTATCTTTTTCATTTAAATATTTATTCTGTTACCTGCACAAATAAATTAGACGCAATTTGGTTAGACACGTTAAAGCTATTAGCATTAATTTTTAACTGAAAAGAACCATCAAAATCCTCTTTATCTATTACCTCTATTACGTCTCCTAATGCAATTTTATTTTTATCTAAAAACTTTAAAAACTGACTTGAAGAATCTTTTACCCCAACACAAATACCTTTATCTTTTATAGAAAGCTCACTCAAAAGTTTTTTATCTATCACTTTAAAATTACCATTCTTGTCTGGTATAGGATCTCCGTGTGGATCATATTTAGGATAATCTAAAAGCTTATCTAGTTTATCTATTAATTTTTCGCTCTCTATATGTTCTAACTGTTCCGCTACCTCATGTACTTCATCCCAAGAAAAGTCTAATTTTTCCACCAAAAAAACCTCCCATAACCTATGCTTTCTAATAATAGACAAAGCCATAGATTTACCAGTATCTGTTAATGAAACTCCTTTGTATTTTTTATAATTTACCAGGTTTTTTTCTGATAATTTTTTAATCATATCTGTAACAGAAGATGGTTTAGTTTCCATCTGCTCTGCAATAGCGTTAGTAGAAATATCATTAACTCCTCCCTTACCAATGTGAAAAATTGCTTTTAAATAATTTTCCTCAGAATGCGTCATCAATTTTAATTTTTACCAAAAATACATTTTTATTATTAAAAACAAATTTTTAGATTTGTCTAAAAATTTATTTAACCTGATGAAAAAAATATTTTTACTTATTTTACTCGCGCCTTATTTCATTAATGCTCAAGATTTTGAATTAGAAGGAACAATAAATAACCATAATAAACCCATACCTTTTGCTACCATACAGGTTAAAGAGCTTAAGCAAGGGACAGTATCTGACAAAAATGGATATTACAACATAAGTTTGCCAAATGGCACTTATACATTAATATGTAAAAGTATTGGGTTTAGAACTTTAGAAAAACAGATAACATTAACTAAAAACACCACACTAAATTTAAATTTAAAAGAAGATGTCTTAGGCTTAGATCAAGTAGTTGTTACTGGCACAAAAACTGAAAAAAGAAGAACAGATTCTCCAATAATTGTAAATCTCATTAACAGCAAAACCTTAGATAATGCTGTAGCTACCAACTTATCTGAAGGATTGCGTTTTCAGCCAGGCTTAAGAGTAGAAACAGATTGCCAAACTTGTAATTACACACAATTACGTATGAATGGGTTACAAGGTGGTTATTCTCAAATACTAATTAATGGCAGGCCAATATTTAGTCCTTTAACCGGTTTGTACGGTATGGAGCAAATTCCGGTAAATATGATAGAAAGAATTGAAGTGGTTAGAGGCGGTGTTTCTGCACTTTATGGGTCTAGTGCTATTGGTGGTACGGTTAACGTAATTACCAAAATACCTATTAAAAACGAATACAACTTAACCTATACATACCAGAGTATAAATAAAAATGCGTCTGATAATATTTTGCTTGGCAACGCTACTGTAGTTAATGAAGACAGAACTGCAGGCGCAACTTTTTTTATTAACAAAAGAGATAGAAATACGTATGATGATAATGGAGATAATTACTCTGAATTACCTAGCCTAAAGAATAATTCTTTTGGAGCTAATCTATTTTATTTGCCATCTGATAACGAAAAGATAGAAGCTAGTATAAGCAGTATTTACGAGTACAGATATGGAGGAGAACAAGTAGACAAAGCGGCACACTTAGCAAAACAATCTGAAGAACGCACACATAATGTTTTAATGGGTAGTGTAGATTATCAAATAAATTTTAATGAGGATAAAAATAGTTTTATTGCCTACTACGGCGGACAAATTACGGATAGGGACCACTATACTGGTATAATTCCTGACAATGAAGATGAACTAAACTCATTTTTAGCAAACCCTCCCTACGGCACCTCTAAAGTAGAAACCCACCAAATAGGTGTGCAGCTAAACCATAAAGTAGATTCGTTTATTGGCGGAAAAGCAATTTTTACTTTTGGCACCGAATATGTTTATGATGACGTATTGGATGTTATAGAAGCTTATAACTACAAAATAGATCAGACCACAAGAAACTGGGGTGCATTTTTACAAAATGATTGGGATATTAGTCCTAAAATTAATTTTTTATCTGGGATAAGAATAGACAAACATAACCTGTTAGATAATGTAATTGCTAGCCCTAGACTATCTTTATTATATAAAATGAATAAAGAATCACAGTTTAGATTAGGCTGGGGAACCGGGTTTAGAGCTCCACAAGCATTTGACACCGATTTACACATTGCTTTTGCAGGAGGAGGAATTTCTAGAATTTCTTTGTCTGATAATTTATTTGAAGAACGCTCTAACAGCTACACAACTTCTTTTAATTATGACAAAGCTACAGAGCATGTAATTGCAGGTTTTACTGTAGAAGGTTTTTACACTAAATTGAATGATGCCTTTTACCTTTTTCCATTAGGAGAAGATAATTTTGGCGAATTATTTGAAAAAAGAAACGGAGATGGGGCAGTTGTAAAGGGAGTTACACTAGAAACGAGAGCAAATTTTGATTATGTTTTTCAGGTAGATGCAGGCTTTACGTTACAATCTAGTAAATTTACAGAGGCAGTAGAAAATATTGAAGGCTTAGCCACTAAAAAGGAGTTTTTAAGAACACCTAACACGTATGGCTATGCAAACTTTACTTATACACCTACTAAAAAGTTTAGTGCATCTGCTAATTTAATTTATACAGGAAGTATGGATATTGCTCATTTTGGAGGAGAAAATACTGGTCAATTAATAGATGAATACAAAGAAACTCCGTCTTTTTTAGAAACAAGTTTAAGACTAGGGTATACTTTTACAGCTTCAAAATTAAATGCCAACATTGAGTTATTTAGTGGTGTAAAAAATATTACAAATGCTTATCAAAATGATTTTGACACAGGAAAAAACAGAGATAGCAACTATGTTTATGGTCCGTATTTACCAAGAACCATTTTTGTAGGATTAAGAATAAAAAGCTTGTAATTAAAATGAAATCACATTGCAAAAAAATAATTATTTGCTTTTTAATTGGCTATATAAACTGTGGCAATTTATCAGCACAAAATAATGAGATAAACTGGTTAAGTTTTAACCAGCTTGAAGACTCTTTAGCCATAAAACCCAAAAAGGTTTTTATACATTTTTATGCAGAGTGGTGTAGTTTATGTAATAAAATGGAGCGCAAAGCATATAAAGACCCTTCTGTAATTAGCAAATTAAATAAAGAGTATTATGCGGTAAAAATGAATATAGAGTCTACAGAAAAAATAACATTTGGAGGCACAATTTATGAGAATAAAAACGCAAAAAAGGTAAACGCTATTCATCAAATACCACTTTTAATGGCTAGCCGTAAAAACAAACCTTTTTCATTACCCGCAACCGTTATTCTAGACGATACTTTTACCGCCACTGCAAGGTATTTTCAATATTTAAATGCTAAACAACTTTTAAAAACAATAGAATAACAAGTTATTCCGTTTACAAAATGTAACTTTTATTACATTTACAAAAAAAAGCTATGAAAAACCTTGTCTGTTTTTTTACCCTACTGTTTTGCGCTATCACAATTAGCGCGCAACAAGAACAAGACACCACTTTTACCATTAACAAAAGCCAAGATTACAAATTACTGTTTTCTGCAAACAAAAATGATCACATACATTTAAGCTTAAAAGCTAAAGGAAAAGGTGATATAGTTTACACCATTAGTCCATATAAAGATGTAAAAACAGCAACGTTTAAAACTTTAGGTAAAAAAGCAAATTACTGGTTACAAGCTCCCGGTAAGGATGTATACCAATTAATTATAAAAAGTAGCAATAACAAAGACTCTAAAGTAAACTTAAAATTTAAAGTAGATTCGTTTAACAAACAAGCACCAGAAATAGCTTATAAAGAAGTTGCAGACACAACTTATACTGCACCAATAAAAACAGATACAGAGGTTACCAAACTAAAAACTATTTCTTTACAACAAGATAATTTTTACTTAAACAGCAGGTCTAACGACTTATTAAAAGGTGGAAAAAGCAGGGTTCTAGTTCCTATTGCATTACCTAAAAACACAGTGTCTTGGTACTATGTTTTTAGCGCTTCTAGAGAAGAACAAGATATTAAAAACACCATAAAAAGCTTTGGTTTGGCCTCTACACTATCTAACTATATAGATACAGAAAATTCTTTTTCTGGCGCTGTAGAAAATTTAAATCCACCACCAGGAGCTAACATTTGCGACATTTATTTATTAAATGAAGAAAATGCTTTACTTTTTAAGCAAAAAGAAGATTACGCACCCTATTTATTTGGGTCTAGAGAAAACTATAAGTCTGGCATTGTAAACGTAACAGATACTACCAAAGGCACATTTTATTTAGGACTTAATAATCCAGATAATATTTACGGCATACACATAGGCATAGAGGTTATTTGCATTGTAGAACAGGAGAAAACCATACAACAAATGCTTAGTAAACCAATAATATCAATTAACAGCGTACCTTACTTAGTAGATTAAAAAAATTACACTTTTCTAGTCATTAACCACAATCCAAATTGTTTTAACGCTTCTTTTTTATCTAAAGAAACGTCTAACTTTTCTAGAACAGAAAATGCTTTATTAGTGTACTCTTCTATAGCTTGCTTAGTAGCAACATCTGCCTTAGATTCCACAAAAATAGCTTTAACAGTTGCTACTTTATCATTGTTATTTGTTGGTTGTATAGAGAAAAGCTGATCTAATGAGTTCTGCTCTGCTTTAGAAGACAGTTCTAATGCTTTAAGGTATAAGTATGTTTTTTTGTTTTCAATTATATCACCACCCACTTGTTTACCAAATGTCTTTGGGTCGCCAAAAGCATCTAAATAATCGTCTTGCAACTGAAAAGCAATACCTAGGTTTTTACCAAAATCGTAAATTAAATCTTCATTCTGCACAGTAGTTTTAGCTATAACAGCTCCCATTTTCATAGCTGCAGCAACCAAAACAGCAGTTTTATACTCAATCATTTTTAAGTATTCTGGTATAGTAACATCATCTCTAGTTTCAAAATCAACATCATATTGTTGACCTTCGCAAACTTGCAAAGCTGTTATACTAAAAAGAGAATTTAGCTTTTTATATTGGTCACCTTCATATGTTTCTAAAAACCTATATGCTTCAATTAGCATTGCATCACCAGATAATATACCAGTATTTATATCCCATTTTTCATGAACCGTTTCTTTACCTCTACGCAAAGGAGCATCATCCATAATATCATCATGAACTAAAGAAAAATTATGAAAAACCTCAACAGCCATAGCAGCAGAAATAGCCTCTTTATAATCTGCTCCAAAAATATCTGCAGACATTAGGGCTAATATTGGACGCAACCGTTTACCTCCTAAATTTAAAATATATGTTATTGGTTGGTATAAATTTTTAGGCTCTTTATCTATTGCTATTTTACTTAATTCTTTTAAAAAAGAGTCTCTATACTGGTCAATGGAATGCATCTATAATTTTTTTTCAAAAATACATGAAATACTTTTTAAGCAATTATAAATGTAACATTCATTTTAAACTTAAGTTAAGTAATCTTAAAACTATGGAAACTTTTTTTGTTTTCTAAGTTTCCTAACTTATCTTTGCGGCTTATTATGAAAGAAAAAATTTTAGAAAAAGCTACAGATTTATTCTTAAACCTAGGTTTTAAGAGTGTTACTATGGATGACCTTGCTAATGAATTAGGAATGTCTAAAAAAACCATATACTCACATTTTGACAATAAAACCAAGTTAATAGAAGAAAGTACTCTCCAATTATTTAATTCTATATCTACAGGAATAAACAAAATATGTTCTTTAGATATAAATCCAATTGAAGAATTATATGAGATAAGAAAGTTTGTAGTATCAAACTTAAAAGATGAAAAATCTTCTCCCATTTATCAATTACAAAAATACTATCCAAAAATACATAAATCATTAAAACAAAGACAGTTTGCTGCTATGCACGACTGTGTGATTGTAAATATTGAAAAAGGAATTGAGCAAGGACTTTATAGAAAAAATTTGGACATAGAATTTATTTCAAGAATATATTTTTCTGGAATGACAGCTATTAAGGACGATGACTTTTTTCCGCCAGAGCAATTTTCTAAAATAAAATTAATGGACAATTATTTAGAGTATCATATAAGAGGAATAGTTACAACAAAAGGAAAAAAAGTATTAACAGATATTATCAAATCAAATCAATCATAAATGAAAAGGAGTTTAACATTATTACTTTTGCTTTTAGGCATACAAATGAGTTTTTCGCAAGACAAGCCCACGAGTTTTACGCTACAAGAAGCAATTAATTACGCATTGCAGCACAACTACAGTGCAATTAATGCAGAGAGGGATATAGAAGATGCACAAAAGCAAAAGTGGGAAACTATTGCTAGCGGTTTACCACAAATAAATGGTGCTATTAGCTATCAAAATCAATTAAAACAACCAGTATCATTAATTCCTGGAGAATTGGCTGGTGGAGCGCCAGGAACTTTTATTCCTGTTGTTTTTGGTCAAAAGCAATCTACTAGTGCAACAGCAACTTTAAGTCAGCAAATTTTTGATGGTTCATACATTGTTGGCGTACAAGCAACTAAAACATTTATAGACTACAGTGCAAACAGCAAAGAAAAAACAGCCTTAGAGGTTCGTAAATCTGTTGTGGAAGCTTACGGAAATGTTCTTTTAGCAGAAGAAAGCACATCTATATTAGAAAAAAATAAAGCTGCTTTAGAAAAAAACCTTAATGAAACACAAAAGATTTTTGAAAATGGCTTAACAGAAGAAGAAAATGTTGAGCAATTACAAATTACTTTATCATCTGTTACCAACCAGCTAAAAAATGCTATTAGGTTAAAAAAAATAACAGTACAAATGCTAAACTTAGTTATGGGCTTAGAGCTAGACAACCCTACTAAATTAGCTGAAGACTTAGACATTTTAACAGAAAAACAAATAGATTTTAATTTACTAGAAAGCGACTTAGTTTTAGAAAACAATGTAGATTACAAAATGGCTCTTAACTTAAACGAGCAACGTACTTTAGAGCTTAAGTTAGAAAAAAGTAAAGCACTACCTAAATTAAATGCTTTTATAAACTTTGGATACACAGCATATAGTGAAGACTTTGATTTTTTAAAGAAAGAAACGGATTGGTTTAACTCTTCTATTTTAGGGTTTGATTTAAACATCCCTATTTTTAGTTCTTTACGTAGAAGTGCATCTACACAACGTGCAAAAATTGCATTAGAAAAAGCTAAAACACAAAAAACTGAAGCAGAAGAATCTCTACGCCTTAGTTGGGAAAACGCTAAAAGCGAATACATTTTAGCTATAGAGCAATACCAAACAAATAAAGAAAATTTAGGTTTAGCAGAACGCATAGAACAAAAAAATCAAGTTAAGTATTTTGAAGGTTTAGCAACAAGTTTTGAGCTAAGACAAGCACAAACACAATTGTATGCTGTACAGCAAGAGTATTTGCAATCTATGATAGACGTAATTAATAAAAAAACAGCTTTAGAATTAATTCTAAACAACTAACCCCAACACAACAATTTGTAATACAAACAATATGAAAAAAATATTCTACATACTAACACTTACAGCACTTGTAACTGCTTGCGGAGACAAAAACACATCTGTAGAGAGTATTATTGCTACAAAAGATATAGAAAAAATAAGAGAGAAAAAGGCAACCGTTTCAGAAGAGCATAAAGCTTTAGAAAAGCAAATGGTTATGTTAGATTCTGCTATTGCTGTTATACAAGGAAACAAAAACTTACCTTTAATAAGCACACTAACTACAAAGACAAAAGTTTTTAATCATTTTTTAGAATTACAAGGTAATGTACAAACAAAGCAAAACGTTTTAATTTACCCAGAAATGGCAGGTACCCTACAAAGAGTATATGTTAAAGAAGGACAAAAAGTAAGCAAAGGACAAATACTAGCTACTATAGATGATGGTGGTATGAGCAGCCAGCTTGCACAACTTAAAACTCAGGCAGAATTAGCTAAAACTACGTTTGAAAGGCAACAAAGACTTTGGGAACAAAAAATAGGTTCTGAAATACAGTATTTGCAAGCTAAAACTAGTTATGAAGCACAAGTAAACGCTATAAAACAAGCAGAAAGTCAGCTAGGAAAATCTAGCATAAGAGCTCCTTTTTCTGGTATTATAGACGATGTTATTAAAGAACAAGGTACCGTTGTTGCTCCTGGTATGGGTGCAGAAGTTTTTAGAATTGTAAACCTATCTAATATGTATATTGATGTAGAGGTTCCTGAAACATACATTAAAAGCATACAAAATGGTAAAGAAGCTGTTGTATATTTTCCAATCTTAAATGATAGCATTACAACCAAAGTACGCCAAACAGGCAACTTTATTAATCCAAGTAACCGTTCTTTTTCTGTAGAAATTCCTGTTCCTAACAAAAACGGAAACGTGAAACCAAACTTAACTGCTAAAGTTAGACTTAATGACTACACCAACAATGAGGCTATTTTAATACCGCAAAGTGTAATCTCAGAAAATGCTAACGGAGAGCAATATGTTTATGTAGCAGAAAAAACTGAAGAAAATTACGCAACTGCAAAAAAGAAAATAATTACAACTGGTAAAAGCCAAGGTCCGTTAATAGAAGTTATTTCTGGATTAGCAGCTAATGAGCACGTAATTAAAGAAGGTGCAAGAACGGTTAAAGACGGACAAAAAGTTGAAATTTTAAATCAATAATTCCATGAGCAAAATACAAAAAAACGCCGACAAGGAATTTAAAATATCCTCATGGGCAATAGATAACCCTTCGGTTATTTATGTACTTATTGGACTATTTTTATGGATAGGACTCTCTGCATACTTAGCTATGCCAAGAGAAGATTTTCCGGAGGTAATAGAAACTAAAATATACATTAGCACACCATATCCTGGTAACACTGCTGAAGATATAGAACGTTTAATTACAGATCCTTTAGAAGATAAAATAAAGAACGTAAGTAACGTTGTAGAATTTACATCTACCTCTCAAGAAGATTATGCTATGATTGTAGTAGAGTTTGATGAAGGTATAAATGTACAAGAAGCTAAACAAAAAATTAAGGACGAGGTAGATGCCGAGAAAGCTAGTGAAGACTGGCCTACATTTAATGGCGCTAAAGTAGAGCCTAATGTTTTTGACCTTAACTTATCTGAAGAAATGCCAATCATGAATATTAACTTTACAGGAGATTATCCTGTAGAAAAGTTAAAAGATTTTGCAGAGTATTTACAAGATGAAGTAGAAGATTTATCTGAAATTAAAAAGGCAGACATACGTGGTGCCCAAGAAAAAGAGGTAGAAATTGCAGTAGACATTTATAAAATGATGGCTGCTAAAATTAGTTTTGATGATGTTTTAAATACCATTAGAGGTGGCAATGTTACAATGTCTGCTGGTAATTTAAAAACAGAAGAACAAAGAAGAACTATACGTATTTTAGGAGAAGTAAAAGACCCGCAATTACTAAACAACTTTGTTGTTAAGTCTGAAAATGGTGCTACGTACCTTAGAGACATTGCAGAAATTACTTTTTCTGAAGAAGATAAAACTACCTATGCCAGAGAGTTTGGAGAAAGCGTAGTAATGTTAGATGTTAAAAAAAGAGCCGGACAAAACTCAATTTCTGCATCAGACCAAATTAAAGAGATTGTTAAAAAGGCAAAAAAGGAGTATTATCCGCCAGATTTAAAAATTTCTATTGCTAATGATTCTTCTACTAAAACCTTAAACCAAGTAGACGACCTTGTAAACAACATCATATTTGGTATTATACTAGTTGTAACAGTTTTAATGTTCTTTTTAGGATTTAGAAACGCACTATTTGTTGGTTTTGCAATTCCTATGTCTATGTTTATGTCTTTTATGATATTATCTTGGCTAGGCTATACCCTTAACACAATGATTCTTTTTGGAATGATTATGGGACTTGGTATGCTTGTAGATAATGGTATTGTGGTTGTAGAAAACGTGTACCGTTTAATGGATGAAGGCTTATCTAAAGTTGAAGCTGCCAAAAAAGGTGTTGGTGAAATTGCATTCCCAATTATAGTATCTACACTTACTACAGTAGCAGCATTTGTCCCTTTAGGTTTATGGCCGGGTGTAATGGGGCAGTTTATGAAGTTTTTCCCTATCACATTATCAGTTGTATTAGGATCTTCATTACTGGTAGCTATATTAATGAACTCTATGCTAGTTTCTAAATTTATGGAGCTAGGCGAAAAAGAACTTACCGTTAAACAACTAATACGTTTAAGTATTATTCTTGGTGGTTTTGGTATATTGATATTAGTTTTTGGTGGCGTAATGAGAGGTTTAGGCTCTGTTATGCTTATTACTGCTGTAATGTTCTGGGCGTACAAATATTTCATTAAAAAATGGGCAATTCGTTTTCAAAAAAACACAATGGTTAAGTTTGAAAACTGGTACGAGCGCAGATTAAAACACGCCTTAAGAGGTGGTAACGTATACTGGTATGTATCTATAACCTTTGTTCTTTTAATTGTTGTATTTATGCTTTTTGGTATGTCTGTTGGCAGTAAAAGAACCAAAATAGAGTTTTTCCCAGACAATATACCAAATGAAATATCTGTGTATGTAGAATACCCAGAAGGTACATCTATTGAGAAAACAAATGCTATAACTAAGGTTATAGAAAAAAGAGTTTATGAAATTTTAGATGATGACATATACAAACACGATGGAGAAAACTTTATTGTAGATTCTGCCGTATCACAAGTAGGTGAAGGTGCTGGTAACCCACAAACCGATGGTGGTTCTGCTGCAGAAATGCCGCATAAAGGTAAAATAACAGTAAACTTTAGCGAGTTTAAATTTAGGAGAGGAATTAACACAGAAGAAATACGTGCAAAAGTGCAAAAAGCATTAAGCGGTATTTATCCAGGCGTAAACATATCTGTAGAAAAAGACTCAAATGGCCCACCTGCTGGTTACCCTATTAACATTGAGTTAGAGGGTAAAGATTACAATGAACTTATTGCTACTGCAGAAAGCGTTAAAAACTTTATTAATACCAAAAACATAGCTGGTATAGAAGAAATAAAGATTGATGTTAATAAGAGTAAACCATCTATGGAGGTAGTTGTAGACCGCGAAAAAGCTGGTGAATTAGGAGTCTCTGTTGGTCAAGTTGGTAACCAATTGCGTAGAGCCTTATTTGGCGAAAAAGCAGGAGTTTACAAAGAAGATGGTGATGATTATGACATTAACGTTCGTTTTAATGAAGATTTACGTTACAATACAAATGCATTATTTAATCAGAATATAATTTTTAGAGATCCATCAAACGGACAAATAAAAGAAATTCCGGTTTCTGCTGTTGCCTCTATGCAAAACACCTCTGGCTTTAGCGCCATTAAACATAGAGATAATGAGCGTGTAGTAACTATTTACTCTGGTTTAGAACCTGGTTTTACAGATGCTGCTGCAATTGTAGATGAAATACAAAAAGAAATGGAGGATTACAAAGGCAAACCTTCTACCGTAAAAATAGATTATACCGGTCAAATTGAAGAGCAAAACAAACAAATGAAGTTTCTTGTTAGTGCGTTCTTTTCTGGTTTAGGTTTAATTATGCTAATCTTAATATTTCAGTTTGGCGGTATTTCTAAACCAATAATTATAATGATAGCTATTTTCTTAAGCTTTATTGGAGTATTTGGTGGACTAATGATTACTGGCTGGTCTTTTGTTATTATGATGACAATGATGGGAATTATATCCTTAGCAGGTATTGTGGTAAACAACGGTGTAGTACTGTTAGATTATACACAAATACTTATAGATCGTAAAAAAGTAAAGCTTGGCTTAGATGAAAAAGAAGTATTATCTAGAGAAGAAGCTACAGAAGCAATTGTAACTGGCGGTAAAGCAAGGTTAAGACCCGTAATTTTAACAGCTGTTACTACTGTACTTGGTTTAATACCACTAGCTATTGGTTTAAATATAGATTTCTTTGCTTTATTCTCAGAGTTTAACCCACACATATACATAGGTGGTGATAATGTAATTTTCTGGGGACCGCTAGCTTGGACCGTTATATTTGGACTAATGGTAGCTACATTTTTAACCCTTATAATTGTACCTGCATTATTTGATATTACATACAGGTTAAAAATAAGATTCTACAAAAAACCATAAACACATAAAAAGTAGAATAACATATAGTAATAAAAAAAAGGCGCTAATTAAATAGCGCCTTTCTTTTTTTAAAACTTTACACAAAAGTTATTCTTTTATTTTTTCTTGTATCTTTTTAGAGATCATAAAAATCACCAACAAAACAATAGCACATAAAGCTGCAACAATACAGATAAGTGCAATAGTACTTGGGCCATTAAGAGGATCATCAAAATCTATCTGAGTTACATTATACCCAATTAGCAATCCTGCTATTAAAAACAAGATTATAAATATTACTTTATTCATTTTAACTTCTATTTAAAAGAGTTCATTAATATTTGCTGCAAATAGTTTTACCGCTATTGCCAGCAAAATTACACCAAAAACTTTTCTAATAACACTTAATCCGCTTTTTCCTAGTACTCTTTCTATTTTTTTAGAAGACTTTAACACTATATAAACAAATAAGATATTTATTAAGATAGCTACAATTATATTTTGAACGTGATACTCTGCACGTAAAGACAATAAAGACGTCATTGTACCCGCTCCTGCAATTAAAGGAAATGCTATTGGCACAATAGAAGCTGTTTCTGGCTCATCATCCTTATAAAGCGTTATACCCAATATCATTTCTATGGCCATAAAAAAGATAATAAAAGAGCCCGCCACAGCAAAAGAGTTTACATCTATACCAATAAGGTTTAAAATTTCTTCTCCTACAAACAAAAATGCAACCATAATTAAAGTTGCTACTAAAGATGCTTTTTCAGACTGTATATGACCTACTTTTGCCCTTAAAGTAATAATTATTGGTATGCTACCAATAATATCTATTACCGCAAAAAGAATCATACTTGCTGTTACTATCTCTTTAAAATCAAAAAAACTAGAAGACATAATTTTACTTTTTTTAAAAATCGGTGCAAACTTACACTTTATAAAACGGTTTTAAATTACTAAAATTAAAAATAACAGCTTATTAACGTTAAAAAAGTATCTTTGCACTTTTATAATACGCATATGTTTCAAATAGGAAAAACCATAGTATCTGAAGAAATTATAGACAACGATTTTGTCTGTAACTTAACGGCCTGCAAAGGCGCATGTTGTATTGATGGTGATGCAGGTGCACCACTAGAAGACAAAGAGACAGAGATTTTAGTAGATATTTACCAAGATGTAAAACCGTTTTTAAGAGCAGAAGGTATTGCCGCCATTGAGGAGCAAGGTGCTTTTGTAAAAGGTGAAGATGGCGAGTGGGAAACTCCGCTTGTAAATGGTAGCGAGTGTGCTTATGTTGTTTTTTCTGATAACGGAACTGCAAAATGTGGTTTAGAAGATGCTTACAACGAAGGCATTACCAGCTGGAAAAAACCTGTGTCTTGTCACTTATACCCAGTTAGAACAAGAGAATATACAGAGTTTACTGGCGTTAACTACCATAAGTGGGAGATTTGCGACCCAGCTTGCTCTTTAGGAGAAGAGTTAAAGGTTCCTGTTTACAAATTTGTAAAAGAAGCCCTAGTTCGTAAATTTGGAGAAGAGTGGTATAGTGAGCTAGAGTTAGTTGCCCAAGAGTATACTAAGTTAAATAATGGGAATAGTTAATGTAACTTCTGTTCCCATAGCATTGCCTTCTTCATCTACCAGGTCAACAAAAACTACTTTAAAAGAATTTAAATAATCTTTAGAGAAGTTTTTAAGTCGCTCTTTAGTAATATTTATACCTAAGGATTTTCTTTTTAAAACCTTAGCTTCTTTTATTTTTTCTGATGCTGCCCTACCTATACCATTATCTGTAATACTAATAACTACAAACTCTTCATTTTGTTTTGAGATATGAAGGTCAATTTTTTTTAGTCCTTGCTTAGATGATAATCCGTGCCATAAAGCATTTTCTAAAAACGGCTGAAGAATTAATGATGGTATTTTTATTTGGTTTAACTCTACATCCCTATCCACATCTATAGTAAAATCTATTTTATTAGAAAAACGGATGTTTTCAATATGCATATACAAATTAACCGTTTCTAACTCATCCTCTAAAGATATTTCCTTTAAAGAAGATGCTTCAAGTATTTTACGTACTAGTTTAGAAAACTTATTTAGGTAATGTACTGCATTCTTTTTTTCGTTATTAATAATATATAACTTAATAGAGTTTAATGAATTGAATAAAAAATGCGGATTCATTTGACTACGTAGCATTGTTTGCTCCAATGTCAACATTTTTTTATCACTAGTTAATTGGTTTTGCTTGTAAAAAACAAATAAGATCACCGCTAACAACACTAAAGAAATACCTATAATTAGTAAGGTTGCCCTATTTTTCTTTAACTTAAGTTTTACTATTTCATTATCTTTTCTAAGATTTTCTATCTCGTTATTAATTTTTTCGCTCTCGTATCTTAAAATAACATCGTTAGCATAGCGTATATTTCTTGTACTACTAATTTGCTTTTCTAGCTCTATTGCTGTTTTATAATAAGTTAAGGCCTTTGCATGATTACCTTTTAACTGCTCTAACTGAGATAGTCTTTTAGTACCTAAAGCTGTAATTCTTGGTATTCCTTGCTTTTTACCTATTTCTATACTTCTGGTTATATGCTTTTCTGCTTTATCAATAGCATTTAATTGCATATAAGCCCAGCCCACATTAGCCTCTACAAAAGCTATTATAAACTTATCCTTTAACAATTTAGCTTTAGTTAAAGCTGTCAGCAACAAAGCTATTGCTTCCTTAGGTTTGTTTTGTTTTAAATAAATTTGGGCAATACTATTATTGCAAATTATTCTGCCTTTATCAGAATTTACCTGGTTGTTGTATGATAAAGATATTTTATACCTCTCTAAAGCCTCATCTAACTTGCCTTGCTCTTCTAAAGCTTCTCCTATATTTTGGTTATTTATAGCTAAGCCTATCATATTACCTAGCTCTTTTTCTATTTTTAAAGAAGTTTCAAATCTATTTATAGCTAAATTATATTGCTCTAAACTATGATATAGGTTACCTATACTATTTAAAGATACATTTATACTACGTTTTAATTCATCACTAGGTTCCTTTACACTTTCTGCTAGTTCTAGTGCTTGCTGGTTATAATCTAAAGCTGTACGTATAGCATCTATTTTTCTATAATCTACACCTAACATATTTAAACTATAGACTTTAAACTCTAAATCATCTGCCTCCCTAGACGCTTCTAATCCTTTTTTGTGTAACTCTATTGCCTTGCTATATTGAGACAAATTCCTGTAAGCACTACCTAATTGATTGTACCCATAAGCTAACCCAATAAAGTAATTACTTTTTTCTGATTGTTCTGTAAAGTAGCGAAGCAAAAGAGTATCTCTTTTATTGGCTCTTACCACAGTGTTTATTTCATGGTACGACTGAGGTTTTAACAGCACCAAACTATCAATCCTTTTTTTCGCCTTCTCCTGTATGTCTTGGGCTAACAAATTAAAACAACACAAACATATACTGCATACCAAAAGCCTCTGCAGAGCTTGTATAAAAAATAACATTAATTTGTTCTTCAACTTTAAAATCATAGAAAATTAAAGTAAGTCTAAAAAATTAGATTTTTTCTGTCTAGAAACCGGAATTCTATCATCAGATTGCAACACAATGTAACCATCTGTTTTAATAAACTCTTTAACTTTATTAATATTGACTATATATGAGTTATGAACCCTAAAAAAGTTCTCTAAAGTCAGTATTTCTTCAACTTCTTTTAATTTTTTTGTAAGCACAACTTTATTTCCGTCATCCAAGTATAAAGTACTATAGTTACCATCAGATTCTGCATACATAATTTCATCGCTATTTAAAAATATTAGCTTACCATCTGTATTTAATGTTATCCTCTTATTAGATTTGTTAGAGTTAAAACCCACTAACAATTGCTCTAAACGTTCTATAGTACCATTTTTATTACTAAACTTTTTAATTTTAGTTATAGTATCATTTAAATCATCAGTATCTATAGGTTTTAAAAGGTAATCTATAGCTTCATTTTTAAGCGCTTTAATTGCGTATTGGTTATAAGCTGTGGTTATTATAATAGGAAAATCTCTTTCTTTTACTTTTTGCATAAATTGAAACCCATCCATAATAGGCATTTCAATATCTAAAAACACACAATCTGGAGTATTAGCCTCCAAATAATTAAGTGCCTCATAAGGATCTGTAAAAGAAGCAACCACTTTAATTTCGTCACTAAAGTTGGTTAACTCCCAAGTTAAGCTCTGTATGGCTTTTATTTCATCGTCTATTACAACTGCTTCTAACATACTAAAAATTTAAGAGTAGTAAATGTACAATACTATGTTTAAAACAAAATTATTAATGTGTGTTTGGTATGATTTTAAGTATTAATTACCTAAAAATAGGTACAGAACATACAAACTACACAGTTTTTAACGCCATTTATACATTGTTAACCTATAGATTACTAAATGATTATAAATTAGCAGTGTATTAGATGTGAGTAATACAACTATAAAAAGTGAACTAAAAAGGATTACGTTATTATGAAGAAGTGCATTTTCATGTTTAGTCTGTTAGTAATTACAATAGTTATTGCTGCTATAATAGAAAACAGTAAAAAAATAAAAAAAGAACAAGAGACTACTTTAACAGAAACTAATAACAATTTAGATTCTTTAATGGCAAATACAACAAAATAAAAAGTATATATAATTTTATGATACCACCAAACTAAGAGTTTACGATTCTATAGGATGTGTATTAATAAACAGAATACACAACTGCATTATGCAGCCTGTTTTAATTTAAGAGTTAAGTGATTTTTATTGCAAATGATTTAAAGGTTTCGGGGGAACTACCTGAATCATAAAATATTTCATTTTTGTTTTTATTAAAACCGGAATCGTAAAGTTTGGTGCGTCATAAACCGCTACTTCACTAACAAACAACACTTATAAATAATATACTTTTTGGTTTATTTTTTCACTTCGTTTTTCAGTTTTAAAAACTAAAAAAACATATAAATTCTTCAAAGGCAATAAACATCACTAGCGAGCACACATGTCAACAATTGGTGTTAAAAACTTATAACTTAAAACCCATAAAAGCCCTTTACCATGTGGCTACATTTTACAATCTTTGTAGTCCCCCAAGGTTTAAGGATCAATTCTCCTTAAAATTTATAAAACAGTTATAATCCAGATTAAAATTATGTCAACAGCAATAGAACCTATTTTAGAGAAAAACGAAGACAGATTTGTTATTTTTCCTATTAAGCATAACGACTTATGGGATTGGTACAAGAAATGCGAAGCAAGTTTCTGGACAGCTGAAGAAATAGATTTGCATGCAGATCTAGATGATTGGAAGAATAAATTAAATGACGACGAACGTTATTTTATAAAACATATATTAGCATTTTTTGCCGCTTCTGATGGTATTGTAAATGAAAACCTAGCAGAGAACTTTGTTAGCGAAGTACAATATGCAGAAGCAAAATTCTTTTATGGTTTCCAAATTATGATGGAAAACATACACTCTGAAACATATTCTTTATTAATAGACACCTATGTTAAGGATGAAAAAGAAAAAGATGTTTTATTTCATGCTTTAGAAAACTTTCCTGCTATTAGAAAAAAAGCAGATTGGGCTTTAAAATGGATAGAATCTCCTAGTTTTGCCGAGCGTTTAATTGCTTTTGCTGCAGTAGAAGGAATTTTCTTTTCAGGATCTTTCTGTTCTATTTTCTGGCTTAAGAAAAGAGGATTAATGCCAGGACTTACATTCTCTAACGAATTAATTTCTAGAGATGAAGGTATGCACTGTGACTATGCAGTTCACCTACACAACCATCACTTAATAAACAAGGTACCTAAAGCGCGTATTACAGAAATACTTGTAGATGCGTTAGATATAGAAAGAGAGTTTATTACAGAATCTTTACCAGCAAGTTTAATTGGTATGAATTCTAAATTAATGACACAGTATTTAGAGTTTGTAACAGACCGTTTGCTAGTAGAATTAAACTGTGACAAAGTATACAACTCTACTAATCCATTTGACTTTATGGATATGATTTCTCTACAAGGGAAAACAAATTTCTTTGAAAAAAGAGTAGCTGAATACCAAAAATCTGGTGTTGCCAATAACAACGGTGATGAAGATTCTCAGAAAATTAGTTTCGACGCAGATTTTTAAAAATTAGAACCCAATATTTTTTAGAATTTATTTCTAAAAAAAGCATTATAAATAACCAATTTGTTGAGTCCCCCAAGACTTGACCTAACCAACGTATCACTAAAAACAATTGTAGCATGTATGTAGTAAAAAGAGACGGTAGAAAAGAATTAATAATGTTTGACAAGATTACGGCAAGAGTTCGTAAGCTTTGTTATGGCTTAAACGCATTGGTAGACCCCCTTAAGGTTGCTATGCGAGTAATTGAAGGTTTATATGATGGTGTTACCACATCAGAATTAGATAATTTAGCGGCAGAAATTGCAGCTACAATGACAACGACGCATCCAGATTATGCAAAATTAGCTGCACGTATATCTGTATCTAACTTACATAAAAACACTAAAAAATCTTTCTCTGAAGTAATGAAAGATTTATATGAATATGTAAACCCTAGAACAGGTAAAGAAGCTCCTCTTTTATCTGATGAAGTCTTTAAAGTGATACAAGACAACTCAGAAAAATTAGATTCTACAATTATATACAACCGAGATTTTGGCTACGATTATTTTGGATTTAAAACTTTAGAACGTTCTTACCTATTAAAACTTAACGGTAAAATAGCAGAACGCCCACAACATATGTTAATGCGTGTTTCTATTGGTATACATTTAAACGATTTAGATGCTGCAATAGAGACGTATGAACTTATGTCTAAAAAATATTTTACACACGCTACACCTACTCTATTTAATTCTGGTACTCCTAAACCTCAAATGTCTTCATGCTTTTTATTAGCTATGCAAGATGATAGTATAGATGGTATTTATGATACATTAAAGCAAACTGCAAAAATTTCTCAGTCTGCTGGTGGTATTGGCTTATCTATACACAATGTTAGAGCTACAGGATCTTATATTGCAGGTACAAACGGCACATCTAACGGTGTTGTTCCAATGCTACGTGTATATAATGACACAGCACGCTATGTAGATCAAGGAGGAGGAAAACGTAAAGGTAGTTTTGCCGTTTATGTTGAGCCATGGCATGCAGATATTTTTGAATTTCTAGATCTTAAAAAGAACCACGGTAAAGAAGAAATGCGTGCACGTGATCTTTTTTATGCAATGTGGATTCCAGATTTGTTTATGCAAAGAGTAGAGGCCAATGCAGACTGGACACTTATGTGCCCTAATGAATGCCCTGATTTATACAAAAAACACGACAAAGAGTTTGAAGAAGCCTACCTAGCTTTTGAAGCACAAGGTAAAGGAAGAAAAACTATTAAAGCTCGTGAACTTTGGGAAAAAATATTAGAGTCTCAAATAGAGACTGGTACTCCTTATATGCTTTATAAAGATGCCGCAAACCGCAAGAGCAACCAGAAAAACTTAGGAACAATACGTTCTTCTAATTTATGTACCGAGATTATGGAGTACACTGCTCCTGATGAAGTTGCTGTGTGTAACCTTGCCTCTATTGCATTACCAATGTTTGTTAAAAATGGAGAGTTTGACCATAAAGAACTTTTCCGTGTAACTAAACGCGTAACTAAAAACTTAAACACAGTAATAGACCGTAACTACTACCCAGTAGTAGAAGCAGAAAACTCTAACATGCGCCACAGACCAATTGGTTTAGGTGTACAAGGTTTAGCAGATGCATTTATTATGATGCGTATGCCTTTTACAAGTGATGAAGCTAAAAAGTTAAATCAAGAAATTTTTGAAACACTTTACTTTGCTGCAGTTACTGCATCTATGGAGTTAGCTAAAGAAGAAGGCACATATTCTAGTTACGAAGGTTCTCCAATTTCTCAAGGAGATTTTCAACATAACTTATGGGGTATTAAAGATGATGAATTATCTGGCCGTTGGGACTGGGGAAAATTACGTAAAAGCGTTATGAAAAACGGAGTTAGAAACTCTCTTTTAGTTGCTCCAATGCCAACAGCTTCTACATCTCAGATTTTAGGAAACAATGAGTGTTTTGAGCCATATACATCTAACATTTATACTCGTAGAGTATTGTCTGGCGAGTTTATTGTTGTTAACAAACACTTACTAGAAGATTTAGTACAATTAGGCCTTTGGAACGAAAGCCTTAAACAAGAGCTTATGCGTGCTAACGGATCTATACAACATATAGATATTATTCCGCAAGACATAAAGGAGCTATACAAAACAGTTTGGGAATTAAGTATGAAAGACATTATAGACATGTCTAGACACCGTGGATATTTTATTGACCAAAGTCAGTCTCTAAACTTGTTTATGGAAAATGCAAACTACTCTAAGTTAACATCTATGCACTTTTACGCATGGAAGAGCGGACTTAAAACAGGTATGTATTACTTAAGAACTAAAGCTGCTGCAGATGCAATTAAATTTACAGTAGACAATAGCAAGAAAAAAGAAACTCTTGCTAAAGAAGTAGCTAAACCAGAACTAGCAGCTGTTGCCGCTCCTGTAGCTGCACCTAAAGCGGCTCCTACTGAATTAAAAGTAAACCCTACACCTGCAGATACAGATGTAGAACCAATGAGTGCTGCAGAAATGAAAGCTCTTATAGAACAAGCTAAAGCTGGCCAAGCAGATGACGATTGTTTAATGTGCGGGTCATAACAATATAAACGCTTTATGAACACCTCTCGTTATGGGCGAGAAAAAACTAACCTCAACTATGTCCTTCCCCTTAAAACGGCACAGATTGAGGTTTTTTAGTGTCAAATAAATACGTATTTACAAAATAAAAAGCATCATTAAATACTACTAAAATAGTAGATTTAATGATGCTTTAATATCTAAACACAAAAGCCAAGCGTATAGCTAATGCTATTCTTTTCTTAATCTAGGTCTAATAATTGTAGAATACACTAATGCAGATGCATACACAATTAATAAAATAAAATAATTCTCCATAGTAGTATGTATTTTATAAGGAAAAAGTAAACTACCCATTGTCCTTATATTATTTTTACGTTATGAAAATACGAAAAGTTTACATACAACCAAATAAAAGAGCACTTAATCGATACGTTTTAGCATAATTTAACTTTTACACACATTTTTTGACAAAGAAAAAAGCAATAAAAAAAGCTACACCAATTAGGCATAGCTTTTATTTACTTATCATTTAATACTGATTTACAAAAACAAATCTACTTCTTTATAAGCATCTATAACTGCACGCTCACCAACTTTATTTGGCTTAGAGTTACCATGTTCCATACCTAAAATACCAGTATATTTTTTATCATAAATAAACTTAAAAACATTTTTATAGTTTATTTCACCTGTAGTAGGCTCTTTTCTTCCTGGGTTATCACCAATTTGTATATAGGCAATCTCATCCCAACTTGCCTCCATATTAGGAATTAAGTTACCCTCTTGTATTTGTTGATGATAAATATCAAATAGAATTTTACAAGATGGCGAATCTACAGCCTTACATATTTCATACGCCTGTGGCGACTCTGACAAAAACAATCCTGGATGATCTCTAAAATTTAAAGGTTCCAGTACCATAATTATCCCGTGAGGCTCTAAAATAGCAGACGCTTGCTTTAAAGACTCAACTACGTGTGCAGTTTGGTAACCCATAGACAACCTTAAATCTACGTGCCCAGGAACAACTGTAACCCACTTGGCATTAACGCGCTTAGCAACCTCTACAGAGCTCTTAATCTCAGATAAAAACTTATTTCTAAGAACTAAATCCCCTGACGCCAAACTTGGTTTCTTCCAAGAAATTTCATGAGCTACAAAAACACCCATATCTAAATTTAAGCGCTGCATAGTCTTAGCTAACTTTTTTTGTGTAACTACATCTCTACTAAGCATGGTATTATCCTCTAAAGCCGTAAAACCCTCATCTGCCATAAAACGCAACTGATCCTCTAAGCTTTTGGCGTGATTAGAAAACATTCCAAAATGAGGTGCATAGTTTAAATTAAATTTATGCTTTGCCTCTGTATTTTTTAAAGAAGCATACCCATAAGCACCACTTAGCGATATTGCACCTGTAGTTAATGCCGATTTTTGTATAAAACTTCTTCTTTTCATTCTTACTATTTCCTAATTATAGAGCCCAAGCTTTTCCGCCTGTAAACTCATCAACAGTTCCACAAGGAATATATTTACCCGGAATAGGATCAAAAGCTAAAAAGTTCTTAGCAATCTCCTCAGTAACTTTAAAGCCATGAATAGTCCATCCTCTTAGCTCGTGCGCAAAAGCAATAGCTCCAGAATTAAGATCTAACTCCGCAACCTCTCCGTTAGCGATAGCTTTATTGTAATTTTGCATAGCCTTATCCTGAGCCTCTATTTGTGTTTCGGACAGCTTTAAACAACCAGCCAAAGTTTTCTCTAACTCTTCTGCCGTAACATCTGTAACAGCATCCTTACCTGCATTACTTTTAGCTAGGCTTAAAAAATTAGCCATTTTTGCTTTAAACAAGGCTTTTTCCTCCTTTGTATTAGATATATTAATATACTGATCTACAAACATATGCACACCTGCCTCTGAAGCAGAAGGAGAATCTGTTTTTGGCAGTATAATATCCATAAGAGTTACTACAACACCACCTTCTTCTACTGAAAAGAATTCTGGAGTAAAAGCAACACCTTTATCATTTTTACAGCTTTGTACAATACTAATTAAGGTTGGCGTAGCTACAACATAGCCTAATGACAAACCTAAGTTCTTAAGTGCTAATCTTCTATTCATTATAATAATCCTTTTTTAAGTTGTTCTGCAGCATGGTTAGCCGCTCTTGCTGTAAAAGCCATATATGTTAACGATGGGTTAACACATGAAGCAGAGGTCATAAAAGAACCATCTGTAACATAAACATTTGGCACAGCATGTACTTGGTTATACTTGTTTAATACCGATGTTTTTGGATCATGCCCCATACGAGCAGTACCCATCTCGTGAATACCTAAGCCTAGAGCACCTATATTATCATATACATTAACATCTCTTAATCCTGCAGATTTTAACATAGCAGCAGCTTGCTCTTTTATATCTTCTCGCATTTTAAGCTCGTTCTCTTTAAACTCAGCATCAAAAGTAATAGTTGGTAATCCCCAATCATCCAATTTATTATAATCTAAGGTAAATCTATTATCCTCGTAAGGTAAAACTTCACCAAAGCCCATAATACCCATTGTCCAACCTCCTGGCTTTAAAACAGCGTCTTTTAAATCTTTACCGTAAGCGGTTTCCGCAATAACTTCTTGCCAATTACCTCTAGTTGCACCACCCTGGTAACCATAACCTCTTAAAAATTCTTTACGATCTGTATCACCTCCTAAATTCCTAAACCTTGGAATATACACACCATTAGCTTTTCTTCCTTTATAGTATTTATCTTCAAAACCATCAAACTTACCATTAGCTCCACAACCTAAGTGATGATCCATAATGTTTCTTCCTAATTGATCTGATTCGTTCCCCATACCATTAGGAAAAGTATCAGACTTAGACTGCATTAGTATAGATGTAGATGCTATAGCAGAAGCACATAAGAAAATCACTTTAGCCTTAAACTCAATTTTTTCTTTTGTTAATCTATCTATAACTTTAACTCCTGTCGCTTTTTTTGTTTTTTCATCATAAATAACCTCGTAAACTATAGAGTCTGGTCTAAGTGTTAAGTTACCGGTAGCCTCTGCAGTTGGCAAAGTAGATGAGTTACTACTAAAGTAAGCTCCAAAAGGACATCCTCTACTACAACGGTTACGATATTGACATTTAGATCTTCCGTCTCCTGCAAATTTTTTATCACTGGTAATGTGGGCAACTCTACCAGCGGTAACAACACGACCGTCAAAATTTTCGGCTACGCTTTCTTTTAATTTTTCTTCTACACAATTAAGTGGCATCATTGGCTCAAACTTACTATCTGGTAACTGAGGCAATCCTAAACTTTCTCCAGAGACACCAATAAATGTTTCTACCTTATCATACCATGGGGCAATATCTTTATAGCGAACAGGCCAATCTACACCATGACCATCATTCTTATTTGCTTCAAAATCTATATCACTCCAACGGTAACTATGCCTACCCCACATTATAGATCTACCACCAACGTGGTAACCACGCATCCAATCAAAACGTTTTGTTTCATTATAAGGGTGTTTTAAATCATTAACAAACCAATGCTTAGTATCTGCATTTGTAGTGTAACCTGTTCTAGACTGCTTTAACTGCTTTGCTTTTTCTTCAGGAGAAATAGCTCCGTTGTTTGGCAAATCCCAAGATTCTTTAAAAGCAGTAGTGTAATCATCTCTATGTGTTACCATTCTACCCCTTTCTAATATTAAAGTCTTTAAACCAGCTTCACATAATTCTTTAGCAGCCCATCCTCCACTTATACCAGTTCCTACAACAATAGCATCATAAGACTCTTGTTCTTCGTTATAATAAAATTTGCCCATTCTTTGCGTTGTTTATTTGATAATTTTCTCAAATATAAAATAAATTTTCTACATTTAAACCCTGTAAATATTGAGGGTAACGTACTATAACGTTATAGTTGATGTAAATTCCTAAAAATTAAATATCTAAAAAATGAAAGTTAAAAACCTAGTTAGCCAGAGTGTAAAATACCCATTAATTTTACTTGTTTTCTGTTTTGCATCTTGTAAGGATGCGCCTAAAAAAACTGAAGACATAAAAGAAGAAGTTGCTGCCACAACTACAGACGTGCAAAAACCTTTTTTTAAATTGTCTTTAGCACAATGGTCTTTACATAAACAAGTTTTTGATGGCGGTAATCCTTATGATTTTGCTGAAAAAGCAAATAAATTAGGTTTTACTGGCTTAGAATACGTGAGTGCTCTTTACAATGATGTTAAAGAAGCTAATTATTCTGATGAAGCAATGGCTGAATTTGTAGCAAAATCTAATGAAGCTGCAAAAAAACACGGAATGACAAATGTTTTAATAATGATAGATGGTCAAGGAAACCTTGCCCTAGCAGATGCTGATGAACGTAAAAAAGCTGTTGAAAGTCATTACAAATGGGTTATAGCAGCTGCAGAAATGGGTTGCCACGCTATACGTGTAAACTTAGCAGGTGCTACTGAAGAAAAAGAATGGATAGCTAGTTCTGTAGATGGACTGAAACAACTTGGAACTTTTGCCAAAGAACACAACATAAACGTAATTGTAGAAAACCACGGTGGCTTATCATCTAATGGTAAATTACTTTCTGAAGTAATGAGCCTGGTAAATATGGATAACGTTGGTACACTACCAGACTTTGGTAACTTTTGTATTAAAAAGTCTGAAGAAGGTTGCGAAGAAATGTACGATAATTACAAAGGAGTAACAGAACTAATGCCTTATGCTAAAGCAGTTAGTGCAAAGTCTTATAATTTTGATGCTAATGGCAACGAAACTAAAATAGATTATGCTAAAATGCTACAAATTGTTAAAGATGCTGGCTACACTGGTTTTATTGGTGTTGAGTATGAAGGTGATGAAAAAGGTGAAGAAGAAGGAATTATTGCAACTAGAGATTTATTAGTTAATGCATCAAAAAATCTAAAATAAAAACATTTTAAAAGATATTTTTATGAGTAAAAAAATTAGACTAGGAATACTAGGCGGTGGCGGAGATTCATTAATTGGTGTTTTACACAGAGTTGCTTCTTTTATTAATGACAATTACCAAATTACTGGTGCTGTTTTTAATCCAGATTTTAATGCAAGTGTTAGTTTTGCCAAACAAATTGACATTCCTACTAACAGAATATATAAAGATTTTGACACTCTTGTTGAAGAGGAATTAAAGTTACCTGAAGAAGAAAGAATACAGGTTTGCTCTATTTTAACTCCAAACTTTTTACATTTTCCTATGGCTAAAAAGTTATTAGAAAATGGATTTAATGTTATTTGTGAAAAACCAATGACAACTACCTATGAGGAGGCTAAAATTTTACAAGCTACTTTAGAAAAAGCAGGTACCATTTTTGCCGTAACACATACGTATACTGGTTACCCAATGGTACGTCAAATGCGAGAAATGATTAAAGCTGGCGCTATAGGAGATATTCAAAAAGTAGATGCACAATATTACCAAGGATGGATAAACCCAATTATTCATGAAAAAGATAAAAGATCTTCTACTTGGCGTTTAGACCCTGAAAAATCTGGCATTAGCTGTTGTATGGGCGATATAGGAGTACATGCTTTTAATATGATTGAGTACACAACTGGAATGCAAATAAAATCTTTGTTAGCAGATTTAAATTATTTGTATGATGACAATAAAATGGATATTGACGGCACCGCTTTAATTCGTTTTAACAGCAACGCTAAAGGCATTATAAGGTCTAGCCAAATAGCAACAGGTGAAGAAAACGGACTTACCATTAGAATATACGGAAATAAAGGCGGTTTAAAATGGGAGCAAGAAAACCCTAATTACTTGTATGTTATGAGTGATGACAAGCCTGTACAAATTTACAAACCTGGACACGCTTATAATTCGGACTTATCTTTAGATGGCACAAAATTACCTCCAGGACATCCAGAAGGTATTTTTGATGCAATGGCAAATATTTACTTAGGTGTTGCCAGAGCAGTTAGAGGAGAAAAGTATAACGATGGCGAGTTCCCAACAATGTTAGATGGTGTACGTGGCCTTAACTTTATACAAGGTAGTGTAACATCACATCAAAAAGGAAATGTTTGGATAGATTTAGATTAATTTACTTACCATACATAAAACAAAAACCACACTTTAATGTGTGGTTTTTTTGTGCTTATTTTTTTATGATTTTTTAAAAAACTTTTTCAAACTCTTCACAAACCACAATCATACTATCCGTAGGTTGCTTTTTAAACTCCGCCAACTCTCTCTTATAATAATCTACGTGTGTGGTTTTCCAGTATTTTAAACTTTTATCTCCCTCACCTTCTTTTTGCGCATAATTTTCATCAATACTAAACAAAGGTTTTAACTTTACAGCTGTAGTACGCACAATGCATTTTGCTTGTCCTTCCCAATCTGTAACAATTCTAAAATCTCCAATTTTTGGCAAACGCTCTTTACGCAGTTGCAATCCTAAAAGCGAGTGTGTTGTTGCTTTTTTTATCCCTTTTTCTACTAATAAAACACATTCATTAGCATCTTTTTCATTATCACAAAAATGCTCTACTTTAGGGTCTTCTACAAAAGCATCTTCTAAATGCTTATCTAAATAATCTCCCCATAAACTCTTAGCTGACCTATTGTTTTCCACAGATATAGATTTATATTTTTATTCTAATATAGATTTTATGTTGTTCATCGCACAAAACCACTCAATTCGTATAAAAAGAGACCACAAATCATTTACAAATTATTATATTTATGACTTGGGTTATTCTTAGTTATAACCTTAAGAGTTAAACGTTAAATATAGCATTAAATTACATAATACAAACACATAAAATGAAGACAATTAAAGGTCCATCGGTTTTTTTAGCACAATTTATAGACAGTAAAGCACCATTTAATTCTTTAGAAGGACTATGCAAATGGGCGGCTGACCTTGGCTATAAGGGAATACAAATTCCTACTTGGGAAACTTTTTTAATAGATTTAGATAAAGCAGCAGATAGTCAAGAATATTGTGATGAGCTAAAAGCAAAAGTTAACTCTTACGGCCTAGAGATTGCAGAACTATCTACTCATTTACAAGGACAGTTGGTTGCTGTACACCCAGCTTATGACGTTATGTTTGATGGTTTTGCACCAGAACACTTAAGAGGCAACCCAAAGGCAAGAACAGAATGGGCAATAGAAACCGTTAAAAAAGCAGGTACCGCAAGCAGAAGATTAGGTATTAAATCCCACGCTACTTTTTCTGGTTCTTTACTATGGCATACAATGCACCCTTGGCCACAAAGACCTCCTGGTTTAGTGGAGCTTGGTTTTGAAGAACTAGCTACCAGATGGCTACCAATTTTAGATCATTTTGACAAGGAAGATGTAGATGTTTGTTATGAAATTCACCCAGGGGAAGATCTTCACGATGGTGATACTTTTGAACGCTTTTTAGAAGCTACTGGCAATCATAAACGTGTAAATATATTGTATGACCCTAGTCATTTTGTACTGCAACAATTAGATTATATTGCCTTTATAGATCATTACCACCCATACATAAAATCTTTTCACGTAAAAGATTCTGAATTTAATCCTACAGGAAAAAAAGGCGCTTTTGGAGGTTATAACGACTGGAAAGATAGAGCTGGAAGATACCGTTCTTTAGGAGATGGCCAAATAGATTTTAAAACCATTTTCTCTAAACTTACCCAATACGGATGTGATGTTTGGGCTACTATGGAATGGGAATGCTGTATTAAAAGCCCAGAGCAAGGCGCAACCGAAGGTGCAAAATTTATACAAGATCACATAATTGAAGCTACAGAAAAAACTTTTGATGATTTTGCCAAAACTGGCACCGATAAAGAAATGCTAAAAAAAATGCTTGGCATTTAATAAACAACAATTACTACTTATGAAAAAGACATTACTAATAGTTTGCCTATCCGCTTTAGCCTTTAGCTGTAAAGACAAAGCCCCTAAAGAAACTAAAGAAGCAGAAGCTACTGCAGAAAACACTATTAAAGAAGAACCTAAAGAAAATGAATGGACGGTTTTGTTTGATGGTAGCAACCTAGATAATTTAAAGTTATACGGAAACAACAATGCCATAGAAAACTGGAAGATAGAAGATGACGCTTTGGTTTTTTACCCACCCACAGATCGTCCAAAAGACACTTATTATAACCTTGTAACAAAAGAAAAGTACACAAACTTTGTCTTGTCTATAGATTGGAAAATTTCTGAAGGCGGTAACAGTGGTATTTTTTGGGGAATTAAAGATGATGGCACGTACGGACAGCCTTACGAAACTGGCTTAGAAGTACAAGTGTTAGATAATAAAAACCACCCTGACGCAAAAAACGGAACAGATCGCCAAGCTGGTGCGCTGTATGATATGGTTGCACCAAGTAAAGATGCTACAAAACCTGTTGGAGAGTGGAATACTGCCGTTATTACAATAAACCACAAAACAAACAAAGGCAGCTCTGTTTTAAACGGAGTTACTGTTGCTGAGTTTCCTTTAAATGGTAAGGACTGGGATAATCTATTAAAAAACTCAAAATTTAATGGCTGGGATGGTTTTGCTAAATACAAAACAGGAAAAATAGGTGTACAAGATCACGGAAATATTGTCTCTTACAGAAATATAAAAATTAAAGAACTAGATTAAGAATGAAAAAGATTTTACTATCCGTATTAGGCATAGCATTGTTGTTTTCTTGTCAAGAAAAAGTGACTAACAAAACTACAGAAGCTCCTAAAGAAGAAGATTATATTGTATATGAAGAATACAGCGGCACAGAACCTACAAAACCTGAAGAAACAGAACTATACAAGCCAGTTCCGCCAACAGTTACTCCAGCAAAAAATAACGCAGCCCCTAGCGACGCTATTGTTCTTTTTAGCGGTGCAAATTTAGACGAATGGACCAACGCAGATGGCAATCAAACAGCTCCATGGGATGTTGATAAAGAAGGTGGTTTTTTTACTGTAAAAGACAAGTCTGGAGATATTAAAACAAAAAAAGAATTTGGGAGTATACAGCTACATATAGAATGGAGATCACCTGCTGAAGTTTTAAGAGATGGACAAAACCGTGCAAATAGTGGTGTATTTCTTCAAGATAGGTATGAGATTCAAGTACTAGATAATAATGATAATGATACTTATGTAAACGGACAAGTAGGGTCTATTTACAAACAACATATTCCGCTTGCAAAAGCATCTGTACCAACAGGAGAATGGAATACTTACGATGTTGTTTATCATGAACCAGAATTTAATAAAGAAGGCAAAAAAATAAAGTCTGGAACATTAACTCTTTTACACAACGGAATTCTTGTTTTAGACCATGTAGAAATTAAAGGAACTACACCTTATATTGGATGGCCTAAAAACGAAGCTCACGGCAAAGCTCCAATAAGACTGCAAGACCATGGTGATAACAGCAGAGTTAGCTACAGCAACATTTGGGTAAGAGAATTATAATTTTTATTGCAAATGAATAAAAAATTTTAAGTTAAAGTTCTGTCTAAATATATAGACAGAACTTTTCTTTTAAAAACTAATCAATAGTACATAAAACGTTGCATTCACAACAAAAAAAGCTTTAAAAACAACCTCTTAGCCTCAACTAGTATAGTTTAATTATATTTGCATAAAATTTACAATATATGATTCAGTCCATGACCGGATTTGGAAAACACGTAGTGCAACTTCCATCAAAGAAAATTACCATTGAAATTAAATCTTTAAACAGTAAAAGTTTAGATTTAAATGCACGTATGCCTTCTGCATACAGAGAGAAAGAGCTGGAGTTACGTAAAACTATTGCTAACGGTTTACAAAGAGGTAAAATAGACTTCAATTTATATATTGAAAGTACCGGAGCAGACACATCTGCACAAATAAACGAAAGTGTTGTAAAACAATACATGCAACAACTAAAAGCTATTGCTGAAGGTGATGATGTAAAACTTTTAGAAATGGCATTGCGCCTACCTGACGCAATGAAAACAGAGCGTGAAGAAATTGATGCTGAAGAATATAAAGCTATACAAAATACACTTATAGAAGCTCTAAAAGAAATTAATGTATTTAGAACCGAAGAAGGTGCTGTTTTAGAGCAAGATTTTAAACAACGCATATCTTCTTTAGAAAACTTATTAGAACAGGTTATTGCTATAGATCCTGATAGACAAGCAGCTGTACGTGAACGTCTGGACAAAGCTGTTTCTGATTTAAAAACTGAAGTAGACCAAAACAGGTTTGAACAAGAACTTATTTACTATTTAGAAAAATACGATATCACTGAAGAAAAAGTACGCTTAGCAAACCACTTGGCATACTTTACTACAACCATAAACTCTGACGATTCTAACGGAAAAAAATTAGGTTTCATTTCTCAAGAAATAGGAAGAGAAATTAATACAATTGGCTCTAAAGCTAATTATGCACCAATGCAACAGTTAGTAGTGCAAATGAAAGACGAACTAGAGAAGATTAAAGAACAAATGCTAAATGTTTTATAATGAAAGGCGGTAAACTTATCATATTTTCAGCACCATCTGGCAGCGGAAAAACTACTATTGTAAGACACTTATTAGGTAAAGAAAATTTAAATTTAGCATTTTCTGTTTCTGCTACATCTAGACCAAAAAGAGGTAAAGAAAAAGACGGAGAACACTACTATTTTTTATCGTTATCAGAATTTAAAAACCACATTAAAAACGATGACTTTTTAGAGTGGGAAGAAGTTTATAGAGATAACTTTTATGGAACTTTAAAAACCGAAGTAGAGCGTTTATGGGCAGAAGGCAAAAACGTAATTTTTGATATTGATGTTGTAGGAGGCTTAAGAATTAAAAAGAAGTTTCCAGAACAAACATTAGCTGTTTTTGTGAAGCCACCAAGTATTGATGAGCTAAAAATTAGACTAAAAAAACGCAGTACAGAAAGTGATGATAAAATAAATATGCGAATTGCTAAAGCATCTGTAGAGCTAGCAACTGCACCGCAATTTGATACTGTTATTAAAAATTATGATTTAGATACTGCTTTAGCTGAAGCAGAAAAATTGGTTGCAGATTTTATTAGCAAGCCAAACTCATAAAAAAAAGTTTCATATGAAAAAAGTAGGGTTATATTTTGGAACCTTTAACCCAATACACCTAGGGCATTTAGTTATTGCAAACCACTTGGTAGAATTTACAGATTTAGACGAGGTTTGGTTTGTAATAACACCACAAAGTCCGTTTAAAACAAAGCAATCTTTATTAGATAACAATCACAGATACCAAATGGTTTTAGAAGCAACAGAGGAGTACCCTAAGCTTAAACCATCTAATATAGAGTTTAATCTACCACAACCCAATTACACGGTACACACTTTAGCTCACTTGCTAGAGAAGTACCCAACTGGTTATGATTTTTCATTAATTATGGGAGAAGACAATTTAAAAAGTCTTCACAAATGGAAAAACTACGAGGTAATTTTAGAAAATCATGATATATATGTATACCCTAGAGTTTCTAGCGGTACTGTAGATCATCAATTTAAAAATAATCCTAAAATTAAAATGGTTACTGATGCGCCAATTATGGAAATCTCATCTACATTTATTCGTAAAAACCATAGATTAGGAAAAAACATAACTCCATTGCTACCTGCAGCTGTATTTAAATATATGGATGAAATGAATTTTTATAGGTAAGTACTAGTTTAAATGCACACTTCTATACTCATTAACCATTGCAATAAACTCTAACTCCAATTTTAAAGGAGAACCGTCTGCTGCAATATTAGGGTGGTCTTCACCATAGTCAAAATCATTATTAGCTATACGCAATTTTAGACTAGTTAACCCCATTAATATATTTCCTAAGTGAGTAGTAAAATTAGTAACAACAGGCATTGGCTTACCAAACTCTTTTACAATTAAGTCTTGATTTTCTTTTAAACCCTCTAGAGCAACGTAAGCAGCTCTAAGCTCTTTTATTTTAAGATTAATAACAGTAAAGTCCAATGTTAAAAGCCCATCTACATCTCTACCTCCAATTTCATTTAAGATAGTTTCTGTAGCATTTATAGCAGTAAATAGGTTGTACTGCACAACCAATTCTTGTTCTTTAAACTTTTCTTTTTCATAGTTCTCTACACTGTCCTGTAGCCTATAAAAGACAATGGACATATCATCAAAAGTAGAAAAGTAATTTCTGTAAGCCTCTAGTAATTTTATATGTAATTTTTTTCCCTTATTTACATCTACTTTTTCTACAATACCTTTTTTATAATACGCATCTAACTCTATTATGGTATTATATAAAATCTCTGCTGTTTTATATACCAAAAGCATATTTGCATCTACTTTTTTTATTGCAGGAGTGTGTACAATAGTAGATTTTAACAAGTCTAATTGATCTATAGGTAAACCTATTTTACTTTTTAAATTAGTAGTAATTTTTGGTTCGCTTTGGTTTACCCAGCTTAAGTAATTAGCATAGGATTTACGAACCTTATCATCATAGGTATTAAAAAACTCTATGTAATTATTATACTTAATTACAAAATCTGCAGAGTTATAAGAATCTTCAATAGTTGCAAGTTTTTCCTCTCTTTCGTCAGAAGAAAAAGGCTCTAAAGAATTAGTAACCGTTTTTAATTCCTTGTCATCTTCCTCTTGCTTTACGTTTTTGCAACTTACCACTACAAAAGCAATTAGACATGTATGTACAAGGTGTTTTATCATTTCTTATTTTTAATGAGGTGCAAAAATAAACAAAGTTATTGCGTTAACTATCACGGCTTACCGTGATAATTTGCATTTGTTATCAACAATTCACAATTACATTAACTTTTCTCTAACAAATAAGCTATTTTACATTTATTATCTTGTGATCCTAACAAACTCCTAATGAAAAAAATACTCTTATTATGCGTAGCTGCTACTCTTTTTTCTGCTACCAGCATAAATGCTCAAAAAAAGAAAAAATCCAAAAAAGGCAAAGCCGAACAAACAACTCCCCTACAAAAATCCAAAAAGGGAGACATTAAAAACTATAGTCAAGTTGTAACTAAAGATGCCATAACCGACGAAGGCTTATTTAAAGTACATAAAGTAGATAAAAAGTATCTGTATGAAATACCATTTAGTAAGCTAAATAAAGATATGTTATGGGTTACAAGAATTGCAAAAATACCTACGGGCTTAGGCGGCGGGTATATGAATGCAGGTTCTAAAACCAACGAACAAATGGTTAACTGGACGCGTTTTCAGGATAAAATTTTATTAAAATCTAAATCCTACAGCAATGTAGCAGATAGCACAAAAGCAATTAGCGCATCTGTAAAAGTTAACAATTACGAACCTACTCTGTTTGCTTTTGACATTGAAGCTTTTAGCACAGATTCTACCAGCGTAGTTATAGATGTAACCTCGTTATTTAGCACAGACGTACCAGCAATAAGTGGTTTATCTAGTAGGTTAAGAAAAACTTACAAGGTAAAAAGATTAGATCCAAAACGTAGTTTTATAAACATCGTTAAGAGTTTTCCTGAAAACATAGAGGTTAAGCAAGATTTTACCTTTAACGCATCTGAACCATCTACTTTAAGATCTACAGAATCTATTAGTTTACAAGTAAATCAATCTATGATTTTACTTCCAGAGCAACCAATGCAACCACGTATCTCTGATCCTAGAGTTGGTTATTTTACTGTTAGCCAATATGATTTTGGCAGCGATGAATTAAAGGCAGATGAAAAAACATATATTCGTCGTTGGAGATTAGTGCCTAAAGATCCTAAAGCATATGCAAGAGGCGAATTAGTAGAACCAGTAAAGCCTATAGTTTATTATTTAGACCCAGGAACTCCTGAAAACCTGAAAGAATATATAAAACAAGGTATTGAAGATTGGCAAAAACCATTTGAAACAGCTGGATTTAAAAATGCAATAATTGCGCGTGATGCTCCTACCGCTGAAGAAGATCCAGAATTTAGCCCAGAAGACATTCGATATTCTATGATACGCTATGTAGCTAGCACAACAAGAAATGCTGTTGGACCAAGCGTATCTGACCCTAGAAGTGGAGAAATTATAGAAAGTGACATTATCTGGTACCACAACCACTTGCGTAGTTACAGAAACAGATATTTATTAGAAACTGGAGCGGCTAACCCAAGCGCAAGAACATTAAAAACAGAGCCTAAAGAAATAGGTGATATGATGCGCATGGTTATTGCCCATGAAGTTGGTCACGCTTTAGGATTCCCTCATAACATGGCCGCTAGTTACGCGTACCCTGTAGACTCCCTACGTAATGGCGAGTTTACACAAAAAAATGGTATTGCTGCTAGTATTATGGATTATGCTCGCTACAACTATATAGCACAACCTGGTGATAAAAACATTAGATTTATTAGACAAATGGGACCTTATGACCATTATGTTACAAACTGGGGCTATCGTTATTTAGCATCTGAATCACCAGAAGCAGAAATACCTACATTGAATAAATGGATCTTAGAAAAAGCAGATGACCCAATTTATAGGTACGGCAGACAGTCTAGTCGCTTTGATCCACAATCACAAACTGAAGGATTAGGAGATGACCCTGTTAAAGCAAGCACATACGGAGTTAAAAATCTAAAGTATGTAGCAAAAAATCTTAGCAGTTGGACATCAGACAAAACAAATAATTACGATGACTTAGAAGAGTTATACGGAGAATTATTAGGTGTTTATAGTAGATACGCAGGTCATGTAGTTACTAACATTGGTGGTGTTTTTGAAAACTTAAAAACTCCAAAACAAAGTGGCTCTGTATACACAGTTTTAAGTAAAGCAAAGCAAAAAGAATCTATGAAATGGTTACAAGATAATGTGTTTAGCACACAACCTTGGTTAGTAGACAAGACCATTTTACAAAATATAGACCACGCTGGCTACCCAGAAAATTTACGTAAAGTACAAGCCAGACACTTAAACAGTATTTTAAGTGCAGATCGCATTGGCAGATTGTTAGATGCAGAAACAACAAATAAAACGTATTACAGCGCCTTAGAAATGTTAAGTGATCTACGCAAAGGTATTTGGAAAGAAGCCTACACAGGTAGAAGCGCAGATATTTACCGTAGAAATTTACAACGCACCTATGTAGAACGTATGCAAACACTACTAACAGCTAAAAACGGTAGAGGTTCTAGTTTTGATGTAACCACTTCCGATGTTAGCTCTTTAGTTAGAGGAGAACTAAGAACATTACGTTCTAAATTAAAACTTGCTAAAAACGGAAATATAAACACCGTAACTCGCTACCATTATGAAGATGTAATTGCTAAAATAGACCAAGCATTAGATCCAAAATAAATAGAGTTTTAAAAAATAAAAAAGGGCAATCTGTTTAGATTGCCCTTTTCTCTTTTACAACACAAAAGCTTATTTTTTGGTAAGCACATCTGTACCTAAAAGCTTGTCTTCTTTATTAGTATACCAAGCTCTAATAGCCGGCATACGCACACCGTTTATAATTTCAGAATTGCTTAACACAATATACTCTCCATCATTCTTAGACTCATCGTGATAAAACTGATACCTTTCCATATCTAAAGACTTAGGGTCAAAATAGAAATACCACGTATCCTTACCAACTTCTTTATCATAAGTAGCTTTTATAACTTTATACCATTTTTGATTAATTTTTTTAGAGTAAATTTTAGGATCTATTATGGTACCTTTATCTTTTAGCTTCATTGGCAAACCATACAGATAGGTATAATAATTTCTCATAAAAAGTGCTCGCTCTTTAGTAAACTTAAACGTTTTTTGTTCGTCGGCATTTCTTATTTCTTTGTCATAAATAAAAAAACTAACACTATCATTTACAATTTTAGTAGTACGCTTTTTCCCATCTACTTTATTAGACAAAATAAAAGTACTCTTAGGTATATCTATATGAATATCCGTAACTCTATCTTCTTTATTTGGCGTACTCATAGTTACCACTAAATCTCCCTTAAAGGTTGGCCAATTATTATTAGGGTCGTGACGAGAAATTACTTTTTCTAAAAAATCCAAAGCACTTTCTTCTTGTGCTTTTAAAGTTGTTAAACAACTAACAAATAGCATTATTACAAGGAAACTATTTTTCATAAAATATATTTTTTTCAATTTACAACAAAAGGTTAATGTTTAGAAAAAATTTATCAACTAGATAAAACTTATGTAATTTGTAGTAAAAAGTAACCTATGAAGAAATCATCAATCTCCGCATTAATATTAAGCTTAACAACAACAGCTTTGTGTGCACAGCAAAAAAATCAATTTAAATTAGATCCTATAATTTTAGAAACAGCTATTAACAAAACGTATTTGCCACAAAAAAAAGATGACTTATCTAATACTTTTGCTAGTTACAACAAAGAACATTTATTAAAATATAAACAAGATAATTTTCTGCTCACTCCTCCTTTAAAACAAAAAGCAGAATTTATATCTAAAATGCCTGTACACAAACCCAAGGGAAAATCTATAAGCAATACCATAAAAATAGATTCAACAGTTAATTACAGCTTACGAATTATAAAGCTTTAACCAATAAGGTTTAAAACAAAAGAAAGCCCAACACTTAAGGTATTGGGCTTTACTTTTTATAGTATTTAATTATGATATAGTTGCCGGTGGCACACTACTATCATGTTCATTATAATACAGCTCTAACATATTTATTGTTGCCGTCATCAAATCTTTTGTCTCTAGCAATAAAGAGAAATAAAGCGTTGTATTTTTAGGACTAGATTCTTCTGTTCTAGTACGCTCTACTTGCTTCTGTATTTTCTGAGAAAGCAACTCAAACAATGCTTCTTTCTCTTCTAAAATTTGTGCAATTTTATCAAAAGAACGTGTTTCAAATACAGCTTGAGTTTCATTTAAAATATGCTCCAATTTATAGTCAATTTCTTTTAACTCTTTAATTTGGTTGTATTTTAATTTTTTGTGATTGTTGTTTATATGCTTGTATGAAATTTTAGTAATATACTCTAATGACTGAGCCATATCTTGTAACGAGCCAAGTATATTAATATAAAAGTTACTTGCACCAACACTAGCATCGTCTAAATTTTTGATAAAATAAAATATGTGATCTCTTAAATCATCTACCTCATCACCTAACTTAACCACTCCTTTTTTATTCTTTTTAAGAATATCCAAGTTTTGCTTAGCCAAACCATCTATAGCATTTGTATATATTTTGTTGGTTCTTTTTACAACGTTAGCTGTATTTTTAGCACTTTCTACAATAACACCTTGTATAGAGCTACTTTCTGCTCTTCTAAGACTATCTTCTGCTTTTATTTCTTTAGACTTTTTATTGTAAGAGATATAATTTCTTGCCAATAACAATATTGCTACAAATAATAAAATAGCTATGGCAGCGCCAGTACCAAAATTAATAAGAGTTAAAATAATACCCGCGGCTGTAAATGCAATAATTGCAGTACCAAACCATCCGCCAATAACATTTAAAACACCAGCCACTCTATAAACAGCACTTTCTGCTCCCCAAGCCCTATCTGCTAATGATGTACCCATTGCAACCATAAAAGTTACGTAAGTAGTAGACAAAGGCAATTTAAATGATGTTGCCACAGATATTAAAATACCTGCAACCACCAAGTTAACAGCTGCCCTTACCATATCAAAAGCTGGCATATCATACGTTTTATCTTTAGCCAGAGCTATCTTTGGCTTTTCAAATCTAGCTTCAACCTTATCCGTAATAGATTTAGGCATAACAGATGATGTGTATGTAGAAATTGCTATTCCAATTCTAACTATTCCTCTAGATAAAAAGTTAGGTTCAAAACGCTCTTTACCTTCACCTTCTCTAGATAAGTTAATTTCAGTTTCTGCAACATAACGTGCCTTTTTAGAAAACCATAAAGTAGCCACCATAATCATCCCAGAAATAAACAACAACAAAGTTGGTGTTGGTACTTTTTCTGTTAATATAGCCATACTAAATGCAGATGCATCTACGCCAGATGCAGACCATTCTGTATAGGATTGGTATGCAGCAATTGGCACACCTATAAAGTTAACCAAATCGTTACCTGCAAAAGCCAAGGCTAAAGCAAAAGTACCAACTCCAATAATAATTTTATAGATATTAAGTTTTGCAAATACAGTTAATACGTATGACACAACAAACCAAATAACAAAGTTTACAAGCACTATAGGAAACCATTGTACTTCTAAAAAGTGTTTAATAGTCATATCTCCTATAATATCTATACTCTGACTTGCAAAAGCAGTACCTTTTATACCTTTCATAAATATAAAGTACGTAATAGCAGATAACCCAACACCTCCAAAAACAGCACCTACCCATTTAGCCTTTCTCTCAAAATCATAAGACAATAGCAAACGAGAAAACCATTGCACAATTGCACCTATAGAAAAGGCAATAACAACAGAGAGGAGAATACCTATTATAATCTCTGTTGCTTTAGATGTATTAATGTAATTTACTACATCTGATGCACTACCACCAGCTTGCAATATTTTAATTAATGCCATTGCTACAGCTGCACCTAGCAACTCAAAAACAATAGAAACCGTTGTAGACGTTGGCATACCTAGGGTATTAAAAAAGTCTAACAACAGAATATCTGTAATCATTACGGCCATAAAAATGAACATAATTTCATTAAAGTAAAACTCATTGGGGTTAAAAATACCTTTTCTAGCAACCTCCATCATTCCACTAGAAAATATAGCGCCACAAGCAATACCCACACTGGCTACAATCATTATACTTCTAAAAGAAATAGCTTTAGATCCTATAGCCGAATTTAAAAAGTTAACCGCATCATTACTAACACCAACCACAAGATCTGCAATAGCTAAGACAGCTAAAGCAATAATCATTATTAAGTAAATATTACTCTCCATAATTTATAAAAATTCAATTTGCAAATATGCTTTGTTTTAAACTGTCTAACGTTATGTTAAGGTTATTTTTTTTCTTAAAAATGAACCTCTAATTGCAGCCTGTATATAAGTCCGTCAGGTCCACCAACTTCTGTTAAATAAGTAGCATCTGTTTGTACTTTTAATTTGTGCCCTACTAAATACTTAGACACTCCAAATGTATATTGATTTTCTTTATTTTCATTTGTAATTTGCTTATCTAATTCTACAGATGTATACCTACCCGTAATTTCCAAGTTATTTTTAAAAACATAACCAGACATTAGATTTAAACCCTTACCTACTTGCACCACATCTCCCGTGACAGTACCGTCTTTGTTTACAGCAATAGCGTTATCTGCTTTACGATCTGCATATTCTCCTAAAAACGAAAACCCATTGTATTTAAAAATAGCATTTACAAACAACGTATTAATATCTGTCTCATAAAAACCAGTATCAGTAAACATATAATTACCTTGATTACTTCTTGTTTTTACCGCATTTTTATTTGCGTCATAAGCTACACCAAGTAATAACTTTGGAGATTGCTCCCTTTTTAAATCACCTCCTACATACTCTGTATTTCCTGTAAAAGCCCCAAAAGGCAATAATTCTAAACGAGTTGTATACTGGTAACCGCCCAAATTTCCTTTAGACACATTCCTTCCTTCACCTTGAGACAAAGCAAATGCCTCCCGAATTAAGAACTTATCTGACAAATAAAATTTATGCCTTAACTGAGCTCCCATATCCCTATCTATAGTAAACCTATTATTTAACAAAGACCTATCTACCAATTGCATATTAGCAGATGAAACTATGCGCTCTATATTTCCTGGCAATTTTGTTTGCCCAATCCATAACTCAAAATTCTCATAGAAATTCCACATCACAAAAGCATCTAAAATATAGCGTGGTGCGTCGTGTGTAAACTCAGATGCTCCAGAAATATCTCTGTTAGACAAACCTAACTCTACCTTATATTTTAATTTAGGAGAATACGCAAAACCTTTAAATTTTAAACGCCCTCTTCTAATTAAAAAATTAGATCCAATAGAGGATAATTTATCATTCTCTGACCATTGTCCTATACCCAAAAATTGCATTCTTCCAGAAACATTCATACTCCAAGTACTATCTTTTCCTACTAGGTTTAAAATACCTTTACCAAAAGCAGGCGCCTTAACCTCTTGGGATTTAACCGAGTTTAAACCAATAAAAAGAAATAATACCGTTAGAATTCTAAAACACATAAATGCTATTTTTTTCGATTACAACAACCCACTTCTGATGTTAATTAATTGTTTCTAAATTATTAACTCATTGCAAATTTAGGGAAACTAAGTTAAAGACTAAGGTGTTATTATATATAACCGATGTAGACACTAAAGTTGGTTGATATAAAATTCTTTTAAGTTTAATCTACTTTGTTTAAAAAGCTATTTAAGTATCTTGCAACTTTAAAATTGAGCATTATGAACTGGGAGCAATTATTATCTTTAAAACGCTTTGGAGACACCAATAAAAGACTACGAAAAGAACAGGATGAAACTCGTTTAGGATTTGAGGTAGATTATGACCGTGTCATTTTTTCATCTGCATTTAGAAGCTTACAAGATAAAACCCAGGTAATTCCTCTTTCTAAAACAGACTTTATACACACTAGACTTACACATAGCTTAGAGGTTTCTGTGGTTGGTCGTAGTTTAGGACGTATTGTTGGTAAAAAAATACTAGAAAAACACCCACACTTAAAAGAAGTTCACGGTTACCATTACAATGATTTTGGAGCTATTGTTGCCGTAGCATCTTTAGCGCATGATATAGGAAATCCACCATTTGGACATAGCGGAGAAAAAGCTATTGGCGAATATTTTAAAACAGGTAATGGCCTAAAATACAAGGATCAACTAACAGATAAAGAATACCAAGATATTATAGATTTTGAAGGTAACGCTAACGGATTTAAGCTATTAACAGAGTCCAGAACAGGTGTAGAAGGTGGTTTAAGATTAAGTTATGCTACGCTAGGTACCTTTATGAAATACCCAAAAGAATCTTTACCTAAAAAACCCACAAAACATATTGCAGATAAAAAATTTGGTTTTTTTCAGACCGAAAAGGATTTTTTTAGCGAGGTAGCAGAAGAACTGGGATTAATGCAAACCAGAGATGGTAAAGACATCTCTTTTTCTAGACACCCACTAACTTATTTGGTTGAAGCAGCAGATGATATTTGCTACACAATTATAGATTTTGAAGACGGAATAAACCTTGGTTTAATATCTGAAGATTACGCTTTAGAATATTTGATTAAGTTGGTAAAAGACAAAATAAACACTAAAAAATACAATGAAATGGTGTTTATGCAAGATCGTCTTAGTTACTTACGAGCTCTTGCAATTAACACACTTATTACAGATGCTGTTGCTATATTTTTAGAAAATGAAGAAGCCATTTTAGATGGATCTTTTGACGTATCTCTTTTAGATAAAAGCAACTACATTGCACAAATAAAAGATATTATATCTTTAAGCGTATCCAAAGTTTACAAATCACAAGAAGTAATAGAAAAAGAAATAGCTGGATATAAAATTATATCAGACATTTTAGACGTTTACACAAATGCTCTAGTTAAAACAGCAAATGGCACAGCCTCTAATTATGATAATATAGTGCTACAGACATTACCAGAGCGCTACCAAAATACAGATGCTCCTCTTTATAATTTACTATTAAACACTTGCTGCTATGTTGCTAGTTTATCTGATAGTGGCGCTGTGCATATACATAATAAAATTATGGGCAAACAACTTTAAAAATCATAAGACAACCCTACACCAAGCAATTGCTTAAATTGTATTTTAGGTCTGCCTTGCGTAGTAACTACTCCGTCTGTTACAACCTCATCAAAAAGTATATCGTCATCATACAAAAGGTTGGTGCCAATATTAGCTTTTACATATTGGTTTACCTTCATATCTAAACGTAACTCCCAATCTATATCAACGTTACCAAAACTATTTAGATAATCGGTATACAAAGTTAAATCATGCGCTAAAGTCATATTTTTTGCTACGTTGGTTTTCCACGTGTTGGTAACCAAAAAACCAAATTCCATTAAAGTACGCTCTCCTTCTTTAGTGATGTTACCATCTGCATCTCGCTCGGCTTTTTTAACACCAAAGGCACCAGAATTTGCTAACTCTTGATCTAAAACAAATGTTGCTTTTTGGGTAATAGGAGAAATGTATAAGTTAAACTTTTTCCCCTCTGGAATATAAGACGTACCCGCACCTATAAACACATAACCTGGAGCCATAAATGTAGAAATTATATTTTCTGTATTAGGATACTTATAACCATCTGCAAATTGCGTATTAAAGTTTGCTTTTACAGAGTAATACCAATTACTTATTGTATCTCTTCTATAGGCAAAAGTAGAACTAAAACGTATGGCGTCATCTGCCTTCCTAAGCTTTTCGCCCTCTATAGCACTTAATCCAAATCTAAGATCTAAACTATTGCTCCACTGTACGTATCTAAATTTGTAATTACGAACAAATTTAACCTCCCCAATGGCAGAAACAGAATTGTTACCACCGGCTTTCCAGTTTACAAATGCAACTTCATTTATATTAACTCCTAAATGATTGGTTTTTTCCCAGAATGAAGGAACCGTAAACCATCCAAAATTC
Organism: Cellulophaga sp. RHA19; assembly: GCF_002813425.1. Lineage (NCBI taxonomy): Bacteria > Pseudomonadati > Bacteroidota > Flavobacteriia > Flavobacteriales > Flavobacteriaceae > Cellulophaga > Cellulophaga sp. RHA19. The sequence continues at coordinate 560,671 of NZ_PHUL01000001.1, forward strand.
TCCTTTCTTGGATTGGCTTCATAGGTAAGCCTAGGATTTGCCAATTTAACACCCCTAGGAATATTTTTTATCTTCTCTTGATTTTTACGAACCACAATAGTACCAACAATAGTAGTATCTACTTTTACTGAATCTACCTCTACAGGCTTAGCTACCTGTGCATTTAGCGCACTTATACATAGAGTTAAAACTAAAAGTGCAATTGTTTTTTTAAACATAATCCTATTCATTTCCATACAAAGATTCTATATAAGCCCTAAAGCTATTTGCTCCAATATTATTTAACTCGTGCAGTTCTTCTACATTGCCATGCTGCACAAAAACATCATCTACACCTAAAATGTGCACTTTATTAGAGTAGCTATTAGCATTTGCATACTCTAAAATTGCACTACCAAAACCTCCAATTTTACAACCATCCTCAATAGTAACTATTATTGAGTATTTGTTAAAAATAGACATTAATTTATTAGTATCTAAAGGTTTTACAAAACCCATATTAATATGTCCTATTTTTCTAGTTTCCAAATCATCTAAAACAGAGGCTACCATATTGCCAATATGACCTATAGATAGCACCACAATTTCTATGCCCTTTTTTAACTCCTTTGAGTTTCCTATTTCAATTTTAGTAAATGGCTTCTTCCAATCTTTGGTAACCCCTCTTCCTCTAGGATACCTTATAGCAATAGGATGCTGCAAACCCAATTGAGCCGTGAACATAATATTTCTAAGCTCAACCTCGTTCATAGGAGCATATATTATTAGATTAGGAATACAGCGCAAGTAAGCTATATCATAAACCCCATGATGTGTGGCTCCATCTTCACCAACTAGACCAGCTCTATCCAGACAAAAAATCACAGGCAAATTTTGTAGTGCTACATCATGAATAACTTGGTCATAAGCACGTTGCAAAAAAGTAGAATATATATTACAAAATGGCACCAAACCTTCTGCTACCATACCGGCAGCTAAAGTTACCGCATGTTGCTCTGCTATACCAACATCAAATACCCTATCTGGAATTTCTTCCATCATAATTTTTAAAGAGCTACCTGTTAGCATTGCAGGTGTAATACCCACTATGCTTTTATTTTGTTTAGCCAACTCAACAATAGTTAAACCAAAAACATCTTGGTACTTTGGAGTTCCTGCCCCGTTAGACTTTGGAATTAAATCTCCAGTAAGTTTATTAAACTTTCCTGGTGCATGGTAAGTGACTTGGTTTTCTTCAGCTTTTTTAAGTCCTTTTCCTTTGGTGGTAATAACGTGCAAAAACTTAGGTCCTTTAACCGTTTTTAATCGCTCTAACTCTTCAATAAGCAATGGTAAATTATGACCATCTACAGGACCCGAATAATCAAAATTTAAAGCTTCAAAAATATTATCTTGTTTTGCCGTGCCTTTTTTAACATTGGTAAGGTATTGCTTTAAAGCACCAACACTAGGATCTATACCTATAGCGTTATCATTTAAAATAATTAACACATTTGCATCTGTAACACCTGCGTGGTTTAAACCCTCAAAAGCCATACCACTAGCTATAGAAGCATCTCCAATTACAGCAATATGTTGCTTGGTATGCTCCCCTTTAATTTTAGACGCTATAGCCATACCCAAAATAGCAGAAATAGATGTAGAACTGTGCCCTGTTCCAAAATCATCATAAACACTCTCTTCTCGCTTAGGAAAACCACTAATACCGTTTAACCTCCTATTTGTACTAAATACATCTTTCCTGCCAGTTAATATCTTGTGACCATATGCTTGGTGACCAACATCCCAAACTAACTTATCTACAGGCGTATTAAATACATAGTGTAAAGCAACCGTTAAGTCTACAACACCCAAACTAGCACCTAAGTGCCCCTCTTTGGCAGAAACAATATCAATAATAAAATCCCTTAATTCCTGCGCAACAATTGGCAAGCTTTGCGTTGGTATTTTACGCAAATCATTTGGAGTAGCTATGTTGTTTAAATATGTCATCTAAAAAGCAAATTTAAACGGTATTTATGAGTTAATAAAGAAATAAGCAAAGAGTTATACCTTTACAACCAATTGTATTACAAAAAGTTGGTGTTTTTATTTCTAGACTGATAAAAAACAATACGTTACACTACAAATAGCTGCTGCTTATTTTATACTTTTGACACTATGATAAACCCTTTTGATGACACCTATTTTATGAAAAAAGCTTTAGAAGAAGCTAATGTTGCTTTTGATAAAGGTGAAGTACCCGTTGGCGCAGTAATAGTAATTAAAGATCGTATTATAGCGCGGGCTCATAATTTAACAGAACAATTAAACGATGTTACAGCACATGCAGAAATGCAAGCAATTACTTCCGCAGCTAATTTTTTAGGTGGTAAATATTTAGAAAACTGTACACTCTATGTAACTCTAGAGCCCTGCCAAATGTGTGCAGGAGCTTTGTACTGGAGCCAGATTTCTAAAATTGTATATGCCGCTAAGGATCCTAGGAGGGGCTATATTGCCATGGGCACAAAATTACATCCAAAAACAAAAATGTCTGGTGGTTTATTAGAAGAAGAAGCTTCTGAGCTTTTAAAACGTTTTTTTGTTCAAAAGCGAAATTTAAACTAACACTGTTATAAATAGAAAAAGCCTTGCAAGTGCAAGGCTTATTTTTTAATCAAAATAAATATACTTTATTAGATTACTTGCACTTGGCCAGCAACCACTCCTTTTCTTCCTTCTTCCTCAACGTATTCTACTTTGTCTCCTTCGTTTAACTCTGTTCCGTTTAACGATGTTGCATGAACAAAAATGTCTTTTCCTGTTTCGTCGTTTGTAATGAATCCATATCCTTTAGAGTCATTATAAAATTTTACTGTTCCAGTCATTAAAATAAATTATAAAAAATGTTAATACTCAAATATAAGATATTTTCATTAGAGGAATGTTAAGAGAAGCTAAAATTGTTCAAAATTATTGATTTTCAGTCTTTTCCAAGTTTTTTCCTTGCATTTTCCTAATATTTTCTTCGTTTAACATATAATTTTTAACATTCTTCCCCTTACTAACTCGTATTAAAAAAAGTGGCATTGCTATAAAAAATATTCCTACAGTTCCAAAACCTATACACTTGTGTGCAACAACTTCATTTCCTTCTAAAATAATAAAACCATAAATTATTAAACCCAGTGCAATTAATGCAACTATACCACTACTATACTTCATCATACTAAACTATTTATTTTGTAAAATCTATTAATTTACGCCTGTATGCCGTTAATAATTTTGACTTAGACACAAACCCTATATATTTACCTTCTTTTACAATTGGTAAATTCCAAGCTCCAGAAAGCTGAAATTTATTCATTACCGCCTGCACATTGTCTTCTTCGTAAACTATTACATCTGGCACATTACGCATAAAATCTGACACTTTTAATGTTTTGTATAAATCTTGTTTAAACATTACATCCCTAATATCATCTAAAAGCAAAATACCCTCTAAACATCTTCCTTTTTTGTCTAAAACAGGAAAAATATTTCGGTTAGACTTTACAATTGCTGTACGCACAACGTCCCCCAAGGTCATTTTTTGTTTTAGTGCTATAAAGTTAGTTTCTATAACCGTATCAATATCCATTAATGTTAATACCGCATGATCTTTATTATGCGTTAGCAACTCACCTTTACGACCAAGCTCCATTGTGTACACAGAGTGCGGATAAAAATACCTTGTAATACCAAAAGACAATGTAGCCGTAATCATTAAAGGTACAAAAAGCTCATAACCACCAGTAACTTCTGCAATTAAAAATATAGCTGTTAATGGCGCATGTAAAACTCCCGCCATTAAACCTGCCATTCCTATGAGCGTAAAATTACTCTCAGATACAGGAGAACTAACCAAGCCTGAGTTATTAATAATTCTGGCAAAGCAGTTTCCCATAATACTACCCATAAACAATGTTGGTGCAAAAATACCACCAACACCACCTGCCCCAAAAGTTAAGGAACCTGCAATAACCTTAAAAAAAACTAATCCGGCCAAAAGTGCAATTATAACCCATACATTCTCCAAGTCTAAATGCAAAGAGTTATTTGCCAATGCTTTCTCTGGTTGCCCAGCCATAAGATGATTAATAACATCAAAACCTTCACCGTAAAGCGGCGGAATAAAATAAACCAAAATCCCAATAGAGAGTCCGCCAATAATTAATTTTTTTAAAGGCGATTCTATCTTATCAAAAAATTGCTGAATACGATCATAAACCTCTGTATAATACATAGAAACTAATGCAGAAACTACACCCAGTGCCATATAAAAAGGAACATCAGAAATAACAAACTTATCTTCTAATGTAAATGGTAATAAAACATCATCACCAAAGAAAAAATAAGAAGTAATTATTGCTGATAATGACGCAAGCAATAAGGGCAGCATAGATGCTATTGTTAGATCTAAACTAAAAACCTCAATTGCAAAAACTATTGCTGCAATAGGTGCTTTAAAAATTGATGAAAGTGCACCAGCTGCCGCACAGCTAATTAATAAGTTACGGGTGGTTTGGTCTAAATGAAAAAATCTAGATAAGTTAGAGCTTATTGCCGCTCCTGTTGCAACGGTGGGCCCCTCTAACCCCACAGAACCACCAAATCCTACCGTTATAGGTGCCGTAATTAAAGATCCAAACATTTGGTATCTTTTCATAAACCCTTTACGCTTAGCAATTGCGTACAATGTAGACGGTATACCGTGATTAACTTTGTTTCTAATAACGTATTTAACGCAAAGATATACTAGGAAAAAACCTAGTATTGGCGATAAAAAATAAAATGCATGATGGTAATTAGCCACCAATTTACCCTCTAACGCGTGTTGTATAAAATGGGTTGCATTTTTTAGCAACACTGCGCCAATACCAGATGTTATACCTACTATTACACTAAGAATATAAATAAATTGCCTATTTGTAATGTACCTTGCCCTCCATACTAAAATACGTTTAAGCAACTTTTTGTTAGGCATTACGAGGCAATTTTAAATTCTTAATTATTAATTTTCACTTGTAAGCTTAGTTCTTTTAATTGATCGTCATCAATAGCCGCAGGAGCATCTATCATGACATCTCTACCACTATTGTTTTTAGGAAAAGCAATAAAATCTCTAATTGTTTCTTGCCCTCCTAAAATAGACACTAATCTATCTAAGCCAAAAGCTAAACCTCCATGAGGCGGTGCACCGTATTGAAAAGCATCCATTAAAAAGCCAAATTGCTCTTTAGCCTCTTCTGGCGTAAAGCCTAAGTGCTTAAACATTGTAGCCTGTGTTTCTTTATCGTGTATACGTATAGACCCACCTCCTATTTCATTACCATTTAAAACTAAATCGTAAGCATTTGCTTTTACAGCTCCCGGATCTGTATCTAACAACTCTAATTGCCCTGGTTTAGGAGATGTAAATGGATGGTGCATTGCGTGGTAATGACCTGTTTCTTCATCTAATTCTAACAAAGGAAAATCTATAACCCAAAGTGGCGCAAACTCATTAGACTTACGTAAACCTAAACGTTCTGCCAACTCCATACGCAAAGCACTTAATTGTGCACGCACTTTGTTAGTTGGTCCAGACAACACACAAACCAAGTCTCCCGGTTTAGCATTTGTTCTTTCTGCCCATTTAGCAAGATCTTCTTGGTCGTAAAATTTATCTACAGAAGACTTAAAAGAACCATCATCATTACAACGAGAATAAACCATACCTAAAGCACCAACCTGCGGACGCTTTACCCAGTCTATTAATTTATCTATTTCTTTTCTTGTATAAGCATTACCACCTGGCACTGCAATACCAACTACCAACTCTGCATTGTTAAAAACGCCAAATTCTTTGTGCTGTGCAATATCATTAAGTTCGCCAAATTCCATTCCAAATCTAATGTCTGGCTTATCATTACCATACAAACGCATAGCATCATCAAACAACATTCTTGGGAATTTATCTACTTCTACTCCATTTATTTCCTTTAATAAGTGACGCGTTAAGTTTTCAAAAATATTTAAAATATCTTCCTGCTCAACAAAAGCCATTTCACAGTCAATCTGCGTAAACTCTGGCTGGCGATCTGCACGTAAATCTTCATCTCTAAAACATTTTACAATCTGAAAATATTTATCCATACCACCTACCATAAGCAACTGCTTAAAAGTTTGTGGCGACTGTGGTAATGCATAAAACTGACCCTCGTTCATACGGCTAGGAACCACAAAATCTCTTGCGCCCTCTGGAGTAGATTTTATTAAATAAGGAGTCTCTACTTCTATAAAACCGTTACTAGATAAAAAATTACGCACTTCCATAGAAACCTTACTTCTAAAAATAAGATTATCTTTTACAGGATTTCTACGAATATCTAGGTAACGATATTTCATACGTAAATCTTCACCACCGTCAGTTTCATCTTCAATAGTAAACGGAGGCACAATAGCTTTGTTTAAAATAGTTAATTCTGAAACAAGAATTTCTATTTCACCAGTTTTCATATTAGGATTTTTAGAAGCTCTTTCTATCACCTTACCTTTAACTTGTATTACAAACTCACGCCCTAGTTTTTGAGCACGCTCCATCATTTCTTTACTAGTACGCTCCTCATCAAAAACCAATTGAGTTATACCGTAACGGTCACGTAAATCTACCCATACAATAAAACCTTTATCTCTTGATTTTTGCACCCACCCAGAAAGTGTTACTTCTGTATTTATGTGTGATGCGTTTAATTCTCCACAATTGTGACTTCTATACATTTTTAATAGCTAAAGTTGAAAGCAGCAAAGGTATAAAAGTATCTTATTAACTTAAAAACTATATCAACATTAAAAAAAATAACCTACAGTAAGAAAAAGATTATAAACAAAAACATAATTTAAGTGTGTTAAAAACCAACATTTGTTAATTTATTATTTGTTTATGTGAATAAAATGTCATTATCTTGTCATATAACTAATAAAACACTTAATTAAATGAAAAATTATTTATCAAGAAAATTACTCGGTTTAATCTTTCTTGTTTCCCCATTATTTGCAATGGCTCAGGGTGAGATAAGCGGAACCGTTACAGATCAGAACAATGAGCTTTTACCTGGTGTAAATATTGTTATTAAAGGGACTACAAATGGTACTACAACAGATTTTGATGGCAACTATAGTATTACAGCAGAAAGCTTTCCTGCAACCTTAATTTTTTCTTCTATTGGCTTTAACACTAAAGAAATGGTTGTAAACGCTGCCGGAAAAGTTAATATGACTCTACAAGAAGGTTTAGCTTTAGACGAAGTTGTACTAACAGGTAACAGATCTAAACCTAGAACTATTTTAGACTCCCCTGTTCCAATAGATAATATAGGTGTAGCAGAACTTACTAGTAGTGGCAAACCTACAGTAGACAGAATGCTAACCTTTAAGGTACCTTCTTTTAACGCACAAACACAGGCAATTTCTGATGCAACAGCACATTATGATCCTGCAGATTTACGTGGATTAGGACCAAGTAGAACTTTAGTTTTAGTAAACGGTAAACGTAAAAACCAAAGTGCTCAAGTATACCTAAACAGAACACCTGGTAAAGGTGAGGTTGGCGTAGATTTAAAAAGTATACCTACAGCCGCTATAGAAAGAGTAGAGGTATTAAGAGATGGTGCATCTGCACAATATGGTTCTGATGCCATTGCAGGTGTAATTAATATGGTGTTAAAGAAAAACGCTAAATACACTACAGTATCTGCAAGAACAGGAATTACATCTGAAGGAGATGGTTTTAATTTTGCTGCAGATATGAATACTGCCTTTAATTTTGGCGATGGCGGTTTTATAAACTTAACTTTAGGGTATTACAACCAACAACTTACAAACAGAGCAGGTTCTCCTGGTATTGCAGATTTACCAGATGACGCTAGACCTAATGAAATACAATGGGCTACTGAAAATCCTGAATTAGGAATGAAAGTTGGACAGCCAGATTTAGAAAAAGGCGACTTGTTTATCAACCTTGGACACCCATTAGGCGAAAATGCAGAGTTGTACTCTTTTCACGGATACTCTACCAGAAAGGGACGTAGTTTTGCTTATTACAGAGCTCCTTATTGGAGAAGAGGCGTTGCTGATTCTGAATTTTTAACAAGGTCTGAAGATTTTGTAGGTTACCAACCAAGTTTTGAAGCACAAATTGATGACCATATCAATGCCTTAGGTGTAAAGTTTGATATTACTGATACTTTTAATGCAGATGCGAGTGTTACTTATGGCTCTAACAGTGTAGATTATACTGTAAATAACTCTGTAAATCGTGACTATTTAGCTGATAACGGAACTTCACCTAGAACTTTTAAACCAGGTGGATATACATTGAGCAATGTTGTAATGAACCTAGATTTTGCTAATGCTTTTACAGAGCAATTAACATCTTCTTTTGGGGTAGAATACAAAAAGGAATATTATGAAGCAATTGAAGGAAACCCTTTATCATATTACAAAGGCGGGTCTGATTCTTTTGCAGGTATTAAGCCAGATGAAGCTGGAAAGTGGAACAGAGATAATATCGCTTTTTATGCCGGATTAGATTATGACATTACCGAAGATCTTTTATTAGGATTAGCTGGTAGATATGAAGACTTCTCAGATTTTGGAGACAACTTTTCTTGGAAAGTGTTTGGACGTTACAAATTAGGAGACAAAGGTGCTATTAGAGGCTCATACAGTACTGGTTTTAGAGCCCCAACCTTACACCAACGTTACCTAACAAATAGCCAATACATTATTGTTGATGGTTCTCCAGAGCCTGTATTACAAGGAACACTTGCTAATAACAATTCTGCTGTACAAGCCTTAGGTGTACCTAGTTTATTTGCTGAAACTTCTAGAAACATTTCTGCTGGTTTTACTTATAAAATAAATCCTAAATTTTCTGCATCTATAGATTTTTACCAAATACACGTAGATGATAGAGTACTATTTTCTTCACAAATTGGTTATGATGGAGACGATGCAAGTACAAACCCTGTAGAACAAATTCTTATAGACAATAATGTGGTAGCTCTTCAGTTCTTTATTAATGCTGGCGACACAAAAACTACAGGAGCAGATTTTGTACTTAATTACAGAGGTATAGATATAGGACAAGGTAGATTTAACGTGAGTTTAGCTGCCAATGTTAACGAAACTACAATTGATGCTATTGAAACACCACAGGTTCTTGCAGATAATGGCTATAATATTTTTACAAGAGAAGAAAAAGGTTTAATTACAAATTCTAGACCTAGATCTAAATTTATTTTAGGTATGGATTATGACACTGACAAATTTAACATTGGTTTAAATAATACTCTTTTTGGTAAGGTAACTGTTACTGCTCCAGAAACAGGAGGTATAGACCAAGAGTTATCTTCTATGTTAGTAACAGATTTAAACTTGAGTTACAAGGTAACAGACAAGCTTAGCTTTACAGGCACAATTAACAATATGTTTGATGTATACCCAGATAAAACTTTAGCAACCACTAATACTGCAGAAGCTGGCGGAAGATTTCAGTACTCTTCTGAGGTACAACAAGGCGGACAATTTGGAGCTAATTTTAGCTTAGGAATGAACTACAGATTTTAATTAAAAAAAAAAATAATTCTAAAAGCGGCTGATGAGCCGCTTTTTTTATAGATGAATGTTAAGTAGCTAAAATATATAATTATCTGAAAATCAATAATTCAAAGTTTTAATGTAAATTTAATGTTAACTTAAAGTGTGTTTATTGTAAAATAAAATGTATCTTTATAACGTTAATGTTAAGCAGATAATAATTAAAACCTACATATCATGAAAAAAATAGCACTAGTATTCGCATTTATATTCTCTATAGCAATAGTTAACGCGCAAAGCACTAAACCAGTTTTTGAAAAAGCAAACAACAAAGTTAAAGCAACATATTTTCACTCTAACGGAGAGATTGCACAAGTTGGACATTTTTTAAACGGCAAGTTAGATGGCGAATGGACAATGTTTAACGAAGAAGGAAAAAAAGTTGCTAAAGGAAATTACGCTGAAGGAAAAAAGACAGGAAAATGGTTTTTCTGGAATGATGCTGAGCTAAGTGAAGTTGATTACCAAAACAGTAAAATTGCAAATGTAACAAAGTGGAAAAGCGAAGGAACTTTAGTGAAAAACTAAAACTCCTAAACCATAAAATATTAAAAAACCCAGTGAATTTAAATTCACTGGGTTTTTTATTTTGAGCTGTTTTTACTAAACAAACAAATGGCAGTCTTTACAATCTTTAATTTCTCCGTAATACGTTTGCCTATATTTATAAAGCGTTTTTACAGGAATTCCTAAAACGTATTTCTTAACGTAGGTTACTTTAGCCACAAGCTGCCCCATTCTTTTGGTGTATCTCTTTTCTACTTTGCTTTTTCTTTTGACTTGTATAATCTTCATAATTGAAATTGTTTGCCTTAACATACATTTATACGAGCCAAATGCAAGATAAAAGTGTTAATGTTTTGTTATAACACTTAAAAACCCACACTACAACGTTATAGCAACAACCTAATTTACAATTACTTACTTTTTTAAAAATGAAAAACTAGCACCAAACATGGTGCTAGTTAAACAAACTAAAAAACGATATTTAAAAATGTATGTAAATACCTTACTTTAAAATCCACATTTGTGAATTAATATTATCACCACTAGTAAACTGCCTATTAATAGCTTCCTCTAAATTTTCAGGGTTATTAGTAGACTCACTTGTTGGGTACAACCATCTTTTTGGTATTCTAGCTTCGTTTAATGTACCGCCTCCGTCTACATTAAATTCTGGATAACCCGTTCTACGTTGGTCATAAAACATTTGCCAACCAGTATTTAAAAACAACGCTATGTGTTTTTGAGTTGCAATACTCTCTATAGGGTTTGTGACATTGAGTTGCACATTTGGGTTTGCCAAATAATCATCAGTATTTGCAATACCATAAAACTCCATAGAGGCCTTAATACCCTCTGCATAATACGCAAAAGCATCACCAGAAATCCATCCTTTTACAACGGCTTCTGCTAAAATAAACTGTAGCTCTGCATAACCAATTAACAAGCTAGACTCATTAACAGGATCATTATAATACCTTGGAGCAATTCTAGATGCATTACCAGCTACCGCCTTGGTTGCATTATCACTAAAAACAGCACTACCATATAATCCTCCATAAGCATTAAAATCTGTTTCATCTAAAGCAGAAGCACTTGGCATTTTCTCTGCAAAAACAAATAACCTTGGGTCTTCTAAGCTTTTCAATTTACTTACAAAAGACTCCTCTAAATAATATGCAGTTTGCAAGTTGTTGTTGTTAAATAACGGGTAACGATTGTTTTGTATGTTTACAAAAGTTAACGCCCCATTATCATTATTAGAACTAAACAAAGGATATTTACTTGGGTTATCTACCACCTCTTTAAACCTACCCACAACATTTAAAGATGCAACATCTGTTTTATTAGACAACATTAACAAAACTCTTAAGTAGTACGAGTTAATTAACTTTTGCCATTGCTGTTTATCTCCATTGTAAATTACATCACCCAAAATAAGTTCATCATTAGCAGCAAGCTCATTAGATGCCGATTTTAAATCTGTTAACACCTTTAAAAAAATTTCTTCTTGTGTGTCATATACAGGTGCATAAACTTGCTCCTCTACAGCAATAGCCTGGCTGTAAGGGACATCACCAAAAACCAATGTAAGCTCTGTTATAAAGTACGAGTTAAAGAACTTGCCCAAAATAGCATAAACCTCAGACTCTGCATTCTTGCTCTCTTCTATCATTTTATGAACTTGCTTTATATTGTCATAATTAGCAAAAGAAGCTTGTTGCCAATTGTAGTATTGATTTTCATTAACACCATCTGTAAATGCTAAATACCTACTAGCCAAAGCACTATTTAAACTAACAGTATTAAATGCTAGGGTTTGAATGTTGGTTAGCAATAAATCTGGACTAACTGCTGTTGCTCTGTTAGGATCATCTTGCAACTCTTCTATATCTGTACAACTTACTGTAAAGAAAATTGCACATAAAATGTATATACTAAATTTTTTCATTATGCTTTTATTTAAAATTTTACATTTAAGTTAAGTCCAATATTCCTAGTTGACGGAGCCTGCAATGCATCTACACCAGAATCTGGATCTACATTTGGCACATCAGAATTTAACCAAAGGTTACGTCCAATTAAGGACAGACTAAACTCATGTATAGGTGTGTTTGTTAATGCTTTTTTTGGAAAATTATATGTTAATGTAACCTCTCTAAGTTTTACAAAAGACTCTTTATAATAGTGGTAGTTTTTATTTTGACCGTTACTGGTTGTCTGCATAAAGTTAATGTAGTTAACAGCAACATCATTAGGGGCATATGTACGCGTATCACTAGTAATATTACCATTAACATCATACGTTGCTGTACCGCTTACAACCTTTACTCCCGGTGCTATATAAGAACTAATACCGTTATTTGCATCATCTCTAAATTGTTTTACTGTGCCTTTGTGCTTACCTCCCCACCACATTTTTTGATTTGTAGTAGAGTAAATTAAACCTCCTATTCTACCATCAAACAAGAATGATAAATTAAGATTTTTATACTTAAAAGTATTTGTAATACCGTAAGTCCAATCTGGATCATCATCACCAATATATCTCTGGTAAGGATCGTTTACAGGGAAACCATTTTCATAAATAACCTCACCGCTAGAATTAGTTTGGTATACGTTAGCATAAATTTGATCTGTACGTTCACCAACTTTTACAAAACCTTCTGTTTGCTCTCTATCTCCGTAAATTTCTTCTTGAAACCTTCTAAACCTACTAAAGTTTACAAGCATATCCCAACTAAAATTAGCTGTTTGTATAGGCTTAGCGTCAAAAACAAACTCTAAGCCCTTACGCTTATACTCATCTCCATTAAGTAAAATACTCTCAAACCCAGATCCTTCAGAAATTGGACTATAAATTAGGTTATTGTAATCTTTAGCTTCAAAATAAGCAACATCTAAACCTAAACGATTATTAAACAACCTAACATTTGCACCAACCTCCCAAGTGTCTGATGTTTCTGGTTCTAAACCAGGAGAAAGCAAGCTAGATCCAAAAGAAGCTGACGTATTTCCGTTCCACGTTGTTCCCTTATCATAAGCTTGTATATAACTATAAGGATCGTCTCCTATTTTACCTTCTGACACTCTAGACCAAGAACCTCTTAATTTTGCAAAACTAATAGCCTGTGGCATATCAAAAAGACTAGATAAAACTAAAGAACCAGATACAGATGGGTAAAAGAAAGAATTGTTTTCTTTTGGCAATGTAGATACCTTATCGTTTCTACCAGTAATAGACAAGTAAAATGCATTGTAAAAAGACATATCTACAAAACCATAAACACTCTTTATAGCTTCTTCTTGCTCTAAGTTAGAGGCAATATAACTTACCCCAGCATTATTAGCCAAATTGTAAAAACCAGGAATATTTAAACCATCTGTTTGCGTACTTGCAGCTGTAGATTTACGATAGTAGTTAGAGTAAGCAACTTCACTTTTTAGTGTAAAATTATCTGAAAAATTCTTTTCAAACTTTAAACCAAAATCTGTAATAATATCAAAATATCTACTATCTGCATTGGTAAAATTACCAAGAGATTTATTACCATACCCTACATAACTTTTAGGCTCTTTATACGTTCTGTTTAAGCTGTAAACATTTATACCGCTTGTGCTTTTTACACTTAGTTCTGGCGTAATATTATACTCAAAGGCAACATTACCGTAAATATTATCTTTATCATAACCACGCTCATACTCATATGCCTGAAAATAAGGATTGTTATAATATGACACATTAAAATGTCTTTGTTGGTAACCCTCTTGCCCCTCTCTCCAATAGTTACGCAAATCTTTAACATCTACATCTACACCTGTCCACAAAACCAAATTGTACAAATAATTTGTTGGTCCGTAACCAACTTCAGGAAAATTATCTGTGTATTGTTTATTGTAAGTTAAGTTAGAACTTACTTTAAAATTATCAGACGGATTTAATGTGCCACCAATTGCAAAAGAAGTGTTCCCCAAATCTGTATTAGGAACAATACCCTTTTGATATACGTTAGACACAGACATTCTATAACTAGCTTTATCATTACCCCAATTTACACTTACGTTATTGGTTTGTATAGATCCTGTTTGAAAAAAATCTTTGATATTATCTTTACCTCTAGATGTAAACGGAATTGGAATTAAATTACCAGCAGCATCTGTAGGACTATTGTATTGTGTAGTTTCAAAAAAACCGCTTACTGTACTTGGATCTAATTGATTTACTTTAGGTCCCCAAATCCAGCCACCACCTTCAGAGCCACTACCTAAACCGTTAATATACGCGTATTGCCCTTGATTACCATTGCCATAAACCCTTTGTACATCTGGTACTTTTATAAAAGAAGGTTGAAAAAGTACTGAACTATTAACTGTTACAGTTAACCTTCCTTTTTCTCCTTTTTTACTTGTAATCATTATAGCTCCGTTTCTACCAGCAGAACCATAAAGAGCAGATGCAGTTGCACCTTTAAGCACACTAATACTTTCTACATCATCAGAATTAATTTTCCAAATATCTGCAGAGCGGTCTGGTATACCATCTATAACAACTAATGGTGTTGCTCCTCTTAAACTAATTTCAGGATTCTGAAATAAGTCGGTAGAGTTTTTAATATTTAAACCAGCTACTTTACCCGTTAAAGAATTTACCAAGTTAGGCTCTTTAGCTTTTTCTAAAGAAGCTCCCTTAACTTCTTGTACAGCGTAACCCAATGCTTTCTTTTCTCTTTTAATACCTAAAGCCGTTACCACTACCTCTTCTAATGCCGCAGCATCTTCTAAAAGAGTAACATTAATTACTGCAGCATTTAAAACCGTAATTTGCTTTGTTTTAAACCCCATTGATGAAAATGTAAGCACATCTCCCTTTGCAGCATTAATGGTATAATTACCATCAAAATCTGTTGTTGTACCATTTGTAGTATTAGCAACTACAATGCTAACACCCATTAATGGTGTATTGCCCTCATCTACAACACTCCCCGTAATAGTTTGTTGTCCGTAGCTAAAACAGCATACAAACAACATTACAATAAACGTAATTCTAAAATTCATTTTCTTTAATATTAAGTTAAATTGGTTATTAGTTATTGTTTATGTACCAAGTATTTAGCACATTATTTGGAGTCTCTAATACTATTTTTAACATCTTGCCCGTATGCTTTTTAAGCGATAGCGTAGTCTCTTCACTAGTCAAACTCACTGTTACCTCCTTTGTGTAAGTATCTTTTTTTCCTTCTTTAAATTGATTTGTAGCAGAAGTATAAATTGTTCCTTTTACGTTTTTGTCTGAATTACTTTTCCAGCGAACAACAATTTTGTCGCCTTCTTTAACAGCGGATAAACCATAAGCATCTACCTCGCCTATAAAAGGAGTTCCGTCAATTTCATAAGCAATATCTTTTGAAACATCAATATTTAAAAAACGAAGCATAGTTGGATAAATGTCTGTAATTGCTAGGGTTTCATTTTTAAAATAATTGTTAGTGTTTTTCTCATTAGTTACAATCCAAGTAGCACGCTCCCTATCTGTTTGCCCTCCATGATGGCGTCCATCTTTAGGACTACGACCATGGTCTGTAGTAACTACCAACAACCAATCTTCATTAAAATTAGCTTCACGTATTTTAATAGCATTCCATATTTTGCCAACCAAAGCATCTTCATACGTAATTGCATCATCTAGTTGCGGACTATCACCTAAACCGTGGCCAACATCATCTGCATACTCTAAATACACCCAGGACAAGTCTGGTGCATCTGTTTTTATATATCTAGCAGCCTCAACAGCCACATCATTATCAATTTTTTTAATGTATTGCTTGTAAACATCATGAGGATAATTAATGGTGTCTAATTCAAAACCATCAAAAGCATAATCTAGCTCTAAATTTTTTGTTTCAGATTCTCCCTCAATAAGCTTTGTTCTGTTATCTAGCCAAGTAGAAAAAATAGCTGTTTTTTTAGACGGATATTCATCTTTAAATACCTTAAAAATTGTTGGATAATTGTAATTTGGCTTTTTAATACTGTTACCATATACATTGTGTTTATTAACCCAAGTACCTGTAAGCAGACTATTATAACCTACCGCAGAAATTGTTGGTGTTTGCGAGTAACCTCCTTTTTTACCACCCACATAGGCTTTAGTATAACTCCCAATATTAGCTATACTATCTAAAAAAGGACTTGGAGCTTTTTGTAGCATATCTGTAGAAATACCATCTACTATAACAAACACTACTTTCTTGTTTTTTATAGCCTTGTGAGTTTGTTGAGTAAAACCTACCTGCACAATTAAGCACATAACAAATACTACATATATAATTTTATTCTCCATTTTTTAGATTGATTGGTTACACTAAAATCCGGGTCAAAAGTATTTTTATAAATTATAAATTGAATGAATGTTCAATTAATAAAACTTTAAATAAATGTTAACTTGCACAGGCAAAGCAAGGCTTGTAATTATCTTAAAATGTTACATTTGCCTAAATAAAAATCTTACATGGGAAGAAAAAGTGTATCTGTACAAAGACGAAAAGAAATTATAAAAGCATTTTACAAAGTTGCTAAAGACATAGGCCTAGAAAACACCTCTATTGCTAAGGTTGCAGAACATTTAAGCATAAGTAACGGCTTAATAATGCACTACTTTAAAACCAAAGATGAGCTATTAATTGGCTTAAATGAGTTTATATTAGAACAGCACTTAAACATTGTACAAAATGACGAAAATGGAGAAATAAACTCAAAACAAAAACTTGACAATCTAATAACGTCACTTTTTTCTAGAAACTGGAACAAATATTTTGATGATGGAGTTTTTTATAGTTGCTACGCTTTAATTTACAGGAAAAAAGATTTTAACGAAAGCTTTAAAAGCTACCTACAAGCGCTACACACGGTTTTACACAAAAAACTAACAGAAGCAAAAGAGCACCAAATTATTACCAATACAAACATTGATGAAATAACAGAGGTAATTTTTGCCTTAATAGATGGAGCTTACTATTATCTGGGACTTTTTAATGAAAAAACAGAAGATTACAAGCAAAAAGAAGCTATTTATATTAAGTATGCGTTAAATATACTAGAATTTAAAAACGAGTAAACGTTTATTTAACAACCTTAACAATAGCGTAGAGCCCAATACAAGCCCATACAGCGTTAACTACAACATTAGGAAAATCATTTAACGCAAAGCCATTAATAATTAAGCATACAGCACCTAATATATTTAAAATATGGTACACTTTAGATTTAGATGATAGTTTACCTATGCTTAACAACAAGTAAGACACTACAAACAATAAGGCCCCGAGCCAACCTATTATAGAAAACATAGATTTGTAATTTTAAGACTGAAAAGATACAGGAAAAAACAAAACAACTATAAACTATATAATTGAAGAAACTATACAAAAGCAAAAAACCTCAACTATTTCTAGTTGAGGTTTGTTTTGCTCCCCCTCTTGGGCTCGAACCAAGGACCCTCTGATTAACAGTCAGATGCTCTAACCAACTGAGCTAAGGAGGAATGTTAGCAGACATAACGTCTGTAAGCGGGTGCAAATATAAAAGCTTTTTTAATATCTACAAAGCAAAAATAAAAATTTATATAAATTTCTTTATAATATTCCAGATGTCGTTTCCAAAGACAATTGCCATTAATCCCATAAGTATTACAAAACCAACAATTTGCCCTTTCTCTAACACTTTTTCACTTGGTGGACGTCCAGAAATAATTTCATATAATAAAAACATAACGTGTCCGCCATCTAGTGCAGGAATAGGTAAAATGTTTAAAAAAGCCAACCATACAGAGAACATTGCCATAAAGTTCCAAATAAATGTCCAGTTCCACTGTTTTGGCATCATCTCTACAATTCCAATTGGGCCTTTTACTTGTTTGTAAGCTCCTGTTTTAGTGTTAAAAATAACTTTAAACGGCCTAATTTGTTTAGTTAGCACCTCAATTGTTTTGTTAAAGCCTTCTGGTATTGCTGCGCCAAAACTATAAGTATCTGTAACAAATAAATCTTCTCTATTTAACACAACTCCTATTGCCGCTTCCTCAGGAACCGTCATTCGTAATGTTTTTGGCTGTCCGTTACGTAAAACCTCTAACTCTATTTCCTTTTCAGGTGATTTTTTAATCACTCCAACAAACTCATTCCAATACGAGGTCTTTTGTCCGTTAACAGCAACAATCTCATCTCCTTTAAGAACACCTGCTTTTTCGGCTACCATACCAGACACAACACTATCAATGGTTGCTTTTTGTCTATAACTTAAAAAGTTTCTTCCTTGCGTACTAAAAACAGCCTCTTTACCTTCTGCACTTAACGGCACTGTAATTTCTTTACCGTCTCTTTTAACAGTAACCTCATCTCCTAAAATAATATCTAATACGGCATCTGTAAATTTTTTACTTTTTTTGCCATCTATAGCTAAAATTTTATCTCCTGTTTTAAGTCCTAGTTGCTCACCAATAGAATCTATTAAAATTCCGTGCTTTAAATTATCTGCAGGTATATAAGTATCTCCGTTATTAAACAGTAACATTGTATAAATAAACCAAGCTAAAAAGAAGTTAACTGTTACACCACCCAACATTATAATTAAACGTTGCCAAGCCGGCTTGCTTCTAAATTCCCAAGGTTGTGGTTCACTCTTCATTTGCTCGGTATCCATACTTTCGTCTATCATACCGGCAATTTTAACATAACCACCTAAAGGCAGCCAGCCAATACCGTAAACAGTATCACCTATCTTCTTTTTAAAAAGTGAAAATTTCACATCAAAAAACAAGTAAAACTTCTCTACTTTAGTTTTAAAATATTTGGCAGGAATAAAATGCCCCAGTTCATGCAAAATAACAAGCACTGATATAATTAATATGAACTGTACTATCTGAATAAATAATTCCATTAAATCTCTTTTAGTTTTTAAGAACGAACAAAAGTACACTTTTACGGGTTCTTACAAAAAGATATACTTGCAATGACAGTATTTTTATGAATTATTTAATATGCTATTGTATTGATTATTACTTACACCTATTGTAAATTTGCACAAAAAAATATGGGCGCATTTTTTAGTAAATTTAAAGTTTTTGGCATTGTACTTTTAATAATATCTGCCGTAATAATTACGCTATTTTACAATGCTTTAAAGCCAGAAGTAAAGCTTCCTATTTACCAACCTGCAGACTTTAACACAGAATTGGTAGACTCTACACTTTTACATAAAAAAAAGTACCATACAGTTGCCAATTTTAAACTTACAAACCAAAACGGAGAAACTATTACTCAAGACAATTATGCCAATAAAATTTATGTAGCAGATTTCTTTTTTACCACCTGCCTAACTATATGTCCTACTATGACAAAAAATATGGCAAAAATACAAGAGGTTATTAAAGACGATGAAGATGTTATGCTATTGTCACATTCTGTTACTCCAGAGATAGATTCTGTTGCTCAACTAAAAAAATACGCTATTAAAAAAGGGGTTATAGATAGTAAATGGAATTTAGTAACTGGAGACAGAAAAGAAATTTATGATCTTGCGCGCAAGTCTTATATGGCTGCAAAAACAGACCTTAACAACCCATACAGTATGGTGCATACAGAAAATTTTGTTTTAGTTGATAAAGAAAAACGTATTCGTGGCACTTATGATGGTACAAACCCTAAGGAAATTAAAGAGCTATTAGAGGATATCAAAATTTTAAAAGCATCATATAAAGAGTAATATTGATATTAAAGAATATAAAAAAAGCATTGTATAAGTCTGTTGTTTTGCTTTTTTCCCTTATTTTTGCTCTTACTTAAAATCAATCTAAATAAAAATTGAGCACTACTGTAGCACAACTAAAAAAAGGGCAAAGAGGAATTATTAAAGATTTCTCTGAAGACACCTTACCAATAAAACTCTTAGAAATGGGATGTTTGCCAGGTAACGTTGTAGAACTTATACAGATTGCTCCTCTAAAAGACCCTATTTACATTAACGTAAATGGCTCACATATAGCGATAAGAAAATCTACTGCTACCTTAATAGAAGTAGATTTAATTGAATGAATGTAATTGAGTATGAGCAAAAATATTAATGTAGCCTTAATTGGAAATCCTAACACCGGAAAAACATCTGTTTTTAATCAGCTTACAGGGTTAAAACAAAAAGTTGGTAACTACCCAGGTATTACTGTAGAAAAAAAAGAGGGTATTTGTAAATTACCTCGTGGTGTAAAGGCACATATAATAGATTTACCAGGAACATATAGTTTAAATACTACTTCTTTAGATGAAAGTGTTGTTGTTGAATTGCTTTTAAATAAAAACGACAAAGATTTTCCAGATGTTGCCGTAGTTGTAACTGACGTAGAAAACCTAAAAAGAAACTTACTTTTATTTACACAAATAAAAGATCTTAAAATACCTGCCATTTTAGTTATTAATATGGCAGACCGTATGGCTAGAAAAGGTATTACATTAGACATACCTTTACTAGAAGAAAAATTAAACACAAAAATTGCACTTGTTAGTACTAGAAAAGGTGTTGGTATAGACAATTTAAAAGAATTAATTGCAGACTACAAAAACCTATCTACAAAGTCTAACATAGATACAACTACAATTGCTCCTGAATATTTTAACAAACTTAGAGCAGCATTCCCCAAAGAAGATGTATACAAGCTTTGGCTGGTTATTACACAAGATGTAAATTTTATGCCTATAGAGAAAAAACGCATTAAAGATGTTACTTCTTTCTCTATTAAATCTAATACAGAGCTTAAAAAGCTTCAACACAGAGAAACTGTTTTAAGGTATCAGTTTATAAATAATATTTTAAAAGAAACATATAAGGTAGACCTAACAGTTGCAAAAGGTTTTAGAGCTACTTTAGACAAAATTTTAACGCATAAAGTCTATGGCTACTTAATATTCTTTTTAATACTATTAGTTATTTTTCAAGCAATTTACGAGTGGAGTAGCTACCCAATGGATTTTATAGACGAGTCTTTTGCGCAAATGAGCGAATGGACAAAAATGACGCTACCTGCAGGGGATTTTACCAACCTTTTAGCAGAAGGCATTATAGCCGGCATAGGTGGTGTTGTAATTTTTATACCACAAATTGCTTTTCTATTCTTATTTATATCTCTGCTTGAAGAAAGTGGATATATGAGTAGAGTTGTGTTTTTAATGGATAAGCTTATGCGCCCATTTGGACTAAGCGGTAAGTCTGTAGTTCCTTTAATTTCTGGTACTGCTTGTGCTATACCAGCGGTTATGGCAACAAGAACTATTGAAAACTGGAAAGAACGCTTAATAACCATTCTTGTAACACCATTTACAACCTGTTCTGCACGTTTACCCGTATACTTAATAATTATTGCCTTAGTTATACCAGATGGCACATTTTTAGGCCTTAGTTATCGCGCACTAACCTTAATGCTATTGTACCTATTAGGCTTTGGAATGTCTATTTTCTCTGCAATGGTTTTACATAAAATATTACAAATTAAAAGTAGAACATTTTTTGTTATAGAAATGCCTAACTACAAACTTCCGCTGTTTAAAAATGTAGCTTATACTGTTTGGGAAAAAACAAAAAGTTTTGTGTATGGTGCTGGTAAAATAATTTTAGCAATCTCTGTTATCTTATGGGTTTTAGGATCATATGGCTTATCTGACAATTTTAAAAACGCAGAAGAAATTGTTAAAAACAGAATAAATACGGTTGGCTATTCTGAATTTAACCAAGACCACATTAGTGACGAAATAGCAATTTACACAGGTGAGCTTTTTACCAATTACCCAACGTTAGAGGGTAACGCTATTAAAGATTCTATAGCTACACGCACTGCTGCATTAAAATTAAAAGCTGAGAACGAGGAAATAGCTAGTTTTAAATTAGAACATTCTTTTATTGGCTATGCTGGTAAAGCAATAGAACCTATTGTAAAACCTTTGGGTTACGACTGGAAAATTGGTATTGCGGTAATAACATCGTTTGCAGCACGAGAGGTCTTTGTTGGCACATTAGCAACTATTTACAGTGTTGGTAATGACGAAGAAGAAACTATTAAAAACCGAATGGCAGCAGAGGTAAACCCTTGGAATAATAAGCCTTTATTTAATTTAGCGTCTGGAGTATCTCTATTGTTGTTTTACGCCTTTGCAATGCAATGTATGAGCACCTTAGCTATTGTAAAAAGAGAAACTAATAGCTGGAAATGGCCTGCAGCACAACTAGTTTTTATGAGTGGCTTTGCATACATAGTAGC
This sequence comes from Cellulophaga sp. RHA19, assembly GCF_002813425.1. Taxonomy (NCBI): domain Bacteria; kingdom Pseudomonadati; phylum Bacteroidota; class Flavobacteriia; order Flavobacteriales; family Flavobacteriaceae; genus Cellulophaga; species Cellulophaga sp. RHA19. The sequence goes on from NZ_PHUL01000001.1 coordinate 583,136, forward strand.
ACTTATTGCATATCAACTTTTAAAATAAGCTACGCAAACCTATAACTAAAACTACCATCTTTTTTTTCTATTATAAAAATGATTGTAGCCTTAACGTTTAAGTAGTTTATAAAGTTATTTTTTTCTTTTAATTGATGAATAAAACTTTGGTAAACCATAGATTTATAATCCCAAGAACATCGTAATTCTAACGCTCTTTTGTGTTCCTTAAAAGAATGATGCACTATAAATAACCTGTTTTGCAAATGACTACGCTTACCTACACTTTGCTTGTTATAGTAAAAGTTTACAATTTTTTCTGGATGCTCTAAACTAAAACTACTACGTAACTCTTTTGGCACAACTGTTCCTTTAACGTCAAAACGCAATGCAGAATTATTATAAAACTCCACATCATACTCTTGATCTCTGCTATTTGGGTTTCTGGTTACATTATTATTTGCATAAAACAAATACTCATCACACCTAGAACACTGCCATAAAAACCATCGTCTTTTAAAATAGTTTTTATCATCTGTAGTTAAACTATTAATATCTTTTTCTAAAGAGCTGAGTGTTTTACATCTAAAAAGGTTTACTTTTTTATCTGTAGTATTGTTTTGCACTTTTCCCCATTGCAATGGTATTTCTGGAGCTAGTTTTTGCAATTCTCTACTAAGCGTATCAAACTCTAATGCGTTCATAATGGTATCTTTTAAAATGAAAACGCAATGCTAGAATATGTTTTTTATATCTAAACTTACACTCCTAAGGTTTCTCTAACCGCTAAAGCAATTGCTTTTGCTAATAAAGGCGGTACAGCGTTTCCTATTTGCACCATTTGTTTTCCTTTTGCTCCTTTAAAAATAAAATCGTCCGGAAAAGATTGTAGTCTAGCCATTTCGCGTACGGTAATAACTCTAGACTCTATTGGATGTATATTTACACCACCGTGGTTTTCTTTTATAGTACAGCTAGCTTCATTCCAAGGGCATTTTTTCCAAGAATCCGAATAATTATCATACAAACTTTTACCCTCTGGCACTTTACCCAAGCGCTCTTTCATAGCATCACTATGCTTTGCTCTAACGTGATTAAAACTAGCGTCGTCTTTCAACTTTACCAAATCCTCTATTGCCTCTTTAGTGGTAATGTAATTTTCTGGTGACAATAATGGTTTAGGGTGTAAATTCTTTTTCCCTATTCGGTTAGCCACAAAAATTATACGTTCTCTTTTTTGAGGCACGTAATAATTAGCTGCATTTAACACAGTAACATTTACCTCATAACCTAGGTTAGCAATATCTTCTTTTATTTTATCTTCTACTTTGCCCTTTAGCATAGATCGTAAACCTTTTACGTTTTCGGCTACTATAAACTGGGGCTGTAACTCTTCAATAATTTGCAACATATCTTTATACAAAGAATTGCGCTCATCCTCTACTATACGACTACCAGACATACTAAACCCCTGACAAGGAAATCCGCCAGACAAAACAGTTAATGACTCACCATTAAGCGAATCTTTAACTGTATTTATAAATTCATCCTTAACACTCCTTTCTGTAATATCTCCTAAAATATGTGGGTGCTTAAAGTTTTCTCGGTATGTCATACCTGCCTCCTTAAACCAATCTAAACCGCCAACCTGTGTAAAACCAGCCATTTCAAAACCTTTTGCCATACCACCTGCGCCACAAAACAAATCTGCAGAAGTAAGTTTGGTTTTAGAAGGTTTCTCCCAATTTTTAGATATATCTGTCCAGTTTACAACATCAGTCTTTATAGATTTAGAGGCCTTTTTAAGCGACTCTTTATTTGGAGAAATAGTTAGTGCATCACTCTTTTTAAAAACAGCTACATCTTTAGGACTTAAATAATGTACACCAAAAGTTTTTGTAGATTTAAGAGCACCAGAATGTATGTGTTTCCTAATTATTTTTTGAGAAACACCTAACTGTAACGCTACATCTTCAATACGTAAAAATTGCTCTTTAACCGCCATATAGTTAATTACTCTCCTAATTCTGTAATTTTCTTTTCGTATAAATTTTTACTTTCAATAACAGCAACATTTAACTCTTGCATAATGCCTTCTACTCTACTTTCTATACTCTCCATTTGGCTATTTATATTATCAAAAGAGTTTAGAGCAGCTGCCACCTCTAGTGCTTTTACAACCTCCACAGCATCTCCGTGCAACAATCTTAATTTTGCAATTGCTTTAGAGGTATTTGCTAATGTGCCATTGTATTTTGTTTTTGCTTTATTAATGGCTTTTAAAAGTGTTTTTCTGCTTTGCTCGTCACTTAAGCTATTGGTTTGGGTTTCCATAGCTGTAAACAAATTAGAGGCTTTAGTTTTTAAATCCTCATACTCCTTATTTAAATTTTCTACACGCTTATTAACCTTTTCCCAGTCACCGTATACTTTAGCAAACTCTTTATCCTCATTTTTAGCATCCTCTAGGGCACCTTTTAAAGCACTTAAAGATGTTAAACCTTTGGTTACGTTTTTGTTTGCTGTAATTTTTTTCTTTTCAAAAGAAGCTACTTGAGATTTAAACTTCTCTTTTAATCTAATTAGATCTTCTGGACTTTTGTTTTTCCAACAAGATGATAAGGTTAATAAAATAACCAATAAAGCAATACTCTTTTTCATATGTTAATTTAGTTAATGGTGGTGTAAAAATAGAAAAATTAAACCATTACTGTTTTGCTCGTTGGTAATCTGTTAATTTTTGTGGCCCTTCTAACAGCACACGCACCACCCGCAACGTACCATCTTCTGTAGTTGCAATCTGCCATTTAATTAACGATATTTTACCATTTTCTATCTCTATACCTGTAATGCTTCTTGGGTGAACGCAACTACCATCATTAAAAAAAGGAATATCTCCTGGTTCCGGAAAACGAGGTCTATGCGTATGCCCTACAACTGTAAGCTTTTCATTGTTTTGCAATATCCAACGTTTAATTCGTTTTTCAACCTTTATTAATTCTTGGTGATTTTTAGCCGGACTAGTAGGATCTGCTATACCCCAAACCTGTAACGGCTTCCAAAGTACACGCACTAAAAATCTCCCTACACGCCAAAACGTATAGTTCCACCAATCTGCTTGGTGTCCGTGTGTTAAAAAAAGTTCTTGTTGAGTATCTTTATGCTTTAAAACAATACCTTCATGATAAGTTATACCAATAAATAAATCTTTGTCTTTACCATCTATTGGCTCAAAATAACTAGACAAATGCTTTTTTACATAACTAGGGTCTTTGTACACCATATCATGGTTTCCCCAAATCATAAACAATCTATTTTGTAAATGAAACTCTCTTAATAAACCATATATGTTTTTATGTGCCGTAAAAATAGACTCAAAAGATGTGTTCTCCCAAAGCTCATCACCATCTCCCAACTCAAAATAACTATAACCTTCTTTAAAATAATGTTGTAATGCGTGGTAGTAAATGTTTCTATTATTTGCAAAATCATCTGCAAAACTATTATCTCCTCTATGACAGTCACTAAAAAGTATTAACTTAGAGCTATCATCAAAAGATACTATTTTAGACTTATTATACGCTCTGGTTAATCTAGTAAAAGAAGACATATTTTAATTTTTGTATAAATATCTAAAAAAGGGATTAAATAGGATTACAACAAACGCAATAAAAAGTAATAATTATTTTGTAATTTTGCAGGCTATTCTTAGACTAAGTAAGGACAATGAAATTTGAAAACGAAATAGAGTTACCACTAAAAAGTCTTGTCAGTTTTGATAAGCTTCTTAAACAGTACGATAAAATGGCTGTTGGTAATGACCTGTTCCTTGCCCAAAAAGCAAGATTTATTTTAAATTACCAAAAACCTTACCCAGAACTACGTGATGGTTTTACAGATTTAACTTTACTTGATAAACATAAAGATGTTATTAATGTTATTCTACAAGATACTTTCTCTGAGGTACTAACTAAGAATGAAATAAAAGCAGCATCCTTACCCTATGCAAACGTAATTTTTAACTCGTCTGAGAGATTTAAAAAAATTATAGAGGATGCAGGTGAAGGTTTTGAACTTGAAATTAAAAACGTAGAAGAAAGATTAAATTATATTATGGCAAGTACCGTAATATTGAATTTTCATTATGGTTTTAATTTAGACTTTAGAAGACCTATGTTTTATGAAATTCCGGATAAAAACGGAGTTATGAGACACTATAGAATATTGTATAATGCAGATTTTATAGATATTAAACCAAACAAAAATGCTAAAAAACTAACACAAGCAGATGTAGATGAACTATTAGAAAACTTTGATAATCTAGAACTATGGAAAGAAAAAATTCCGCCAAATAGTTTTACATCTAAAGGTTTTGTAATTTCTAATATGTTTGATGTTACAGCAGAGCACTCAATCTCCGAAATAAAATCTAGTCTTATTTCAAGTGACAAAAGAGGCTCTGAGTTTTTTATGGAAGACTTCCAAAATACATTTAAGTCGTTATTTGGCCTTCCTAATTTAAAAGTTGGTTTTTCTATACATAATAGCAAAGAAGATACTTTTGAAAAAGTACACGGAATAGGTATAGAAAGTTTTATACTTAATAAAAGTGCCAATGTAGATTGTAAAACTGCATTGTGTAAAAACACTTATGAGACAATTTTAAAAGAGCATAAATACTTTGTAATTTCAGACTTAGATAAATATGCCAAATCAGCTCCAGATAACAACCTATATGCTACACTTGCAGAACAAGGAATAAAAAGTGCAATTATAGCACCAATATCTGATGGCAAACAATTGCTTGGTGTTTTAGAATTAGCGTCTACAAAAAGATACAACTTAAACAATGTTAACGCGCAAAAATTACAAGATGTAATGCCATACATTGTAACAGCTGTTTTACGTTCTAAAGCTGAAGAAGAAAACCTTATTGAAGCTGTAATACAACAAGAATGTACTACAGTACACTCTTCTGTTCTTTGGAGGTTTGAAAACGAAGCAATACGCTTTATTAGAGCAGATGCTGAAGGTCTAGACCCTACATTTAAAGAAATTGTTTTTAAAGATGTACACCCTCTTTATGGTCAAATAGACATTAAAGATTCATCTACATTTAGAAATAATTCTATACAAAAAGACCTTTTAATACAACTAACCGAAGTAAACAATGTACTTACTAAGGCTTGGGAAATTAATAAATTACACATTTATGAAGAATTATTGTTTAGAAGCAATAGTTATTTAGATGAAGTAAAAGAAATTTTAAATACAAATAGCGAGCAAACTATATTAGAGTTCATAAAAAAGGAGATAGCTCCTGTTTTTAAACACTTAAAAAATACAGAGCCTAAAATTGCAAATTTAATTAACACTTACGAAGAAGGTATAGACCCTAATACTGGGTCTTACTATGATCATAGGAAAAACTATGACCAAAGTGTTATGAAGATTAACGAGAAACTTGCTCAGGTTTTAGACAAAAAACAAGTGGAAGCACAAGAAATGTTTCCGCATTATTTTGAGCGCTATAAGACAGATGGTGTGGAACACAATATCTACATTGGAGAATCTATATCACAGAGTAAAGAATACAATCCTTTTTACCTAAAAAACTTAAGGTTGTGGCAGTTGCAGGTAATGTATGATATGGAAAATGAGTACTACAACCTAAAACCAAAACTACCAATAGCATTAGATGTTGCATCTTTATTATTAGTTTATAACACATCTTTATCTATTAGATTTAGAATGGATGAAAAACGTTTTGATGTAGATGGCACATATAATGCCAGATATGAGGTTATTAAAAAACGTATAGACAAATCTTATATAAAAGGAACTAACGAAAGGTTAACCCAAAAAGGAAAACTTTCTATTGTTTACTCTCAGAAAAAAGATGAGTTAGAGTACTTACGCTACATTCGTTTTTTACGCTCTAAAGGATATTTTTCTAAAAATGTAGAAGTACTAGAGCTAGAAGGCCTACAAGGTGTTGCTGGTTTAAAAGCAATACGTGTAGAAATTTTATACAAAAAAGATAAAGAGTCTAAAGAAACATACACTTATGATGATTTAATGCACGAGTTAAAGCATTAATAAATAGGTCATAAAAAAAGGCGAATATTACATATAATATTCGCCTTTTTCCATTTTATAACTTATCCACTACAATATTACTGCTTCCCTTGGCCCATAAAAATGTAATGCTAAAAAGAAAGACAATACAGAGACTATCATTCCAAACATAAAAATAGCATAGGTCCACCTTAACAATTTATATTTTCTATCTAAAACCAATCCTAAAAAGTACAAATCTTTAGTTAGGGAAGAATATACATAGGACTGATCTTTAATTAACTCTTTCATAGCCCACTCATAATCCTCTAGTTTCATTTTATGAAAATTACCAAAAAACAATAAGTTTACTTTTTTATTATCTACATCTTCTTTAGTAAACTGTCCGCTTGTAATATTTGGTCTTGTAGCAATTATAGACAAAACCATAGATATTACACTAAAAAACATAAACAAAGCCGTAGGGAGTATTAAGTACTTATTAGAAGGGCTATCTAGTTTTGGCATTAAATCTGCCAATACTAAAGAAATAATTATAGCATTTACAGACAGTAAAATATTTGCTTTAGTATCTGCAATATCGCTTAACTTTAAGTGGTTACGCATAGTAACCCTATACATAGTTTGCACACCTCTTTCCGGACTCTTGTCTTTAAATTCTGATTTATATTGCGCCTTAACTTTTTCCTTTTTTACCAGCTTCTTCATTTTCTTCCTAGCCTTAATTAATTTAGCCAAGTTATCATCTTTGGTTTCTTGCCAGTTTTTAATAGCATACTCTGTATAAAACCTATGTTTGGTCTGAAACATTCTTATGTTAGTATCTCTCCACTCTGCTGGGGAATAATCTACTAATCCTAATAATGATAATTCTTCCCTTAGCATTTCTGTAGTCTCTAAGTAACTTTCTTTTCCTAAATGAGACCCATCTGCATCTCTAATAATTTCCTCCTGAAGGTTTTTAGGCTCATAGCCTTTTTTAGTTGCTAAAATTAAATTACAAATATTTTCTATTCGTTTTTCCTCAAAAGATTTTCCTTTTAAAAATTCACGAGCAATATCACAACTACGCTCTTCATGTTCTTTAGCACTCTTAGTGTAACCTGCATCATGAAACCACGCTGCTAAAAGTAAGTCGTCATGCTCTTTTACGTCTAACTTATAAAAATCTAACAATTCTTGCGTACTTTTGACAACACGTTGAGTATGCCTAATGTTGTGGTACAAAAAACTAGAGCTTAACTCGTTGGTTAATAGACTAATTACATAATCTTCGGTTTCCTGAATAATATTTGCCATAACTTTAATATAAGATGCATCACAAATTACAAAATTAAAATCTTTATGAATACTTCTATTAGTAAATATTGTTGGTCGTTAAGTATTTTTATCCTTACTGGTTGTGCAACAGTAAAAACTAAATATGATAATAAGAAGCAGAGCATAGACGTTACTACTAATAAAGAAATAGAGCACACTTTTTATTTAATTGGGGATGCAGGAAAATCACCTATCAATGGTATGAATCCTGTTTTAAAGTCCTTCAAAAAAAGAATTGATAAAGCAGACAAAAATAGTTCTGTTTTATTTTTAGGCGATAATATTTACCCTGCCGGAATGCCAGACCCTAAAGATTCTACTGCAGCGTATTTAACAGCTAAAAGTCATTTAGATGCACAACTAAAAACTTTAGAAAATTTTAAAGGAAATCCGCTTTTTATTCCTGGTAACCATGATTGGTATACCGAAGGTTTAGTAGGACTAGAACGAGAGCAAAAATACATACAAGAAGCACTAGGTAGTAAAGATGTATTTTTACCAGAAGATGGCTGCCCATTAGAAACCATAGAGGTAAATGACAACCTAATAATTATAGCCATAGATACAGAGTGGTACTTAACCAACTGGAATAAACGCCCAGATATTAATGACAAATGTGATATTAAAAGCAGAGAAAAGTTTTTAATAGAGTTAGAAAGTTTAATTTCTAAAAACAGACAAAAAACTACGGTTATTGCAATGCATCACCCAATGTTTAGTTACGGTTCTCACGGCGGACAATATTCGTTTAAAAAACATTTTTACCCTAAACCTGGAGTTGGTCCGTTACCTATTTTAGGCACTTTTTTAAATATACTTAGAAAAACAGCCGGACCATCTTCTGAAGACTTACAAGGTAAAAGGTACAGAGAATTAAGAAACCGAGTTGTTACACTTGCACAATACTCTAACAAAGTAATTTTTGTGTCTGGTCACGAGCACTCTTTACAATATATTGTAGAAGAAAACACACCACAAATTGTTAGTGGTGCAGGAGCTAAAAGTGGAGAAACAAGACTTATTAATGGCAGTAAGTTTTCTACAGGAGAAAAAGGGTACACTACTTTAGAAGTTTACAAAGATGGTTCTTCTAGGGTGCGCTATTTTGGACTAGATGATAACAATAATGAGAAATTTTTATTCACCTCTGAAGTTTTACCTGAAGACAAAAAATTATTTACCAAAAAACTGCCAGATAGTTTCCCTGCAACAACAACGGCATCTATATACACGCAAGAAGAAATTACAAAAACAGGTTTTCATAATTTTATATGGGGAGACCGTTACCGCAAATACTATGGCACACCTGTAACAGTACCAACCTTAAGTTTAGATACTATTTATGGCGGATTAACTCCTGTTAGAGCAGGTGGTGGTCACCAATCTAAATCGTTACGTTTAGCAGATAAAAACGGCAAAGAATACGTAATGCGTTCTATGCGTAAAAGTGCAGAATTGTACTTACAATCTATGGCTTTTAAAGATCAATATGTGGTTGGTGAGTTTGAAAATACTGCCGTAGAAAAACTACTTATGGATTTCTATACAGGCTCACACCCGTATGCACCATATATTGTTTCTACATTATCTGACGCTATAGACATTTACCACACCAATCCTAAATTATACTACATCCCCAAACAAAAAGCATTAGGAGATTTTAATGTAAATTATGGTGATGAGTTATATATGTTTGAAGAACATGCTGGTGATAACCACGGAAATTTAAAAAGTTTTGGCTATGCTAATGAGCTTAAAAGCACAGACAGTATGCTTGAAGATTTACGGGATGATGAAAAATACGCAGTTGATGATAAACTATACTTAAGAGCACGTCTTTTTGATATGGTAATTGGTGATTGGGACAGACACACAGACCAATGGCGTTGGGCAGAAAACAAGAAAAATAAAAAAATAATTTATAAGCCAGTACCTAGAGACAGGGATCAGGTTTTTTCTAATATGGGAGACGGACCTTTAATGAGTTTAGCAACCAGAATTGTGCCTTCTTTACGCTTAATGGAAGGTTTTAACGAAGAAATAAGAAGCGTACGAGGTTTTAACTCATCTCCTAAAACTTATGTGTTAGATATTGCCTTGTTAAGCGAAACCAACCTTAAAGATTGGATAACAGAAGCAGAATACATACAAGACAACCTAACCGAAGATGTTATTAACAAATCATTTAAGGATTTTCCTGTAGAAATACAAGATAGCTCTTTACCAAAGCTTAAAAAAATATTACTATCTCGTATCTCACATCTAAAAGAATATGCTAAAGAATACCACAGAATTTTAAACAAATTTGCAGTAGTAACAGGTACAGATAAGGATGATTGGTTTGAGATTAATCACTTAAACAAAAAAGAAGTACAAGTAAAAGCATACCGTAATATTAAAGGAGAAAAAGATAAACTTTTTTTTGATAAAACTTTTAATAGTGATGTTACTAAAGAGATATGGATTTACGGCTTAGATGACGATGACTATTTTGAAGATAATGGTACCGCACGTAACAATATAAGAATTAGAATTATTGGCGGACAAAACAATGATATTTATAACCTTACTGAAGGTCAAAAAATAACCATTTACGATTATAAGTCTAAGAAAAATACATTTAAAGAAACTAATAACGCAAGAATTAAACTAACAGATGACTACAACACAAATGTTTACAATCCGTTAGCAATACGCAACAGCGTTAATCAAATTATACCAACAGTTGGTTTTAATCCAGATGATGGTTTAAAAATTGGCTTTACAAACACATTTACCTACAATGGTTTTAGATTAAATCCGTTTACAGAAAAACATACTTTTAACGCTTCTTTTTACTTTGCTACGCAAGGTTTTGATTTTGGATACACTGGTGAGTTTGCAAACATCTTTGGAAACTGGAATTTTGAGGTTGAAACAAGGTTTACCAGTCCAAACTTTAGTGTAAACTTTTTTGGTTTAGGAAACAAAAGCATTAATAATGATGACGATCTAGGAATGGATTACAACCGTGTTAAATTAGAGCAAATTAAAGTTGTGCCTTCTATAGTTTATAACGGACAATTAGGTAGTAAATTTAAAGCAGGTATTGGTTTAGAAACTATTGAGGTAGAAGAAACAGAAGACAGGTTTATTAATACATTTTACGTAGCTAATAATGAAGATGTACGTAATACTTTTTTAGGCGTAGATGCTACATATACTTACGAAAATAAAGACAATGCTGCTTTTCCTACAATGGGAATGTCTACAATGATAAAAGCAGGCTACAAACAATCTTTAGTAAATAACAGTCAAAATTATGCCTATATAATTCCTAGTCTTGCTTTTGATTATAAGTTAGTACCAAACGGAAGATTAGTGTTAGCTACTAAATGGAAAGCTCATTTTAACATAGGAGATGATTATGAGTTTTACCAAGGAGCAACAGTTGGCGGTATAGATGGCTTAAGAGGCTACAGAAACCAACGTTTTACAGGTAAAAAAGCATATTACCAAAATACAGACATACGTTTTAGTCTTAGAAAAATGAAAACAAACATAATACCTATATCACTAGGTGTGTATTCTGGTTTTGATTACGGACGTATTTGGTTACCTACAGAAGACTCTGATGAATGGAAAACATCTTACGGTGGAGGTCTATTTTTAAATGGAGCAAATGTAGTTTCTGCTAGAGTTGCTTTATTTTATGCTGATGAAGGACCAAGATTTACATTTGGACTAGGGTTTGGCTTTTAAACCCTAGTTTAGCTTGTAAACATATAAATTACCGCCTGTTTTTTTTCTTGCCTCATCTGCCAAATACAGCGTTGTATTATTTATAAAGCAAACAGATTCTAGTTGTGTCCTTACTCCTAAATCTATAGACTCTACAGTTCCTGTTGTAAAATCATCGGTATTAAAATTTGTGAATTTCCAAAGCATACCGTTACCTATAAGCACAATTGTTTTCTCGTCTGGAGAAATAGCAGCAGACGTTACCCTGCTTGTACGTTCGTCTGTACCTGCCATAAAACTACCAACAAGTTCCGCTTTATACTTACCTTTAACAGCTGGCACCTTGTAAATAAGAGCTTCACCTGTAAACGGAGTAGCTCTATTTTTTGTAATTATGTAAAGATTGTTTTTCCAATAAAAAAGTGATTCTGCATCATACAACAATCCTTTTTTCTTTGGTGAAAAATCAGTTTGATCCGGATAGCTAAATTCTATTTTCTCAGCCTCTATATCATCACCTTTTATGGTATTTGGATTTGGAACTTTTAAAATCTCTAGATCATCTCTGTCACTAGCATTATTGCCAAAATCAGCTATATAAACATTTCCTTTATTGTCTTTGGTTAAATCTTCCCAATCGTGATTTTTACCATTTTTAACCTTTAGTGTTTTTTGCCAATCTCCAACAGCATTAATTTTATAAAGTTCATCTTTATTCCCCTTATCTTCAATTAACCATATATGATCTTCTCCAAAATTAACCAATCCAGATACTTCCTTAAACTCTTCAGGTATATTAGCAACTACTTTTAATTGACCATAATTACTACAGCCAACTAAAAGTAATAAACAACTTAGTCCTAAATAATTTTTCATAGACTATGCTCCTGGAAAATTTGCTTTTCTTTTTTCTAAAAATGCAGTAGTACCCTCTTTAAAATCTTCGGTCCCAAAGCAAGCACCAAAAGCCTCTATTTCTACATCATAACCATCTTTTACATAGCCAGCGTTAACCGCTTTTATTGCTGCAGAAATTGCAACAGAAGAGTTATTCGTTATTTTACCTATTAGCTTGCTGCAAAGCGGCATTAATTCTTCTTGTGTAACAACATAATTTACCAAGCCGTAGTTTAATGCTTTATCTGCAGAAATCATTCCTGCTGTCATTATAAGCTCCATAGCTCTTCCTTTGCCTACTAATTGAGGCAAACGTTGTGTACCACCATACCCTGGAATTACACCTAAAGAAACTTCTGGTAAACCCATTTTTGCATTATCACTAGCTACTCTAAAATGGCAAGCCATAGACAATTCTAAACCGCCACCTAAAGCAAAACCATTAATGGCTGCAATAACTGGTGTGCTTAAATTTTCAATTAAATTAAAAAGCTCATCTTGACCTTTACGAGCCAATTTTGCTCCTTCTTCTTCAGAAAAATCTGCAAACTCAGATATGTCTGCGCCAGCAACAAAAGCTTTCTCTCCACTACCCGTTAAAACAATTGCCTTAACACTTTTATCTGCTTCTAAATCTGTAAAAGCGGTGTGCAACTCTAAAATAGTAGCTTTATTTAAAGCATTTAATTTTTTAGGCCTGTTAATAGTTACAATTGCTGTACTCTCTTGCTGTTCAATTAAAATAGTATCAAACTTCATATTTTTTTCTTTTTATTTATTTTCTTTTGGAAAACGAACAATAAACACCGTTCCTTTATCTGGCTGAGATGTAAGTGTTATATCTCCTTTATAAGTTTCTACAATATTTTTTACCATTCCTAAACCTAATCCCATACCACTTGTTTTGGTAGTAAACTTTGGCTCAAAAACTTTATCTTTAAATTCATCTGCTATACCAACACCGTTGTCTGCCACAGATATTTTCACAAAATCATCTTCTGAAGCCACCGTAACTAAAACCCTTGGGTTGTCTACCTCTGGCACAGCTTGCATAGCATTTTTTACTAAATTAGTAACCACGCGCACTAATTGTGTACGGTCTAATTTTGCTACAATATGCTCTTCTTCTGCTATAAAGTGAATATAACTTTCATTAAAAATATCTACAGCTAATTTAACAATTTTAACTACGTTTAATGTCTCATTTTGCTGTGCAGGCATTTGTGCAAAATTAGAAAAAGCAGAAGCTATACTGCTCATAGTATCTATTTGCTGAATTAAGGTTTTAGAATAATCTGCTAGTTTTTCTTTAATATCTGGATCTTCAGGATTAAACTTACGCTCAAAACTTTGTACACTTAAGCGCATTGGTGTAAGCGGATTTTTAATCTCGTGTGCCACTTGCTTAGCCATTTCTCGCCAAGCCTGTTCTCTTTCACTCTTTGCAAGTTTTACAGCACTTTGTTCTAATTCATCAATCATCCTATTATAGGCATCTACCAAACGGCCTATTTCTTCACTAGGATTATCTATTAATATTTTAGGGTTTCTAATGCTTAAATCTGTTTTACTTAATTTGTCAGAAATTGTCTGTAAAGATCTAGTAATGTATTTTGAGGTAAAATAAGCCAAAATAATAGCTATTATTAGCATAAAAACATACACCAAACCTAATCGTAACAAAAACTCTGGAAGTTCTTTATCCTCAAAAGAAGTATCTTCTACATACTCTAATTTTAAAATACCAATATCTCTAAATTTTAAATCTTTTATAAACGTGTACGAAGACCTAAAAACCTTTTCTTCATTAGATATTTTTTCAATGTGATTAACTTCTTCTACATAACGTTGATTTTCGCTAGTTTTAAGCTTTTGAAGAACTAAAGCATCTAAACAATCTGTAACAGATGTTTTATTAAGTAATGGGTGTGAGTCAATAATTAAGCTACCTTCTAAATCATAAATGCTAAAATTTACATTCTGAATTTCTGCAATTTCAAAAATTTCATCTTTAAAAATTAAATGCAATTTTTCTGTAATTCGCTCAAAAGAAGTTTTCCTAATGGTAAGGTTTACGCTTTCTTTTATCTGCGCTTCTTTACGGTCTAAACGGTCTCTGTTATACTCTTTAGACTGTTCTCTATATTGATAAATAGTAACACCTGCTATTAGTATTGATGCCATAAGCACCAAAAACATCATAGTAATAAAGATACGCGACCTAAGTGATAGTTTTTTAAACAAGAATATAATATTTACCCTCAAATATAGCAATTATTAAGCCAAAATAGGCCGCTTAAAAAACTTCTTAAATACAGGTGTACTTAGCTAGAATATTGATTTTTATACCACACTTTTTGCCACTCTCTTTTTAAAATTAAAAAAGCTACCTGATCTGCTACTTCTACCGCATCTGTAACTTGTATTTTTTTAAGAGTTTGCTCAGGTATGTCTATAATGTAAAGCAGATTTAAATATTCTGTAAAACGCTCTAAAAGTAGTTGGTAAATTTTTTCTCGTAATGCAGCAGTTAATTCTTGCGGAGAAATTGTATTGTTTTCTTGTAACAAGCTAAAGTCTATATTAGCTAAACTAAAGTCTTTTTGCAGTTGAGCAACCAAGTTATTATATAAGTTTTGGTTACTTACAGTAGTTAAAAGAGTGTCGGTATCTGGATAATTAAATGTCATCTCTTTTATGTACGCACAAAAAGAAAGTATGGTTTATTTCTAAACCATACTTTACTATTTTTAACACTATTTTCTAATTTTTTGCTCCCAGTCCCAGGCAGATTTCATAGCTTCATCCAAAGTAGATTCTGCTTTCCAACCTAAAACGGTATTTGCTTTTGTGGTATCTGCATAGGCAGTAGTAATATCTCCTGGTCTACGGTCTACAATTTTGTAATTTAATTTTTTACCAGACACACGCTCAAAACTCTGTATTGCCTCTAACACAGAACTTCCTGTTCCTGTACCAACATTAAAAACCTCATAATTACTATCATTATTACCAGCAATTAAACGTTCTAATGCTACTACGTGTGCTTTTGCTAAATCTACAACATGAATATAATCTCTAATACAAGTACCATCTGCAGTAGGGTAATCTCCTCCAAAAACAGACAATTGCTCTCTAATACCAGCTCCTGTTTGTGTAATAAAAGGAACCAAATTTTGCGGTACACCAATAGGTAATTCGCCTATTTCTGTGCTAGGATGTGCACCCATAGGATTAAAATAACGCAATGCTATTGCATTTAAAGCAGGTACAACTTTACACGTATCTCTTATTATTTCTTCGCCCATTTGCTTGGTATTACCATAAGGAGACTCCGCCTCTTTAACTGGCGCACTTTCTGTAATTGGCATTTTATCTGCCTGGCCGTATACTGTACAAGAAGAACTAAAAATAAAATTAGCTTTCTGCATACCAGACAACTCTTGCAATAAGTACACTAATGTTCCTATATTGTTTTCATAATACAGTAATGGTTTTTCTACACTTTCACCTACAGCTTTAGATGCTGCAAAATGTATAACACCAGCAATATTAGAATGACGTTTAAAAAAATCTTGAACCTTAGGTTTTTCTTTTAAATCGAACTTTTCAAAAGTTGGTTTTGTACCCGTTATAGCAACAATACCATCTAGCACTTTTTCTGAAGAATTAGATAAATCATCAATAATAACGACTTCAAAACCCTTGTTTTGTAATTCTACCACAGTGTGCGAACCAATAAAGCCTAATCCGCCAGTTACTAATATTTTCATCTATTTCTATATTTTGGTTAGTTATTTAAAAACTCTAAAACCGCATCTGTGATGTATGTAATTTGCTCATCATCTAACTCGGTATGCATTGGTAAAGAAATCACTTCTTTTACAAGTTGGTTTGTAACAGGAAAATCTGCTTCATTATACCTACTATCTTTATATGCTTTTTGCAAGTGTAGTGGAATTGGGTAATACACACCACAAGGAATATCTTTAGACTGCAAATGTTTTACAAGAGCATCTCTGTCATTGTTTTTTATTTGCAATGTATATTGATGAAATACGTGACAATCACAAACACAAGTGTCAGAAGAACAACATACTGCCATTTTAGGCGTAACAATATCTTTATGGTTTGCTAAAGCCATAGAGTACTTTAATGCTGCAGCTCTACGTTTTTGGTTGTATGTATCTAAATTGGGTAGTTTGGCTCTTAAAACTGCCGCTTGTATAGAGTCTAACCTAGAGTTTACACCAACAACATCATGGTGGTAACGCTCGTACATTCCGTGATTTACAACACCTCTTAATGTATGGGCTAACTCATCATCATTTGTAAAAATAGCACCACCATCTCCGTAAGCGCCTAAGTTTTTAGAAGGAAAAAAAGAGGTTGCAGAAACGTGTCCCATTGTACCAGCTTTTTTCTTTACACAATCTTTACCAATATAACTTGCGCCAATAGCTTGTGCATTATCTTCAATTACATATAAATTGTGTTTTTCTGCAATTTCTAAAATAGCATCCATATTTGCACATTGTCCAAATAAATGTACAGGTACAATTGCCTTAGTTTTTGGCGTAATTGCTTTTTCTATGGCAACGGGGTCTATGTTAAACGTATCTGGTTCAACATCTACCAAAACAGGCGTTAATTGCAATAATGCAATAACCTCAACTGTAGCCGCAAAAGTAAAATCTGCAGTAATAACCTCATCACCTGGTTGTAAACCAAGACCCATCATTGCAATTTGTAAAGCATCTGTACCATTTGCACAAGGTATCATATGTTTAACACCCAAATAGCCCTCCATTTCTTTTTGTAATGCGTGTACTTCCGGACCATTAATAAATGCTGATGTCTCTAATATCTGAGCTATAGAAGTGTTTACTTGCTCTTTTATATCTTGGTATTGACCTTTAAGGTCTACCATCTGAATTTTTTTCATTACCTTAATTTGAAAGGTAAATTTACAAAAATACCAATGGGCAACAATGAAATTAATGAAAGAAACGTATTTTTACGACAAATAAACATTAGGTGCATCTTTTATATAACATTGTAGTACATATTGCCTCATTTTTAGTTAAAGTTATAGCCAATTTTAATCCAAAAATTAAACTCTTTGTTCAGGGACGTAAAGACATTTACAAGAGATTAGAAAAAAGTATACACAAAACAGATAATGTAATTTGGATACATACTGCCTCTTTAGGAGAATACGAGCAAGGCCTACCTATTATTGAAAAAACAAAAGAAGAATATCCTACTTATAAAATTGTAGTTACCTTTTTTTCTCCCTCTGGTTATGAGGTTAAAAAAAATGATGACATTGCAGATGCTATTGTTTACTTACCATTAGACACGCTAAAAAATGCAAAGAAATTTATAGCAGCTGTAAACCCTAAACTTGCCATTTTTGTGAAATATGAGATTTGGCCAAACCACCTTAAAGTTTTAAAAGAAAAACAAACACCTACACTTTTAGTTTCTGCTTACTTTAAAAAAGAGCAATCGTTTTTTAAATGGTATGGCGGGTTTATGCGTAAAAGCCTAACTGCTTTTACACACTTTTTTGTGCAAGACAACCACTCCAAAGAGTTACTAAAAAATATAAATTACAACAACTGTACAATTGTTGGCGACACTAGATTTGACCGTGTTTCTAAAATATTAGAACAAGACAATACATTGGATTTTATGAGCAGTTTTGCACAAAACAAAACCTGTGTAGTAGCTGGTAGTACTTGGCCAAATGGGCAGTTATTTTTATCAACCTATATAAATAATACAACTGTAGAAAACGTAAAGTTTGTAATTGCCCCACACAATATTATTGACTCTCAAATACAAGAATTAAAAAAAAGTATACAAAAAAAAGTAGTTTTATTTTCTGAAATTAATGGCAGAGACATTTCTTCTTTTGAGGTTTTAATAATTGATACCATTGGCATTTTAACTAAAGTATATAGTTATGCAAACATTGCTTACGTAGGTGGTGGTTTTACAAAAGGTGGTTTACACAATACTTTAGAACCTGCTGTTTTTGGAGTTCCTATTATCATTGGCCCTATTTACAAGGGATTTAAAGAAGCTGAAGATTTAGTCCAACTAAAAGGAATTTTACCTACTGCAAACCAAAATGAATTTACGGATACTTTAAACCAGCTAATTTTAAAAAAGGAATATTACAACACAACAGCAGTAATTAATAAAAATTATGTTGCTAAAAATATTGGCGCTACAGAAAAAATAGCATCATACATAGCCACACTACTCTAAAATACAACTTACTGATTTACAGTTGCTAAAATTGTTAAAGTCGATTTTAATTTGTAAATTACTAGAAACTATTGAGATATGAAAGAATTAACTGTTGGCACAAAAGTCTTAAACAGTTTCCTAGGCGCAATGGTTGTTGTACTTATTGCAATATTAATTGCCGTTGTAGGATGCTTAATTTTGGCTGCCGTAGGTGTCTTATAAAAAAGACATAAAAGCACTTTCCCCACGTCTTGTTTTTGAATTTAGCTTTAAAACGCTATAAATTATAATAAAAAAAGCCCTTCAGTTTAGAAGGGCTTTTTCGTTGAAAAAGTAGAGAACTAAAAAACTTTAACAACTAACTTAAAAAACATAACAATTAAAAAACTAATTCCATCCGCCACCTAAAGCGTGGTATATATTTACGTGCGCTAGCATTTGTGCTTTTTTGGTTTCTACTAGTTCTATTTTTGCCTCTAAAGCATCACGCTGTGTTAGTAATACCTCCATATAATCTGCTCTTGCAGACCTAAATAATTTATTAGAAATTTCTATAGACTCTGTTAACGCATTTACTTCTTGCTGCTTTACCTCAAAACTTTTTTTAAGGTTTTTTATGTTAGACAATTGGTTTGTGGTTTCTATGTAACCGTTTAAAATGGCCTTTTCATACTCGTACACCGCTTTTATTTGTTTTTTGTTTGCATTTTTATAAGCAGCCTTAATAGCATTACGGTTTATTAGCGGTGCAATAACATCACCAACAACATTATAAAGTACAGACTCTGGCGTTTTTGTTAAAAACTTAGGCTTAAAAGCCTCAAAACCTACTCCTGCTTTTATACCAATTGAAGGATAAAAATTAGCCTTGGCTACTTTTATGTTCAACTTATTAGCCGCTAACTCATATTCCGCACGCTTAATATCTGGTCTGTTTTGTAGCAACTGACTTGGTATACCTGCGTGTACAGGATTAGTAAAAATTTCTACAAAATTTGTTGTGGTTCTTTTAATATGCTTAGGATAAGACCCCATTAGAAAACAAATTTTATTTTCTACCTCTGTAATCTGTTGCTGTATTTGATATCTAGAACTTTGGTTTTTTAATACCTCAGCTTCAAAACGTTTAACACCCAATTCTGTTGCTCTAGCAGCTTGTTTTTGCAGCTTAACAATTTCTAACACATTATTTTGAATAGCTATATTCTGGTCTATTATTTTAAGCTGATTGTCTAAAGCTAAAAGCTCATAGTATGAAGAAGCAATTTCAGAAACCAAATTAGTTACCATAAAATTTTTACCCTCTTCTGAAGCTAAATACTCTAACACAGCAGCTTTTTTAGAGTTTCTAAGCTTTTTCCAAACGTCTAATTCCCAAGATGCAACAGCTGCTACTTGATAATTGGGTAATGGCTCTGGGAATTCTTCTCCCTCTCTAATATCTGTAGTAGCGTCATTAGCACCTTGACTAGTGTAACGCCCCACTTTTTCTACCTCTGCTCCTGCCTGTATGTTTACAAATGGTAAATACTCACCTTTTCTAACCATAATTTCATTTTTAGACACCTGCACTTCTTGCAACATAATATTTAGCTCTTGGTTGTTTACCAAAGCGGTATCTATAATTGCTTTTAAATTGGGATCAGAAAAATACTGATCCCATTTCATAACAGCAGAATTTACAGTGTCTGTAGTTGCGTTATTATATACAGTTGGCACTGTAATATTTTCATTTTTTATTTCTCTTGTTGGAACGCAAGAGTATACTACTAAAAATGAAACCAACACAAACACATGTACAAACCTTATTTTTAATAATTTGATGTTACTCATTTTTATTATTTTTTCTTAATTTATTTAGAATTCTTGTAAGCTTGTTAATACTTTTTGTATTAGCTTTTGTTTGACTTTCACCTTCTGATATTTCAATAAGTTCTTCAGATAGTGGTGCTGTTTCTTCATCTTTTATAAGACTACGACCATCTGCCATTTTTGCAAATACATAATACAAACCAGGAATTACAAGCACTCCAAAAACAGTACCTATAAGCATACCTCCTAAGGCAGACCCACCAATTGTTCTGTTTCCTATTGCACCAGCTCCACTAGCAATTATTAACGGAATTAAACCTGCTACAAAGGCAAAAGATGTCATTAAAATTGGTCTAAACCTCATTTTAGAACTTATAATAGCGGCTTCTAAAATAGAAGCTCCTTCTCTTCTTTTTTGAACAGCAAACTCTACAATAAGCACGGCATTTTTACCTAACAAACCAACCAGCATTATCATACCAATTTGTGCATAAACATCATTAGAAAGTCCCATCACTTTTAGTAAGAAGAACGAACCAAAAATACCTACTGGCAATGATAGTATTACGGCTAACGGAAGTAAAAAACTTTCATACTGCGCTGCCAACACTAAGTATACAAACACTAAAACAATGGCAAAAATGTAAATAGACTCGTTACCTCTACTGGCTTCATCATAAGACAATCCTTCCCAAGCAACATCATAACCACGAGGTAAAGATTCTTTAGCTACTTCCTTTATTGCATTAATAGCATCGCCACTAGTATAACCAGGAGCCGGAAGCCCTCTAATTGCTGCAGAATTATACAGGTTATACCTAGTAATTTCATTAGGACCAAGACCTTTTTCTATGGTCATAAACGCAGAATACGGTACCATTTTACCTTCTTCACTCTTTACAAAAAGCTTTTCTAAATCTGATGGTAAGCTTCTATATTCTGGAGCTGCTTGTGTATATACTTTAAAGAACCTACCAAACCTAATAAATCCTTGTTCATAGGTACTACCTATTAAAATATTTAGGTTTTCCATAGCTGCACCAATAGACACTCCTTTTTGCATTGCTGCTTTATTATCTATTTTAAGTTTATACTGCGGATAGTTAGCTGCGTAAAAAGTAAACAAACCACTTAACTCTTTACGTTTGCCTAAAGCCTCCATAAAGTTGTTGTTTATTTTCTCGAACTCGTGATAATCTGTACCATTGGTTTTATCTAATAAACGCATAGAAAATCCGCCAGAAGAACCAAAACCAGGAACAGCAGGAGGCTCAAAGTACTCTATAATTGCGCCTAAATCTTGTGTTTCCTCTTCTAACTTTTCCATGATATCGTGTACAGAGTTTTCTCTTTCTGACCACGGCTTAAGGTTAATTAAACACGTCCCAGAGTTAGATCCACGACCTTCTGTCATAATTTCATATCCTGCTAAAGAAGAAACAGATGCAACACCTTCCATTTCCTCACAAATAGCTTGTAGTTTTTTAGCAACTTCATTGGTACGCTCTAAAGTTGCTCCCGGAGGCGTTTGTATAATAGCGTATATCATCCCTTGATCTTCATTAGGAATAAAACCTGCCGGCAGCACTTTGTTTGTTACAAAAATACCCACACAAAATGCTATTAAAATACCAAAAGTCACAACCCTTCTGTTTACTATGTATTTTAAAAAACCAACATACTTCCCTGTTAATTTTTCAAAACCATTATTAAACCAATCTATAAATTTATCTATAGGCGATTTCTTTTTAGGTTTACCATGATTATTTTTAAGCATCATAGCACATAAAACCGGAGTTAAAGTTAATGCTACAATAGCCGAAATTACAATTGCACCAGCCATTGTTATAGAAAACTGTCTGTAGAAAACACCAACTGGTCCACTCATAAATGAAATTGGAATAAAAACCGATGTCATTACTAAAGTAATTGCGACAATAGCACCACCTAGCTCACCAAGCACCGCATAAGATGCCTTAAATGGCGTTAAGTTTTCTTCTTCCATTTTAACGTGCACACCCTCTACCACAACAATAGCATTATCTACCACAATACCTATGGCGAGTACCAATGCAAATAGCGTAATCATATTTATAGACAAGCCAAATAATTGCATTATAAAGAAAGTACCAATTAAAGATACCGGTACGGCTATAATTGGAATTAAAGTAGATCTCCAGTCTCCTAAAAACAAGAACACTACAATAGCAACAAGAATAAAAGCATCTCTAAGTGTATGCAATACTTGCTCTATAGAAGCATCTAAGAAGTTAGATACATCATAACTAATTTTATAATCTATTCCTGGAGGTAAATCTGCTTTTAATTCCTTAAGTTTATCTTTTACAGATGCTATTACATCACTACCATTACTACCAAAGGTTTGCTTTAATACAATAGATGCAGATGGCTTACCATCTAGATTAGAATAAATATCAAAAAACTCACTACCAAGTTCTACATCTGCAATATCTTTTAATTTAAGAATTTCTCCTTCTTCATTGGCCTTAATAATTATATCTTTATACTGGTCTGGTTCACTATACCTATCTTGGTACACCAGTGTATATTCTAGTGATTGCGATTTTTTACCAGAGCTTCTACCAATTCTACCAGGCCTAGCCAAAATACTTTGCTCTTCCATTGCCTTTAAAACCTCTTCAGCAGACACATTATATGCTCGCATACGATCTGGTTTTAACCACACACGCATAGCATACTTACGGCTACCTAAAATTTTAGCACTTGCAATACCGTCTATACGTTGTATTTCGGGTACCATTTTGGTGTAAGCATAATTGTATAAAAACTTTTCGTCTGTATGCTTTTTATTGCTGTATAAGTTAACATACATAAGCATACTAGGTTGTACAGGAGTAATAATTACACCTTCACGCTGTACCAATTCTGGTAGCAAAGGCATTACTTGATCTACACGTGTTTTTATTTTAACAACAGCCTCGCTTGGATCTGTACCTGGTTCAAAAATTACACGTAAAGTTCCTTCTCCAGCACTTGTTGCATCAGAAGCAATGTAACGCATACCTTGTACTCCGTTTATAGAAGTCTCTAAAGGAACTAAAGTTGATTTTACCAACACATCTGCACTTGCTCCAGGGTAAGCAATAAAAATATTTACCGTGGTTGGTGCAATTTGTGGAAACTGAGATATGGGCAATTGGTTTATTGCTAACAAACCTGTAAAAATTATAATTACAGAAATAACAATAGCCAATACCGGTCTATGTATAAATTTACTAAACATATTTTTATAGTTACATTTTGTAATTACTCTGCGTACAGATCTAATTTGTTTAACACCTCATTAGGTTCTAAAAACTTTGTGTGTATTTTTTCGTTGTTTTTTACCATACGTAAGCCCTCTAATAAAATTTTATCTTTAGTAGATAAGCCTTTATTAACTATAAATAAGTTTGGTAAAGTAGCTTCAATTTCTATTTCTCTTTGTTTTACAACTCCGTCTGCATCTATAACATAAACGTAGCTTTTATCTAAAATTTCAAAAATTGCTTTTTGTGGTATTAGCAAGGCATCATCAAAAGGAACAGACATAAGCACACTACCTGTTTCTCCGTGTCTTAGTATTTTATCTGGATTAGGAAATGTTGCTCTAAACGCAATGTTACCTGTTTGGTTATTAAATTCACCCTCTATTGTTTCTACAATACCAGGCTGGTTAAACATTTTGTTGTTTGCCATAACCAAGCTTACCTCTTTAGCTCTTGCTTTTCCTGTATTAGTAATATAGTCTAGGTACTCTGCTTCTGGCACATTAAAATACACCCACATTTTACTATTGTCAGATAAGGTGGTTAGTTTTTCTCCTTCATCTAAAAGACTACCTTCCCTAACCTCTAAATGATCTATAATGCCATCAAAAGGAGCTCTAATATCTGTAAAACCTAAATGTGTTTGCGTTAAAAACACCTCTGCTTTAGCTTTATCCAATTCGGCTTTAGACATTGCTAATTCGTTACTAGAAACCACATTACTATCTGCTAATAGTTTTGTGTTTTTATATTCTATTTCTGCTACTTCTGCCTCTGCTTTTGCTTTTTGCAAATCTGCCTGATATACGTTTGGCATTACATTAAACAATTTTTGACCTTTTTTTACAAACTGTCCTTCATCTATAGAAATATGCTTTAAATACCCTTTTTCTAAAGCTCTTAATTCTATGTGGCGAATAGAATGAATTTGACACACATAGTCTTTTTTAATAACAGTGTCTTTTTTAATAGGGTTGGTCACAAGAAATGTAGATTCCTCTTTTTTCTCTTCCTTTTTAGACTCACAGCTGGCAAAACAAAGCACAAGCAATAGGCCTATGAGTGTAGAAGTTCTCCTCATAATACGATTGATTTTTTAAGTAATTGATTGTTAAAATTTGGCAGAAGCACGTAGCTATTTTATACGAGCTATGCCGTTGTCATTAGACAAATAAAAAAGTGGTGTTTAAAAGCAACAGTGGTTTAGCTGCCTTTTAGTTTTCTAAATTAGAAGTACTTGATATCTAATATAGGTTTTAGCTGCATTTTGTAGTATAAAATGAGCTAGTGTATTTGTTTTTGTAGGTTTTAAGCAGGATAGTTCAAAGTTTTTTGCATAAAAAAAGGCAACTTTAAAATTGCCATTGTCTTTACTTATTTTTTCTGAAGCAATATTTTCTGTTACTTCTTCTTCATCTACTTCTATTACTTCTGCAGCAAAGTCTTTATGTTGCTCTATAATAGGTAACTCTAACTCTGCACCTAATGTATTTACAGAACTTAATTGTTCTTTAACATTTAAAATTGCGTTGTTATCTGTTGTGGTACAAGCATATAAGTTACCCAACATTGTAATAAACAATGCCAAAAGGATAGTAAACTTATTTTTAAATGCTACTTTCATACAAAGTGCAAAATAATGCGACACAAATTTACTGGGCAAAATTTTACTGTTAATAAACGTTAAAACATATTTTATTTTTAAAATAGTCATATTACAACCAATTAAAATTCATTGATTATTTTTATGCTTAGATTTTAGATATGGACTTATTTAATACAGACATACAAAAAAACATACTTCCTTTTGATGGTGAAGTGTATTATTACGGACCAATACTTTCTATAACTAAAGCCCAAGAGTATTACAGTTATTTACTTAGCAACATACAATGGGAGAATGACAAAGCTGTTATTTTTGGAAAAACCATTACAACAAAGCGTAAAGTAGCTTGGTATGCTACAAATCCGTTTAGTTATACCTACTCTAAAATTACTAAAACAGCTTTACCATGGACAAAAGAACTATTAGAACTAAAAGATTTAGTAGAGATAAAAACCGGAGAAACATTTAACTCTTGCCTATTAAACTTATACCACACAGGAGAAGAAGGTATGGCTTGGCATAGCGATGGCGAAAAAGATTTAAAAGAAAACGGGGCAATAGGCTCTTTAAGCTTTGGCGCAGAACGTAAGTTTAGTTTTAAACACAAAGAAAACAAGCAAAAAATAGACATTAATTTAGACAGAGGAAGTTTATTGGTAATGACAGGCACTACACAAAAAAACTGGTTACACAGACTACCACCAACAAAAAAGGTAAGTACACCCAGAATAAATTTAACGTTCAGAACTATTGAAAAATAATAAAACCTTCCAGTTTCCTGAAAGGCTTTTATAATCTATTTTAAAACCTAGTATATAAATACTACAAACTATCTATTCCGTTTTTAATGCTAGTTACAGAGGGATGATCGTTTAAACCACCTGCTTTTTCATTGGTTTCAAAAAATACATTAAAATGTTTTAATGCTTTTTCTTTATTACCTGCTTTTAAATACAATTTAGAAAGCAATAAATTACCCATTATTAAACCATCATTACCAGAAATCATTTTATGCCCCAATTGTAAAGCTCTATCTAACGGCTCTTTAAAACCATTAAATTTAGGGTTTGCATATACTTCATTCCCTATATCATGCAATTTATACACATAATTAGGTTTGTTTTTAAATTCTTCTGCCTCTTTTAATTTTAACTCAAACCATTTGTCAAAATCTTTTTGAGACAAGTAAAAAGTATATACTAAACCTTTCTCTAAACTAGTCTGGTATTTAGATACATTGTCTTTTTTACACAATTCAATTTCTGTATTTAATTTTTCTATAGAAGAACAAGTACTAGCTATTTTGTTTAAGTGTCTGCTTATAGCTCCGTTTAAAACAGAAAAATACTGAGTAGAATCTACCTTATTTAACAGCTTAGCTTTATTCTCTAAAACGTAATTATACTCTTTAGATTTATATGTTACACCTGCATTAGCAACAACTTTAAACATATCTTTATTTGCAAATTTTTCAATTGGCAAACTAGCCAATAATTCTTTAGATACCTGTGCACTTTTTCCTTTATTGTACGCTTCATCTAAACTCTTTATGTAACTTAAAACAAAGTCTAAATCTCTATCTCCGCTTGCATAACGTGCAGCTACACTTGTACTTCTTTTATTGGGATCTAGAGCATCTTTTCCTCCTTGTATTAAATCATTAGCCTGTTTACCGCCCACCATTTTATGCACAACTTTTCCGTTAGCATTTAAAAACAGTAACGTAGGAAAAGCAGTAACCGTGTATTTAGATGCAATACCAATACCCTCGCCTTTTTCACAATCAATTTTTATACTCACAAAATTTTCATTAAAAAATTCCCCAACCTTCTCTTGCGGAAAAATTTCTTTTGTCATCCACTTACAAGGCCCACACCATGTAGTATATGTGTCTACAAAAACTAATTTATTTTCTTTTTGCGCCTTGTCTAAAGCCTCTTGTAAAGTACCGTGCTCAAAATTAATTCCCTGAGAGAAAACTGTAATGGTCATTAAACCAAATAAAAGTAAAACTGCTATTTTTTTCATATTGTTAGGTAGTTATTTACTTAATTCTAAATTAAAATTAAGTGAGTTAGTTCGTAAAAAATTATAATACGTATACCCCTATGAAGCATTTTAACCACCTGCCCCTTGTTAAAAAATGTTAATATTGCTTTATCCCTAACAAACTAGCAACTATTTAAACCTCTTAAACCAAAGATTTTAAAACCAAAAAAGCCTCTCAGTTTCCTGAAAGGCTTTTTGTTTGTACAGGCGGAGAGACTCGAACTCTCACACCTCGCGGCACTAGATCCTAAGTCTAGCGTGTCTACCAATTCCACCACGCCTGCATTTTTCAACTAACAATTTTGCTAATTGGGTTGCAAATATAATGCAAAAAATCAATTTTGAAATACTTAATCATAAAAACTTCTTTTTTTGTACATTTATACTTTATCAAAAACATATTATGCAAGACGTAAAAAGCTTTATAGATAGCAATAAAGACAGATTATTAAATGAACTTATAGAACTTTTAAAAATTCCATCTGTTAGTGCAGATCCTGCGTATGCACATGATGTACTTACTACAGCAGATGCTGTTAAAGCTGCTTTAGAAAAAGCTGGCTGTGACACGGTAGAAATATGCGAAACTCAAGGTTTTCCTATTGTGTACGGAGAAAAGTTAATAGACCCTTCATTACCAACCATTTTAGTATACGGACATTATGATGTACAACCAGCAGACCCAATTAATTTATGGGACTCTCCACCATACGAGCCCGTAATTAAAAAAACAGAATTACACCCAGAAGGTGCAATTTTTGCTCGTGGAGCTTGTGATGATAAAGGACAAATGTATATGCACGTAAAGGCATTAGAATTTATGGTAAGCACCAACCAACTACCTTGTAACGTTAAGTTTATGATAGAGGGCGAAGAAGAAGTTGGTAGCGTAAGTCTTTCTACATTTGTAAAAGAAAACAGAGAAAAACTTAAAAACGATGTTATTTTAATTAGTGACACGGGTATGATCTCTAAAGATGTACCATCTATAACAACAGGCCTAAGAGGGTTAAGTTATGTAGAGGTAGAAGTTACAGGGCCAAATAGAGACTTACACTCTGGCTTGTATGGCGGTGCAGTTGCCAACCCAATAAACATATTAACAAAAATGATTTCGTCTTTACATGACGAGAACAACCATATTACCATACCTGGTTTTTATGACAATGTAGAAGAGCTATCTACAGAAGAGCGTGCAGAAATGGCAAAAGCACCTTTTAACTTAGACGGTTACCAAAAATCTATAGGCATAAACTCTGTTTACGGAGAAAAAGGGTACACCACTAACGAGCGCAACTCTATACGCCCAACTTTAGACGTAAACGGTATTTGGGGCGGCTACACTGGCGAAGGTGCAAAAACCGTAATAGCAAGCAAAGCATATGCAAAAATCTCTATGCGTTTGGTACCAAACCAAGACTGGGAAAACATAACAGAATTGTTCTCTAAACACTTTAAAAGTATAGCTCCAAAAGGTGTAACCATAAAAGTAAACCCACATCATGGTGGTCAAGGTTATGTTACACCAATAGACAGCATTGGATACAGAGCAGCTTCTAAAGCATACGAGACCACATTTGGCAAAACACCAATACCACAACGTAGTGGAGGTAGCATACCAATAGTTGCCTTGTTCGAGAAAGAACTACAAAGCAAAACCATACTAATGGGCTTTGGTTTAGATAGTGATGCCATACACTCTCCTAACGAACATTTTGGCATTTGGAACTATTTAAAAGGTATAGAAACCATACCTTATTTCTACAAAAATTTTACAGATATGAATTCTTAAACACAAATATAACAACATTAAAAAGTCCGTTTCTTACCAATAGAGACGGACTTTTTTTTGTGCAAATATTTTTATTAGGGCGTCCCTACGGGCAGGCTATACGTTACAAGTCCTCGCTACGCTGTGGGCTTTTCACTACTATCCTTAACGCAAAATACTAGCGTAATTACTTTCAAATAAAATAGTACATTTACAAAACCAACCTTTAAAATTTAGTTATGAAATTAAAAGTATTATCGCTTCTTGCTATTTCAATATTTGGAATAAGTAATATAGTAGGTAGAGCAAGAATTCCAATACCTTACGGAGAAGAGCAAAAAATAGTTAAAATAGTAGACCTACCAGACACAGAAGACTTTCAGTTAGACGACGGTACTTATTTTGATATTGGTAAAATGTATACCATAAGTCATATTGTCTGGTTGCCATACAGTAATACAGAGCCTATAATAACTGGCTACGTAGATGATGACACTTATGTAGAGTTATCTGCAGAAAACTTAAAAGAAATAGCAGAAATAGCAAAGGTTGAAATTCCAGAAACCGCATCTGCATCGTTTTTTGACCGTTTAGGCGGAAAAATAATTTTAGGTCTAATAGGCTTAGTTGTACTTTACGGAATATATTCTAGCTACTTTGGCAAAGACGAAGACGAAAAAGAAACAGCTTAAAATAACTGTTTACCATATTAAAAAGTCCGTTTCTATTAAAGAAACGGACTTTTTTTATACACCTAAAAAAACTACACAAGGCAATATAACTCACAAGTTTTAAGACCTTAAACACAATTACAATAACAAAATAACTAACTCTACATTTGTAGAATTCATTTTTTTATTCTACGTTTGTAGAGAACATTCTAAATATGTAGAGCTATGCAGTTATCAAAATCTGAAGAAGAACTAATGAACCACCTCTGGAAATTAGAGAAAGCATTTTTAAAAGATTTACTAGATCAATATTCAGATCCTAAACCTGCAACCACCACTGTGGCTACAATGTTAAAACGTATGGCAGACAAAAATTTTGTAGCCTACAACTTATATGGCAAATCCAGAGAATATTATCCGTTAGTAAAAAAGAAAGCCTACTTCTCTAAACACGTAAACGGCTTAATAAAAAACTTTTTTAATGATAGTGCATCACAATTTGCATCGTTCTTTACTAAAGAAACCAACCTAACAAAAGAAGAGCTGGCGCATTTAAGAGAATTAATAGACCAAGAACTTAAAAACAAATAGTTATGCTTATATACCTATTAAAATCTACAGCTTGTTTAGCCATATTATTTCTTTTTTATAAAGTGTTTTTAGAAGAGCAAAATATGCACAAGTTTAAACGTTTTTACCTACTAGCTGCTTTAGCTTTAAGTTTTGGTATACCGCTAATAACGTTTACAACATACATACAATTGCCAACAATAATTTATGAAACACCATTGGAGTATGGCAACAGAAATAGTACAGAAATTATTGCAGAACCTACCAATTACTGGCCATACATAATTTGGAGTATTTATGGCTTGGGCGTTTTAATTTTTAGTATAAAATTTATTAAAAACAGCACTAACCTATTTTTAAAAATAAAGCAAAATCCTAAGCAAAGGTTACAAAACCATACCAATGTACTGTTAACTGAGAAAACTACACCACATACTTTTTTAAGTTATATATTTTTAAATAAAAAAGCCTATCAACATAAAAAAATACCAAAAGAGGTGTTGCTGCATGAAATTACACATGCAAAGCAAAAACACTCTATAGATGTATTATTTATAGAGGTATTGCAAGTTGTATTCTGGTTTAATCCGCTTATCTATTTTATAAAGCATACTATTAAATTAAATCACGAATTTTTAGCAGACCAAGCAGTCCTAAATCAGGGTGCAGACACTGTTAGCTACAGAAAAATTTTACTCGCATTTTCATCAAATGCAACAGAGCCCCATATGGCAAACTCAATTAATTATTCATCAATCAAAAAACGATTTACAGTTATGAAAAAAAGAACCTCAAAACGGTCGGTTGTATTAAGAAGCTTACTGCTTATACCTTTAGCAGCATTGCTTTTTTACAGTTTTAGCAACCAAAAAACAGAAGAAGTATTAGTAGACACTCAAGCCTCACACACAAATAAAAATGTAGGGAAAGGTGCTTCAGGAAAAATGATGCAAGAGTATATTAATTACATTCAGAATTACCAAAACGCTAAGAAAAAGGTAATTAATATGCCAGATTATAATAGAGTAGTTGCCATTTATGATCTAATGACAGAAGAACAACGTGCAACCGTTACAGACCATAAAACTATTCTTAAATTTCCTAGCATAGATTTAAAAAACACAACAAAAAAAGCACCAACACAATCGGAGTTTAATTCTTGGAAAAACAAAGAAAACTTTGCTATTTGGATAGATAATAAACACGTTCCTAATTCTATATTAAACAAGTATTCGGCATCAGATATTCTTCATTTTAACAACAGTTATGTGTACAAAAATGCACGTAGCACAAAGTTTCCGCAAGAACACCAAGTAAATTTATTTACCAAACAAGGGTTTGCCAATACATACATTAAAGCTGATGTAAATACCTATAATAGTATACTCCAAAATTATAATAGCGAGTTAAATGTATTTAAAAATAACAACGCAATCTCTAACGATGATTTAGACATAAAAAATGTTCAATTAAAAAAACTTTATGCTGAGTTTAGCAAAGAAGAAATAGAAAAATACAACATTCTTTTCCCTGAAAGCATTCCTGTTAAAAATTCTGAACAGCCAGGTTTAGTTATAAAAGAAGAAAAACAAGATCCTTTAGAAACCTATAAAAAAGAATACAACACATATGTAACCTTAACTAAACAAGAGCCACATTATATACATAGGTCAGAAGCTGAGAAAAAGAAAATGGATGACCTTTTTACATTATTAGGTAGCCTGTACTTTAGCTTAAGCAAAGAGGATAGAGCTAAAGTAAAAAGAGTAAAAGCACCTATTTCACCATACGTTATGCTGATTAAGAATGGCAAAACAGAATACAAAAAAAGAAGCGAGTTAACGGCAGAAGATAAAAAATTATTACCACCACCTCCACCACCACCATTACCTCCATCAAATAACAAACAAGATTCTAAAGAACTTGCAAAAGCCAGAGCTACTTTTAAAAAAGATGCTAATGCATATGGTAATGCCGTTAGTGAATACAGAAAACAAGGAAAAGGGACTAGGGAAGAGTTAAATAAATTACACAAAAAAACAATGGAAAGCTATGAGAGATGTAGCGCTTTAATTAAAAAAGAAAAAGGAGCAGCTCCGTTACCACCACCGCCACCTCCTGCTCCACCAATAAAGAACTAATTATTCATAATAATGTCTTAAAAAGTAATAAAAAGCCTCATTTAGAGGCTTTTTCTGTAACAAATCATTGCAAAATGCGTTCTTATAGGTACATCAATCATCAAAAAAAGAACACTTATGATTAAACGTTTTTTTATACTCTGCTCCGGAGCAGATACTGCTATACTAGAAACTTGCTCTAACGGTGAGCAAAACAAATACGCTGGCATTGGCGCAACTGTATTTTTTACTGCTGTTATGGCTTTTATTGCTTGTGCATATGCATTATACACTGTTTTTGACAATGTTTACTACGCTGTGTTTTTTGGACTTGTTTGGGGCTTACTTATTTTTAATTTAGATCGTTTTATTGTTTCTACCATTAAAAAAAGAGACAATTTTAAAAGTGAATTGTTACAGGCCGCACCACGTATTGTTTTAGCTGTTATAATAGCCATTGTTATTTCAAAACCTTTAGAAATGAAGATTTTTGAAAAAGAAATAAATCAGGTTTTACTAGAACAAAAGAACGATTTAACGCTTGCAAACAAGGAACAAATTGCATTACAGTACAATCCAAAAAAGGAAGTCATTCATCAATCTATAGAAAAATTAAAACAAGATATTACAATTAAAGAAGCAGAAACCAACGCTCTTTACAACACTTACATTGCCGAGGCAGAAGGTAGAGAAGGTACTAAACTACTAGGCAAAGGACCTGTTTATGAAGAAAAAAGACAAAAACATGATGCTGCCTTGCAAGAATTACAAAAACTAAAAGAAACCAATGCAGTAAAAATTACAGCACTTGAAGAGCAAGCAGTGGCATTAGATACAGCATATGCTACTTCTGTTAAAGACTCGCAACCTATTATTGACGGTTTTGATGGTTTAATGGCGCGTATAACGGCTTTAAACAAGTTACCATGGTTGCCATCATTCTTTATATTTTTATTGTTCTTAGCAATAGAAACGTCTCCTATAATAGCAAAACTACTAGCTCCAAAAGGTATATACGATTATAAATTGGAAGAAGAAGAAAGTGTTGTAAAAACTTGGGTAACACAAAAGGTAGAACAACGCAATATGTTAATGCAAACAGATGCTGCTATTAACAAAAAAGTATATGAAGATATTGAACAAGAAAACGAAGTTTATAATTATAAAAAGCAACAAGCAGAAAAATTACTAAAACAACAAACTGATGCTTTCCATAACATACAAGCCAAAAACTTGTAATAAAAAAAGAGGCTAGTTTAGCAAAACTAGCCTCTTTATATTTTAAAATACAATTACTTAATTAGCAAAGTAAACGTATATAGCTACTACTATTAAACAAATAACAATACCTATTTGGTTTACGTACTTATAAGGCTTTATTTCTACTTGCTCTGTGTATTTTTGCTCAAAAGCAGTTTCTCTTGGCTTAATTTTACCAATAGCTAACATTATTAAAGAGTTTACTACGCATAATATAGCCATAACGTGTAAAAAGTGAGGGTAAGCATCTGCTTCTACTACAGCTAATGCATCTGCACCAGTAACTCCGGCTGCTTCTGCTTTTTCTAAGGCAGAGCTTACAAAATAAGGCTTCATTAAAAACTGACTAATAATATATAACAAAGAACCTGTTATAATACCAACTTTAGCCGCTACTGCAGGAACTCTTTTAGTTAAAAAACCAATAATTATTACTGAAAAAATTGGAATACTATAAATACCATTTACTTCTTGTAAATATCCAAATAAACTACCCGCATTTGCTATAAAAGGAGCAATAAACATTGCTGCCAAGGCCAATACAATTCCAAATATTTTACCGTTTTTAACTACTTTAGTTTCACTTGCCTCTGGGTTTATATGCTGTTTGTAAATATCTAAGCCAAATAAGGTTACAGAACTATTTAAAACACTATTAAAAGAACTTAAAATTGCACCAAATAATACTGCTGCAAAAAAGCCAACTAAATAGTCTGGCAATACTTTACCAACTAGTAAAGGGTATGCGCTAGAAGAGTCTATTTTACCTTCAAAAATATGAAACGCTATAATGCCTGGTAAAACTAAAATCAATGGACCTAATATTTTTATAAAAGAAGCCAATAACAATCCTTTTTGTCCTTCTGCTAAGTTTTTAGCACCTAAGGCTCTTTGTATAATTTGTTGGTTTGTTCCCCAATAAAAAAGGTTAACCAACATCATACCTGTAAAAATTGTAGAAAAAGGAACTGAGTCTGTTTTAGTTCCCATAGAGTTAAATTTCTCTGGGTTTTCTGTAGTTAAAATAGATAAACCATCCATTATACTACCGTCTCCAATATACATTAATCCAAAAACAGGAATTAAAATACCACCAATTAACAAACCTATTGCATTTATAGAGTCTGATACAACAACAGCTTTTAAACCTCCAAAAACTGCATAAATACCTCCTATAATTCCTATTCCCCAAACACATAGCCATATAGATGCTGTGTGACTAATTCCTAAGTTTTCTGGCACATTAAACATTCCGCTTATGGCAACAGAACCAGAGTATAAAATTACAGGTAATAATACAACTACATAACCTGTTAAAAACAAACCAGATGTTATTGTTTTTGTAGTAACATCAAAACGTTCTGCTAAAAATTGCGGTACAGTTGTTAAACCACCTTTTAAATACCTTGGTAATAAAAAAATAGCAGTAATAACTATTGCTATTGCTGCTAACGTTTCCCAAGCCATAACAGACAAACCATCTGTGTAAGCATCAGAATTTAAACCTACTAATTGCTCTGTAGAAAGGTTTGTTAGTAAAAGAGATCCTGCAATAACACCTGCAGTTAAACTTCTTCCTCCTAAAAAATACCCATCAGAAGAGTTTTCATTTGTTTTTCTTGTAGCCAAATAAGATATAACGGCCACCAAAACTGTAAAGCCCACAAAGGACAGTAATGTTAATAACATAGTGCTAAATAAGTTTGGTTTAAGCTTATAAATATATCGGATTATTTTGTGGATAAAAAATAACACAGACATCATTTATATCTCTTTTGTTATAAATTCAACCGAAAACGATGTAGTTCAACTTAAACTTTAATGTAATCCTAAAACAATTGCTATTTTAGGAATACTTTTTTTTAATGTATGTAACATTTAAAGATACCAAGCGTTACTATAAAGTAATCTTAAGAAAACTAATGATGAAGAAAATTGCAATGCTACTCTTGTTACTTATTGGCTTTACTGCCACTGCACAAAAAATGCAGGTAACTTATAAGTTTAGTGAAAAATATGCCGATAGATACAAATACTCTAATTTGCTTACCATTGATAACGATGGCGCAAATGGGTCTGTACTTGTACGCTCCTATTATACTGGCTTAATTTTAAAGCCTAAAGGGTATTACATAGAGCATTACAATAAAAACTTAGATCTGGTAAGCGAGTATAATTACAAACTAAAAGACAAGGATTTTGTAAATGGTTTTATAAACAACGGACAACTATACCTTATATTTTTAGAGTTTAACGCTGCAAAAGAAAGTTATGATTACATAGTACACCAAAGTCCGTTAGACAATTTTGCTTTTACACAAAAAACTATCTTATCTGTACCGTCTAAACAAGTAGACAACCCATTAGACAAAAACTACTATAACCGTAATTTTGCATCTGGTTTTACAACATCTGTATTATTTAACAAACGTAAAGATGCCTTTGTAATTAGCGCACACTTTAAAAAGGCGAAAGATAATCAGCATTTTATTTATGTTTTTGATAATAACTTAGATTTAGTAATTACACACGACTTTTCTGCTGAAGTTGAAACAAAAAATTATGCTTTTGAAAGCGTTGAAATCACAAAAGACAAAAAAGAAGTATTCTTGGTTGCTAAAGCATATTTTAAAAAGAGACGTTTTTCTGCCCTAGAGCGTAAATTTCAGTACGAATTATTAAAGGTTTCTGAAGAAGAAAGGGTTATGAAAACTTTTGATGAACCTGGTAAATTTTTAGAGGCTTTAAAACCAATACTTACAGATGAAAAACTTGTTTGCGTAGGTTTTTATGCTACACGTAAAGACAACAGATATAACGGCCTTAGTTATTTTAAGTTAGATGAAGGCTCTTTAGACATTAAAGACAAAAAGTTTATTCCGTTTTCTGCACAGTTTATGGCAGACAAATTTGGAAAGGAAGATGACAATAAAGAAATTAAAAACTTAATCTTTAAAAATGCGGAAATAGCTAGTGATGGCTCAATACTTTTTAATGCCGAAGAATATTTTGTAACATCTGGTTACCAAAGTAATCCAGGTGGTGGATCTAGAGTTAAAATTAGCAGGTACCATTACAATGATATGGTTGGCGCTAAACTTAGTGATGATGGCGACCTTATTTGGGTACGTAACATTAATAAGTCTGAGGTTACACAAGGTGATGGTGCATACGCATCATACAGTACATTTACAAAAGGAGACAACACTTACTTTTTTATAAGCACAGCGGCAGAAAATCCACAACTAATAAATAATGAGCGTTTGGTATTTAGACAAGGTTTAAGCAGAAACAGAAACATATTTTTAATTAAGTTAGATGCAAAAGGCTTTATGACTTATGATAAAATTATAGATAGTAAAACAGCTAGGTTACCGCTAATGATTTCTAAGCCATTAACTAACAAAAACAATATTTTGTTTTACGCAAAGCGTGGCACAAAAAAGCAAATGGTAGAAGTAGCTTTTTAAAAAGCAAACCTTATAAATTACAATCCTCTTGCTAAAAGTAAGAGGATTTTTTTTGTTTAAACTGATCTTCTTTTTCAATTAATTATTAAAACCACTAACATCTAATTCCTTCCTGAAAGGTTTCCACCGTATTTTCGTCTAACAATACATTAATACTAAAAGATAAAATAGTTATGCAAATACATATATGGTCTGATATTAGATGCCCGTTTTGTTACATTGGTAAACGTAACTTTACAGCAGCATTAGATAAATTTCCGCACAAAGACAAAATTACTGTAGAGTGGAAAAGTTTTGAATTAGATCCTAACTTAAAAACGCAAACAGATATTAATGCTATAGACCACTTTATGCAAAGCAAAGGTGTAGACGAGGTTAATGCTAAAGGTATGTTTAACAGAGTTACAGAAATGGCTAGTGGTGTTGGTCTTAATTTTAAAATTGAAGACATTGTTACCGCTAATTCTTTAAATGCGCACCGTTTATTACAATATGCAAAAACAGTAGGTTTTACAGATGCTACCAAAGAAGCATTGCTAAAAGCACATTTAGAAGACGGGAAAAATATAGATGATATCTCATTTTTAGTAGATACAGCTGTCTCTGTTGGTATGGACAAAACTACTGTTGAAGAAATATACAAAACAGATGCTTTTACCTACGAGGTTAGACAAGACGAAATGGAAGCTCGCAACATAGGCGTTAGCGGTGTGCCTTTTTTTGTGTTAGATAACAAGTATGGAGTTTCTGGAGCACAACCAGTAGAAGCTTTTACTGAGGCTTTAGAACAAGCTTGGGAAAAACATCAAAAAGAGTCATTAACCATTTTACCAACAACAGGCGGAGAATCTTGTGATGTAGATGGCAATTGTGATTAATTTACAATTTCAAATAAATAAAAAGGCGCTATTAGCAAATGTTAATAGCGCCTTTTTTATCTTTTTATAAAACTTTTATTCTAGTTCCCATCCTTTTCTATAGTCACGAGAAACCCATTCGTTGGCCATATCAAAATTTGTAACTTTCATATTGGCGGCGTCCCATTTTATGGTACGTCTACCAGGGTAGTTATAAGGATCCCAATCTCCTACTTTTTTACCCGCTTTTAGTGTTTTATATTGGTATGCTTTAATAGCTAAATTACCCATAAGCACACCCTCTGTTAATGGTCCGGCTTTAGTTACAAAGTCTGATGATGCGGTTGTACCATTTAAACAACCCTCTACCCAGTTATTTTGATGTCCTGCAGAACCACCTTTTATTCTTGGCAATGTTTCTTTTGGTTTATTAAACATACTATTGACATCTGCTGGTAACAGTCTAGGATTAGCAGAATACACATCTGTTAAAATAATACCTTTTGTACCGTGAAAAACTACGCCACCATCTCCGTTTCCTAGTTTTTCACCATCGGCTAACTCACTAGGAATATCTGGCATAATTCCGCCATCATACCAATTTAAATCTATACTTCCTTGGTTTGGTGCATCTACTTTTAAACGCACTACAGATGAAGGCGGACAAGAGCTAGAGTAATCTGCCTCTACAAAATCTCCTACCCAAGTAGTTGTACAACTAGCCTCTGCTTCTGTTGGTGATCCTAAACCTAAAACACTATATGGAGTTTCCATAATATGGCAACCCATATCACCTAAAGCACCTGTTCCAAAGTCCCACCAACCACGCCATTTAAATGGCAAATAAGCAGGATTATAATCTCTCATAGCCGCTGGCCCTAACCATAAATCCCAATCTAACTCTTTAGGAATTGGGTGTCCGCCTGCTGGTGTTTTTACTCCTTGTGGCCACACTGGTCTGTTGGTCCAACAATCTACTTTAGTAACATCTCCAATTACACCAGCATCTATCCATTCTTTAGCTGTTCTACTACCAGGACTAGATGCTCCTTGGTTCCCCATTTGGGTAATAATTCCGTTTTCTTTAGCTACTTTGGTCATTAACCTTACCTCCTCAATATTGTGCGCTAAAGGTTTTTCTACATACGCGTGTTTTTTGGCACGCATAAAAGGCAATGCAATGGTAGCGTGTGTGTGGTCTGGTGTTGCCACCATAATAGCATCAATTTCATTTAAATGCTTATCATACACTTCTCTAAAGTCCTTATACCTTTTTGCTTTTGGGTGTAATTTATGACTGGCAGCAACTCCTCTTTCATCTACATCACAAAGAGTAACAAACTTAACTTTACCTGTTTCTGTAAGTTCTTTAATTACAGATGATCCTCTACCTCCTACTCCAAATGCTCCTATGTAAAGTGTATCACTAGGTGGCACGTGATTTTTACCAAGTACAAAACTTGGAACAATAGAAAATGCAGCAGAAGATGCAGCTACATTTTTTATAAATTTTCTTCTTCCCATAATAAGGTTGCTTATAGTTTACTGGTTGAAGATACATAAAAAATACAAGCAACACTTTTGCAAAAAATGTTAAAAGAAAAACTATAACGTTGTAGTAAAACCTATTATTCTTTACCGTTCCACTCGTTATAAAACTGCTCTAAAAAAGCCTCCATATAAGAATGTCTTTGTGTCGCTAGCTTTGTACCAGTTTTGGTATTCATTTTATCTTTTAAAAGCAGTAATTTTTCATAAAAATGATTAATTGTTGGTGCTGTAGATTTTTTATATTCCTCTTTAGTCATATTTAAATTGGGAGCAATATCTGGGTTGTACATTTCCCTATTTTTAAATCCCCCATAATTAAAAGCACGTGCTATACCAATGGCGCCAATGGCATCTAACCTATCTGCATCTTGCACCACTTGTAGCTCTAAGGACGTAAAAGGTTTTGCTGTAGTTGCATCATCAACCTTTAAACTACTTTTAAAAGAAATGTTTTCTATAATTTTTACAACGTGATCTATAATTTTTTCATCAACCTGTATAGATCTTAAAAAATCTGTTGCCATTTTAGGACCAACAGTTTCATCGCCATTATAAAATTTAGCATCAGCAATATCATGTAATAACGCACCAAGAGCAACTACTAATTGGTCTACAGCTTCATCCTTAGCCAAAAGCATTGTGTTATTGTACACACGCTCTATATGAAACCAGTCGTGACCACCTTCTGCACCTTCTAAAGTTTTTTTTACAAAGGCTTTAGTTTGTGCAATTATATCAGAATTTATCATTTAAAAGAGGTTACGCCAGCGGTTACTGTTTGTTCTACTTGTGCAATTATATCGTCTGCATTTCCTTTAATTTCTATAGGTGTGTGCACGTCTATTGTAAAGTGACTACCTAAACCATATGGGTATTTACCGTATTTTAAAAGTTTCCAAGAATTGTTAATACTTATAGGAACTATTAAGGCTGATGGTGCATTTTTCATAAGAATTTTAAGTCCCATTGGTTGAAACCTTTTAGGATGCCCTGTTCTACTTCTGGTACCTTCTGGAAAAATTACGGCACTACGCTTGTGTTTTTCTATGTATTTACCAAGTTTAGCAATTTCTGTAAGTGCTTGCCTAGCATCTTTACGGTCTATTAAAACAGAACCTCCGTGCCTTAAATTATAAGATACACTTGGTATTCCTTTACCTAACTCCTTTTTACTCACAAATTTTGGGTGATTTTTTCTAAAAAACCAAATAAGTGGCGGAATATCGTTCATACTCTGGTGGTTTGCCACAAATATAATAGGCCTATCTGTAGGTATTTTTGCCTCTTTTTTAAACGAATAACGCGTACCTAAAAAGTGTGTGCTACGCATTAAAAACCAATTTAAGATACTAACACTTTTTTTATGTGCGGTGTAACCAAACACATTAAAACAAACCCATTGTATAGGATGAAAAATGATTAGTGATAATCCAAAGGATAAAAAATACAATGCCGTTAACGGGTATGATATTAGTTTTTGCATGCTACAAAAATAAAAAAACCGCCCTATGTATAGAGCGGTTTTTTAAGATAATTTAAATTCTATTAATTAACAGAATTCATCATAAGCTTGTTTTAAGTTTTCAGCAATCATTTCTGCTGGTCTACCTTCAATGTGGTGACGTTCTATCATATGCACTAACTCTCCGTTTTTAAACAAAGCCATACTTGGCGATGATGGAGGAAAAGGAACCATAAGTCCTCTTGCTGCATTAACTGCGTCTGTATCTACACCTGCAAAAACTGTAACAGTATTACTTGGTTTTTTATCGTTAAGTAAACTCATTTTTGCGCCTGGTCTTGCATTAGCAGCAGCACAACCACAAACAGAGTTAACTACCACTAAAGTAGTACCTTCTGCATTTATTGCTTTTTCTACAGCTTCTGCTGTGAATAATTCCTCAAAACCTACAGAGGTTAAATCCTCTCTCATTGGTTTTACTAATTCTGCTGGGTACATATATTTTAATTTTATTATGTTAATAAGCGTTACTACAAAAGTAACTAATTTGTCGCATTTTTCTATAAACCTTAACTTTTCATTTAATCTTAACCTTTATCTTTGAAAAAATTTAGAAAAAAGTATGTTAAAATGGATAGCTGCGATACTAGGCAGCATATTTTTTAAAATCCCTGGAGGTATTGCCGGCTTTTTTATTGGTAGCCTTTTAGACAACCTTACTGGAAGTAAAAATAATAGAGGCGGAAATACTGTTTTTAATGATATGACGCGCCAAAAAGTCTCTCCTGCAGATTTTGAAATGCAATTAATATCACTCTGTTCTATTGTTATAAAAGCAGATGGAAAAGTTAGCCAACCAGAGCTAGACTATGTACGCCAATATTTTGTACAGACTTACGGTAAAGAAAAAGCAAATGCCATTTTTAGAACCTTTAATGAGGTTAATAAAAAGCACGAGATTTCTGCAAAGCGCATTTGTTACTATTTAAATCAGCGTGTACGTTATGAGGTTAGGTTACAATTAGTACATTTTTTATTTGGCATTGCACAGGCAGATGGTTCTGTTACTGGTGCAGAAGTAGAAGTAATTAGAGATATTGCTGCTTACTTTAAATTAGGAAAAAGAGATTACGAAAGTGTAAAAGCAATGTTTGTAGCATCTGCAGATACGGCTTATAAAATACTAGAGATTGATAAAAGTGCTACAGATGACGAGGTTAAAAAAGCCTATAGATCTATGGCAAAAAAATACCACCCAGATAAAGTTGTTACTCAAAATGAAGCCATAAAAAAAGGAGCTGAAGAAAAATTTAAAGAGGTACAAAAAGCATATGAAACTATACAGAAAGAACGTGGTATCAGCTAGTTAATTTTTAATCATTTATTTATAAAAAGAAATTATGGAACAGTTTTTATTTTACATAGGATTAGGTTTAGAGCACGTATTAGACCTTAGTGCTTATGATCATATTTTATTTTTAACTGCTTTAGCCATTCCTTTTTCGTTTAAAGATTGGAAAAATGTTTTACTCTTAGCTACCGTTTTTACTGTTGCGCATTGCTTCTCTTTAGGCTTATCTAGCTACGGATATGTTACACCTGACACTGGTTTAATAGAATTTCTAATTCCGGTAACTATTTTTATTACAGCATTATTTAATATTTATGCTGCTAAAAACAAGCAAACTTTAGCATCTATAAAATTACACGTTATTGCCACCGCCTTTTTTGGTTTGGTTCACGGTTTTGGTTTCTCTAACTATTTTAAAATGCTAATGGCAGAGGAAGAAAATAAATTTACACCATTACTTGGCTTTGCTACAGGTATAGAAATGTCTCAACTATTAATATTGGTCTTAGCGCTTGCATTAACTTTTGTAGTAGTAAGCTTATTTAAAGTTAAACAGTGGCTGTATGCCATAGTAGCATCTATAATTGTATTAGCTATTACAATACCAATGTTAATAGATACGTTCCCATACTAAAAGGTTTTAGTGTTAAAATTATCCTTTATTGATTGTGTGCGTTAGCTAAAGCCTGTATCTTGTGGCCATTACAACAAAAATGAAAGACAGTAAACAAAAAAAATACGACGAAGCTTACCTACGTATGGCTCAGGAATGGGCAAAATTATCATACTGTGATCGTAAGCAAGTAGGTGCAATTATTGTAAAAGATAGAATGATAATTTCTGACGGATACAATGGAACACCAACTGGTTTTGAAAACATTTGTGAGGATGAAGAAGGATACACAAAATGGTATGTATTACATGCTGAAGCAAATGCAATATCTAAAGTAGCTTCTTCTACACAATCTTGTACAGGTGCAACTTTATACATTACGTTATCTCCTTGCAAAGAATGTAGCAAGCTTATACACCAGTCTGGCATAGTACGTGTGGTATACCAAAATGCTTACAAAGACGATTCTGGATTAAAATTTTTAGAAAAAGCAGGCATAAAATTAACTCATTTACCACTGTAATAGTAGTATGAAAAATAAAATGTATTACATATGGCCCATTGTAATTGCCGCAGCTTTAGCGTTTGGTATTTTACTTGGTGGTAAGTTAAACTTTAACGATTCTCCTGAGCGTCTTTTTACAACCAACTCTAAAAAAGACAAATTAAACAGGCTTATAGACTACATAGATTATGAGTATGTAGACGATGTTAATACAGACAGTATTGTAGATGTTACCGTAAATAATATTTTAGGCAAGCTAGATCCACACTCGGTTTATATTCCTAAAAAAGAAATGGCTGAAGTATCTGAAAGTATGAAAGGTGACTTTGTTGGTATAGGTATTAATTTTTATATGTACCAAGATACCATTTCAGTTATTAAAACAGTAGAAAACGGACCTAGTTACAACAAAGGCATACAAGCCGGCGACCGTATTTTAAGAGCAAATGGCGAGGAGTTATTTGGCAAAAAGCTAGCAAGTGGTAGCATTGTAGACCAACTAAAAGGCAAAAGAGGCTCTACTATAGACTTAGAAGTTTACCGTAAAAAAGAAGACCGTACATTTACTGTATCAGTAAAAAGAAATACCATACCCTTAAAAAGTGTAGATAGCTATTATATGCTAACCAAAGATATTGGTTACATAAAGGTTAACAGGTTTGCAGAGTCTACCTATAAAGAATTTAAAACTGCTCTTAAAGCATTACAAAAACAAGGTGCAACCAAACTTACCCTAGACCTAAGAGACAATCCTGGTGGTTATTTAGGTATTGCAGAGCAAATGGCTGATGAGTTTTTAAAAGACGGAAAACTTATTTTGTTTACTAAAAATAAAAAAGGTACAATTGAAAATGCTTATGCTACAGACAAAGGTAGTTTTGAAGATAAACCAGTTTTTGTATTAATTAATGAGCGTTCTGCTTCTGCTAGTGAAATTGTTGCGGGCGC
Source organism: Cellulophaga sp. RHA19 (assembly GCF_002813425.1). Classification (NCBI taxonomy): domain Bacteria; kingdom Pseudomonadati; phylum Bacteroidota; class Flavobacteriia; order Flavobacteriales; family Flavobacteriaceae; genus Cellulophaga; species Cellulophaga sp. RHA19. Next base: position 627,297 of record NZ_PHUL01000001.1, read on the forward strand.
ATTACAAGATAATGATATAGGTACAATTGTAGGTAGACGCTCTTTTGGAAAAGGCTTAGTACAACGAGAAATGGATTTAGGCGATGGCTCTGCCGTGCGCTTAACTATTTCTAGGTACTACACACCAACAGGAAGATCTATACAGCGTGATTATAAAAAAGGTAATGTAGATTATTACCAAGAATTAATGAAACGTTATGCAAACGGGGAAATGCGCGATGCAGATAGTATCAAAGTTGCAGATTCACTAAAATATATTACTCCAAAAGGAAAAACCGTATATGGTGGTGGTGGTATTATACCAGACGAGTTTGTACCTATTGGAAACAATGAACAAGAAGCAATTATAGACTTAGACAGCTATGGTTTTATATCATACTTTACTTTTGAACATTTAGACAAAGACAGGTCTAGATATAATATGTTCTCTAGAGAAGAATTTATTAGAGATTTTAAGGTTGATGAAAATCTGTTTGTAGAGTTTATTACTTACGCTAAAAAGAACAATCTTTCTTTAGACTTTTACAAGTATGAGGTTAGTTTAAAAAGATACTTAAAAGCAACTTTAGCAGATCAGTTATTTGATGCTAATGCATATGCAGAAATAAAAAGTAAATCTGACCCAATGCTACAAAAGGTTTTAGAACTTACAAATGAGAATTTTGAAGACAAAGACCTGCAAAATCAGGAGGAAATAGACAACTAGTATTTAACATACACAAAGCTCTTTTTTGGTATATTGCATACCATGATGGAGATACTACAAAAGCAACACGCGTTTTTTAAGTCACAACAAACCAAAGACATAACATACCGTAAACAAGCTTTAAAAAAACTTAGGCAAGAAATTATAATTAGAGAAGCTGCAATATGCGATGCTATTTATGAAGATTTTAAAAAGCCTAGATTTGAGTCTATGGCGGCAGAAACACAGTTTGTTTTAGCTGAGCTTAACTACACCATTAAAAACATTAAAAAATGGGCTAGACCAGAAAAAGTGTCTGGTGCATTATTAAATTTTCCATCATCAGACTGGTTGTATAAAGAGCCTTATGGGACTGTGCTTATTGTTGCACCTTGGAACTATCCTTTTCAACTAGCAATTGCCCCCTTAATTGGCGCCATTGCAGCAGGTAACACGGCAGTTATAAAACCATCAGAAATAACACCAAACACCTCTAAAATTATAGTAGAACTAATTACTGCAATTTTTAAGGATGAATATGTTGCCGTTGTAGAAGGAGGCGTAGAAGTATCTAAAAACTTATTAGCTCAAAAATGGGATTATATTTTTTTTACAGGTAGTACCAATGTCGGTAAAATATTTTACAGAAGCGCAGCAGAACACTTAACACCCATTACTCTAGAACTTGGAGGTAAAAACCCAGCTATTGTAGATCAAACTGCCAATATAAAACTTGCAGCAAAGCGTATTGCTTGGGGTAAATTTTTAAATGCGGGGCAAACTTGTATTGCTACAGATTACATTTTAGTACACAAAGATGTAAAAGATAAATTAGTAGCAGCTTTGCAACAAAGTATTTTAGACTCCTATGGCAAAGATATAGAGGCATCTAAAGATTATGCACGTACGGTTAGTAAAAACCATTTTAACAATTTAACTGAATTATTACAAGGGCAAGAAATTATTTTTGGCGGACAAACAAATGCAAACGATAATTACATAGCTCCTACACTTGTTAACGAACCTAGTTTAGATAGTAAGTTAATGCAAGGAGAAATTTTTGGGCCTATTTTACCAATCATTTCATATACTACAGAAAAAGATATAGAAAAACATATTATGAACTATGGTAAGCCACTTGCCACATATGTTTTTTCTACAAACAGGAAATTTCAACAAAAAATAATAACCAAATACAGTTTTGGTGGCGGTGCAATTAACGATACTGTTATACACATTACTAATAAAAAACTTCCGTTTGGCGGTGTAGGTTCTAGTGGTATTGGCGCTTATCATGGTAAAACTTCTTTTGATATTTTTTCACATCAAAAAGCCATTATAAAAAGAGCCAATTGGCTAGAGGCTCCTTTGCGTTACCCACCATACAACTTACCGCTAAAAATAGTAGAAAAAGTAAAGCACTTGTTTTAAATAAAAAAAGGCGAATAATTGTACAATTATTCGCCTTTAAAATATTTTATTCTTTGTTTAGAACTGGTATCTAATACCTAATGCTATATCTAAGTCTAGATCATCAGAATACTTATCATTAAATCCTAGTTCTGGTCTCATATCTAAAGATAAAATTAAAGGAATATCAAAATTATATTCTATACCTATATCACCAGCAACTAAAGCAAAAGTACCGTCGTTTTCTCCTGCATCAAAAGATCCAATACCTGCACCTGCACCAACAAACCAGTTAAAATTACCATCTAAAGGCATTACCCATTGGTATAAACCAACTAGTTTAAATGCATCTACATCATTAGAATCTCTCCATCCTAAATCTACTTCTAATCTGTTATTTTCTCCTAAATGACGCTGGTAAGATACTTCCCCTCCAAAACCATCATTGTCTCCTAAACGTAAACCAATTGCATTTTCAGAAATTGATTGTGCTTGTACACTACAAACCGTTAGTGCTAAGATTGAAAATAAACCTAATATCTTTTTCATTGTTTTTTGTTTTAATTATTAAATATACGATGTAAACACTAAAAAAAGACAACTATAGGGTTGTCTTTTTTTACTAAAATTATGTTAATTTTAATTATTAGTTATCATCAACAGCATCATCAATTTCGTCTCCAACTTCCTCTACTCCTTCTTCAAGTCCGTCTCCTACTTCTTCTACTCCGTCTTCAATTTTTTCTCCTGTAGTTTTTGTATCTCTACAACTTGTAAATACTGATCCTACTGCAAATGCTATTACTGCAAAATATGCTATCTTTTTCATAATTGTTGCTTTTAATGTTGTTGTTTTTTTCGTTTTATTTTGTGTGTATGTGTCTGTGTTGGGGCACTAAATATTTCTTTTTCTTCCTGTAATTAATGACACTACAAAAAGTATCAGAAATAAAAAGAATAAAATTTTAGCGATACTGGCAGCACCTGCTGCAATACCTCCAAATCCTAAAACTCCTGCTATTAAAGCTAGAACCACAAACGTAATTGTCCATCTCAACATAATATTTTTAATTTAAAGGTTAATACTATTATTTTTTTTGAATACTTAAATTCTATACAGCAAAGATGAAGCTTGTTTAGAGATCATCTTGACACAATCAATCCAATTCTTAACTCATTTAAAAACAAGTAAATAATACCCTTTATATATATAATAGGTATAGTTTTCTAAATATAGTATTAGAGTTAAAAATCAAATTAAAAGAGCTAAACCAATTTAATAGGTATAAGTAGTTTTGTTGCAGACATATTAAGTATAAGAAAATAATGATTATGCTTTTTTTAATCAAACTAAACCCCACAACCTTATGAATTATTTAAATATTAGCGACAATAAATTAGTGCCTGTTGTAGGCGAACTAAATATGCTTTTAGCAGACTACAGTGTGTATTACCAAAAATTGAGAAGTTTTCATTGGAATGTTCTTGGACAAAACTTTTTTGATTTACACGAAAAATTTGAAGAACTATATACAGATGCAAGAATAAAAATTGATGCTGTTGCAGAAAGAGTATTAACCTTAAGATACCACCCAGTAAGTAATTTTAGTAAATACTTACAAATTTCTTCTCTTGAAGAAGTATCACCATTGATAACAGACAAAGAAATGGTCTCTGAAATACTAGGCGATCATCAAAAAATATTAAAACAGATGAAAATTACTATTGAAGCTGCAGAGGAAGCAGGTGATGAAGGTACAATGGATATGATGGGATCTTACATTGCAGATTTAGAAAAATCTAGTTGGATGTTAGATGCTTGGCGAAAAAACACAGAAGACCAACTAAAAATAAGAGCTAAAGAAATGACTTCATAAAGGTTATTGCTCATAAAAAGCAATTAATAACCTTATAAATTTTTAAAATATGAAAAATAAAATTGAAGCCTCTTTTATAGATATTTATGATAAAATAGAAGGTTGGGTAACAACTTTAATTGAAAATTTACCCAACATAATAGTTGCCATTATTGTAATGGTGATATCATACTATGCTGCTCGCTTTGTAAACAAATGGGTAGTAAAATTAGCATCTAAACGTATACCGCAAGACAGTATATCTAACCTTGTTGGGCGCATTAGTGCTACTGCTGTTGTTCTTTTAGGGCTATTTTTAGCCTTAGGTGCAATGGACTTAAGCAAAACATTAAATACCTTACTTGCCGGTGCTGGTATATCTGGTTTGGTAATTGGTTTAGCCCTGCAAGGAACACTTTCTAACTTATTATCTGGTGTTGTTTTATCGTTTAGAAAAAAGATTGAAATAGGAAACTGGATAGAAACCAATGGTTACTCTGGTGAAGTAATGGACATTAATTTAAACAGTCTGGTACTTAAAGAGTTTGATAATAATTTGGTGGTTATACCCAACAAAACTATAATAGAAAACCCTTTTAAAAATTACTCACTAACAACACGTATGAGAATAGTTGTATCATGTGGTGTTGGGTATGAGTCGGATTTAGAACAGGTTCAAAAACTAACAAAAGAAGCAGTTGGTAGTTTATATAAAAACGACGATGATTCTGAAATAGAGTTTTACTACACAGAGTTTGGAGACAGCTCTATAAACTTTATATGTAGGTTTTGGGTAGATGCAGAAAATGCCAAAAACAAATTAGACGCTAAAAGTGTTGCAATTAAAGCAATTAAAAAACACTTTGATGCAAACGACATTAACATTCCGTTCCCTATTAGAACTTTAGAATTTAATAACAAACTAAATATAAACTCACCCAACAAAGAATAATTAATAAAATACATAGAAAAACAAACAAGTTTATTGTTGTTGAGTAGTAACATATTCAACGTTTTATTTGTTTGGTTTGTGGTGATGAAAAAGACTTCTTTTAAGTAAGAGGTCTTTTTCTTTTTTATAACCACTGTAGATTTCATAATAAATTCTTAAATACAAAAACGGTATGTGTGTACTTACTATATTTGTGTTTAAGCTTATGATAAAAACAAGTAAACTTCAATTTTCATACTCATCAGAAAACAGTTTTAGTTTTCCTGATATTTCTCTGCTGCAAGGAGAGCATTTGCTAATATTAGGATCTTCTGGTGTAGGCAAAACTACTCTTTTACATTTATTAGCTGGTTTACTACCTGCTAGTTCTGGTAGTATTACTGTTGGTAGCACAGAGCTACAAAATTTATCTAGAAAAGAACTAGATGCCTTTAGAGGTAGAGAAATGGGTATCATTTTTCAAAACGACTATTTTATAAATGCACTTTCTGTTGAAGAAAATTTAGCACTACGACTTTATTTTCCTGATAAAAAGAAAGATACCACTAGAATAAAAGAATTAGCTGAAAGACTTGACATAAGCAACTTATTACACAAAAAAGTAATCGCTTTAAGTGAAGGTCAGCGCCAACGGTTATCTATTGCCTTGGCCTTAATAAATAAACCAAATGTAATTTTTGCAGATGAACCTACTGCAAGCTTAGATGATAAAAATTGTGAAAAAGTAATTGCATTACTTAAAGAAGAAGCTAATACTAGTAATGCTAATTTACTTATAATTACGCATGACCAAAGAGTAAAAACAATGTTCAAAAACCACTTGTATTTATGAATCTTGTAAAACTCAGTTTTAAAAATCTAATATCTAAGCCACTTAATGCTTTACTTAGCTTATTACTTTTAGTTTTAAGTGTGGCTTTGGTTACGTTTATGCTTCAATTAAGCGACCAAGTAAAAGGCAATTTAGACAAAAATATAAAACCAGTAGACTTGGTTGTAGGCGCAAAAGGTAGCCCGTTACAGTTGGTACTTTCATCGGTCTTACATATAGATGCACCTACAGGAAATATTAAATTAAAAGACGCCGAAAAACTAAGAAAAAGTAGACTTGTAAAAACAGCTGTTCCTGTTTCTTATGGTGACAATTATAAGGGCGTACGCATTTTAGGCACAGAAACTAGTTACTTAAAATTATACAATGCTGAGTTAGCAACAGGTGAGTTATTTAGTAAATCACAGCAAGTAGTTTTAGGTAGTACAACTGCTAAAAAACTACAATTAAAAATTGGAGATACTTTTTTAAGTTCTCACGGTTTAGCAGACCAAAGCCTAGAGGAGCATCACGGACACCCATTTAAAGTAGTTGGTATTTTAAAGCCAACAGGTAGCGTTGTAGATAATTTAATTATTACAAATTTAGAAAGTATTTGGGATGTTCACGGTCACGCTGAAGAAGAAGATGATGAACACCACCACGAAGAAGACCTAGAGGTTACATCATTACTTATACAATTTAGCAATCCAATGGCTATGATGCAATTGCCAAGGTATATTAACGATAAAACCAATATGCAGGCAGCATTACCATCTTTAGAGATTAACCGTTTGGTAAAGCTACTAGGTGTTGGTGTACAAACCATACAGCTTATTGCTATTGCTAATCTATTAGTATCTGGTTTAAGTATTTTTATTAGTCTTTTAAAGGCAATTAGGGAGCGTAGACAAGAACTAGCGTTATTACGTACTTATGGTGCTACAGCTACACAGTTACTTTGGTTGGTTCTTTTAGAAGGTCTATTTTTAGGCTTCATAGGTTATGTTATTGGTTGGTTAATTGGCAGATGTGGACTTTGGATTATATCTAACTACGCACAAAACAGCTACGGTTATACTTTTAACTTAGCTACAATAACTAAGTGGGAAGCCATACTATTAGTTGCTACTTTAGGAATTACCGTTGTAGCGTCTGTACTGGCTTCGCTATCTGTTTTTAAACTAAATGTTTCTAAAATTTTATCTTCAGAAAAATAAAAAACACATTTGGAATAATTATTGGATTACTACCTTTGAAAAAAATATTATTATGATAAAAAAGTTAAGTCTTTTATTATTTTTTATATGCTCTACACAACTAACATCTGCACAGGCATTGTTAGACTGGGAAGACATGATACAAGGTGTTACCTACACTACTCCAGAAGGCGGAGCAGAATTAGGAGAATTTTTAACGCCAACGTATACTAAAAAAATGCTGGCTTTAGAAGGCCAAGAAATTTCTATTACAGGTTATTTTTTGGTATTAGAAGGTCAAAAAGACTCTTTTATGTTATCTAACAACCCTATGGCTTCCTGTTTTTTTTGTGGCAATGGCGGACCAGAAACTATTATAGAGTTATATTTTGACAAAAGACCAAACTTTTTTATGGACGATTTAATTTCGGTAAAAGGAACATTAAAACTAAACAGAGATGATCCAGACCATACATATTACACTATAGAACATGCAAATGGTTTTACTATAAAAATGTAAAACTACTTACTTTATAAAATTACAAGCTCTTTACTTCTTTTAAAGAGCTTTTTTTATGCCTGTTTTTTAAATCAGTTAAAGATTTAATTGCTTGGGCTACTCCCTTTTTTAATTTATACGGAATTTAGTAGTGGTATAATTTACGCCTATTTAACCACAAGCTATGATTAATAAAAAGAAGAATATTATAAAAATTACAACGGCAGTAATAGCCTTGTTTTTTGTCTTTTTATTATGCGCACATTGGTTTGTTAAGCATAAAATAAACCAGCAATTACAGTACAATTTACCACAGCATATTACTATAAATTACAACAGCATTAGCCTTAATCTTTTATTAGGGAACGTTGGTTTAGACAAAATTAGTTTTAAAGAAGAATCTAAAGGTAATAATAAAACTAAAACAGTATTAAAGGCTGCTAAAATAGCCATAAAGGATCTTAGTTATGTAGACCTATTATTTTATAAAAAATTAAGTCTAAATAAGTTAAAGATAACCAGTCCAGAGCTTACAAAATATACAGTTTTGGATACCATAACTAGTTATAAAGAAGAAAAAAAAGAGGGCATATTTACAAACCCTATAAGTATTAGTGAATTTAGAATTACCAACGGAAATATTGCTTTTTTAAATGCACAAAAGACAACTACTGCAAAGGCAGAACATATTTTTATTAACTTAAAAGATGTTGTTTTTAAGACTGATAAAGAGAAAAATACGAATCCGTTAGAATATAAATACAGTAATATTTCTGCTCACAAATTATATGCTAACTTAGGTAAGTTTGAAGAAATCAATGCTGAAAAATTAAAGGCACAGAATGAGTCTATCTTGTTTAAAAATCTTCAACTGAAAACAAAATACACTAAAGAAGAGTTGTCAAAAAAAATAACAATAGAAAGAGATTTTATCAATCTAAAAATTAAAGAATTAGCACTAGAAAACACTTCATTTAGTTATTCAAAATTAACATCACTTTTAAACATTTCTAAAGTATATATAGCAAAACCAAATTTAGAAGTATATAGAGATAAACTTATAGCAGACGATTTTAGTTACAAGCCAATGTATAGTAAAATGTTAAGAGATTTATCATTAAAAATAGGTGTAGATTCTATTCTAATACAACAAGGAAACATTGCTTATCAAGAAAAATTAACGCAACATATAAAGCCCCAAAAACTAAGTTTTAATAATATAAATGCAACTATTAGCAACTTAAATAATTACAACAATAAAACAACCACAGTACATACAAACTCTTTATTAATGAACAAAACACCTTTAGAATTAAACTGGAGTTTTAACATACATAAAACAACAGATTTCTTTAAGGCTTGGGGAAGCTTTACAAACTTAGACATTGCAAGTATAAATCCGTTTTTAAACACCAATTTAAGAGCAACAGCAGAGGGAGATATGCAACAGATGTATTTTACGGTTAGTGGTAACAAACAAAAATCTGCAGGAGATTTAAAAATTAAATACAACAATTTTAAGTTCAAGGTTTTAAAAAAGGACAGATTGGGAGTAAATAAGCTCTTAACCAAGTTAGGTAATTTATTAATAAAAGAAGGCTCTAAAGCAAACCCTGAAGATTATAGATACGGAGAAATTGAGGTAGAGAGAGATACCACAAAATCGTTTTTTAATTATTTATGGATAAATGTAAAAGCTGGTTTATTAGATGCCTTAACCGGAAAAGGAACCAAAAAACATTAAAAACACCACAAAAACAAAGTTTAACACTTAAAACAAACTAAAATGGGAGTAATAGCAACAAATAGTAATAAAATAACATTAATTTATAACGGAGACAACTCTATAGGAAAACAAACAGTTGGTTATGTAGAGTCTGCCAGTAAAGATATTTTAACAAAAGACACCTCTAAAACAAAAATTACAGGCACACAATGGGCAGAAATTGCTGATAATTTACAACTAAGCATTTGTGATTTAGTAGATCAAAATCATCCTAATTTTATTAAAATATATGGAGATGAAAAAGTAGATATTACGGCAGACGACTGTATTAAAATATTACAAAATAGTCCGGAAACACTAGCTTATGCAATTTTAATAAATGGCAATGAATTCCAATTAATTAAAACACCATCTGACGTAGAAAAGTATCTAGAAATTAAATCAAACAATAGCAACCAATAATAGAATGAAAAAGCGTAAAATATATAAAAAGAAAAGGTACGCAATACCACTAGCAATAGTAATTATTGTTATAGTGGTACGCTTACTTTTGCCAACGCTTGTAAAAAATTATGTAAACAATGTTTTAGCTGAAATTCCTGGGTATTATGGGCAAGTTAAAGACATTGACATTTCATTAATTAGAGGTGCGTATGTTATTAATGGTTTGTATTTAAATAAAAAAGAAGCTAAGTCTCAGGTGCCTTTTATTGCTGTAGACAAAACAGATATTTCTATACAATGGAAAGCTCTTTTAAATGGCAAAATTGTTAGTGAGTTGCACCTAACTAAACCTAGCATTATTTATGTTTTTGAAGACCACAAAACAACAGGTAGTACAGATATAGACGATTGGTCTAAAGCACTAACAGATATTGTACCTATAGATATTAACCACCTTACTATTGCAAACGGAAAAGCAGCCTTTGTAGAAATAAACACCAGCCCTAATATAGATTTACATTTAGACAACATTGATTTACAAGCAGACAACCTAAGAAACGTTGTCCAAAAAAAACGAAACCTACCCTCTACCATTACAGCAACTGCTGTTTCTATAGGTAAC